>JAFAYW010000058.1 GCA_019240125.1 Alphaproteobacteria bacterium
GATTTTGCGCAGCCGGTTGCCTTCGCCGAGATAGACCGATGCGGTCTCGTACTCGCCGACCCCGTCAAGCGTCACCACCAATGCCCGCTCGAAGGGCGAGGTGAAGAACGCCGAAGCGGCGTGCGAGCGGTGGTGCTCGGAATGTTCAATCGTGCCGGTGTAGACGAAGTGCTTTCGCAGTTGCTCGGCGAGCGGCAATTTGTGGTGCACGAAGCGCGGCAGGTCTTCGTCGAAGATTGCCCGGGTGCGCGGCCAGCCGTCGAGCACCTGGTCCCAGATGCGGTTGAGCTTCAGCCCGGCATCTTCGTAGAACACGATGCGGTCGAGATCGCCGATGTTCAAATCACAGCCGCGCAACGCGGCGCCCATTGCCAGCACCGGAAAGCGCGCATCGTGCTTGCGCCGGCTGAGCCGCTCTTCCTGGATCGCAAAGCGGATCTCGCCATCCTCGACCAGGGCCACGGCGCTGTCGTGGTAGTAGCAGGAAATACCCAGCACCCGCATCTCAGCGCTCCGGCCTCGCCTGGATCCACCCCGCCGGGCGTTGCCGCAGCCGGCGCCATAGTGCGGCCGGTGCCAATAAGAAGAACAGCAGCGACAGGCGAAGTTGGCGAAAGTTCATACGCGCCCGATCAGGCCAGGGGATAGGTAACGATTGCCTCGCCCGGTTCTTCCGGCAGGTCTAGGCCGCGCACTTCATGGAGATACCAGCCAAGTAGGTATTTTCGGCTTAACGCGAGGATAATGCCCAGGGTCAGTGCAATGCCGAACACAGCGAGAAGGTACATTACGCCGAATGCTTGATCTTTAAGGACCGGGCTGAGCGACCATAAAGACCGGCCCCCTATCGGTCAATCCGGGCGAAATGATCCACGGGCTGCAGGAGCCCCTGGACGCGGATGCGGCGGTGCCGATCAACCGAGCCGCTGCTCCACCCACAAACCACAGCCGAGCAACTCCCTGTCGCGATGCGGCGCGGCGACGAGTTGCAGCCCGACCGGCAGTCCAGACGGGCCGGTGAACGCGGGCAGGTTGAGGCTCGGCAGGTGCAGCGCGGTCCAGATCGCGCCAAAGGCAGGATTGCCTGTTGCGGTGCCGGCTGGCGCCTCGCCCGCGGCGCTGACCGTCAGGAGAACGTCGACCTCGTCAAACACGGCGAGCACCTGGGCGCGGCAGCGCGCCGCGTAATCCCAGGCGCGGCGGTATTGCTGATAAGAGCAGCCGAGGCCGTCGCGCAACCGGCCCTGCCGCAAGGTCGAGCTGATTCGCTTCCAGTGATGCTCGACTTCGTACGTAAAATTGCGGGTGAATTCGTAGCTTGATATCCAGCGATGCGCGTCGGGTATTTCCGCGAAATGATCCGGCAAGGATATATCGGTCACCGCGGCGCCCGCGCGGCCGAGGCATGCGGCGGCGGCTTCGAGCATCGCCTGGGTGCTGGGCTCGACATCGTTCCATAGATGTGTGCGGCAGAAGCCGATGCGCGGCAGCAGTGGCTCGGGCCAGGCCGGCGTATCGCGCTCGCCGAGCAGCACATGGCGGAACAGCGCGAGATCGTCGATCGAGCGCGCGAACAGGCCAGGCCGGTCGAGCGACCATGACGCCTGCCGGATGCCGGAGCAGCTGATATCGGCAAAGCTGCCCACCAACGCATGCGTGCCGCAGAACGAGGCGGGGCGGATCGTCGAGGCGGTGGTCTGGGTGCCCAGCGCCAGCGGTACCATGCGGGCGCCGACCGCCGCCGCCGAACCGCTCGACGAGCCGCCGGGTGTCCGGGTCGGATCGAACGGGTTGTGCGTCTTACCGGGGTGCACATTGGCGAACTCGGTCGTCACCGTTTTCCCCAGTGCGACCGCACCGGCGCGGCGCGGCAGCGCGACGGTCGCGGCATCGCTTGCCGGGCGATGCCCGGCGAAGATCGGCGAGCCGTAGCCGGTCGGCATGTCGGCCGTGTCAAAGATGTCCTTGATGCCGAACGGCACGCCGGCCAGCAAACCGCGATGCTCGCCGGCATCCGCCCGCCGCGCTGCCGCGATGGCACCGTCGGCGTCGAGATATTCCCAGGCGAGCACCTTGCCATCGCGCGCCGCGATGTGGTCGAGGCAATCCCGCACCACGTCCTCGGCACGAAAATTTCCTTGGGTCACGCCGTGGGCGATGTCGCGGGCCGTCAGATCGTGCAATCGCATCATCGGTGCGGCGTCCCCTTACACTTTTACGTCCATCGCCGCGCGCAGATCGTCGCTCAGCAGGTTGAAGCAGATACTGGTGATAAAGATGCAGATGCCCGGCAGCATCGTCACCAGCGGCTGCAGATAGATCGCGGTGCGCAGGCTGCTCAGCATCAGCCCCCACTCGGCCTGCGGCGGTTGCACCCCAAGCCCGAGAAACGACAGCCCGGCGGCGAGGATCATCGACATGCTGATCAGGTTTGTCGCGTAGACAAAGATCGGCCCGAGCACGTTCGGCAACACATGCACGCGCGCCACCAGCATCGGGCCGGCGCCGGTCGAGCGAGCCGCCTCGACATAGTCGAGGCTGGCAACGCCAGCGGTCACGCTCTCCGCGATCCGGATGATCGGCGGCAGAAAGACGATCGTCATCGACAACATCGCGTCGATGATGCCACCGCCGAGCGCGCCGCTGATCGCCACCGCGAGCAAGACCGAGGGAAAGGCATAGAAGATGTCGGTGGCGCGCATGATCAGCATGTTGATCCGCCCGCCGCTATACCCGGCGATGATGCCGAGCAGGCTGCCCAGCACAAACGCAACCGCGACAGGCACAAGGCCGAGAAACCATGACAAGCGGCCGCCATACAGAAGCCGGGCTAGCATGTCGCGGCCGAGTTCGTCGGTGCCGAGCGGATGCCCGGGCGTGCCGATCGGCTTGAGGCGCGTCAGGGCGCTGCCGGTATAGGGGTTGTACGGCGCCAGCCATGGCGCGGCGAGGAGCGCGATCAGAATCAGCAACAGGATGGCGGCGCAGATCAAGGCACCCGGGTCGCGCCGCAGCCGCCGCGCAACATCGGACCAATAGCCAGGTGTGCGCGATACCGCTACAGCCGTGCTGGGGAGGGCCGGTACTGTCGCCGAGGTGCGGGCGATTTGATCAGACACGGCGGATCCGCGGGTCGAGCGCGGTCTGCGCAACATCGACCAGCAGGTTCAGCGCGACAAAGAACAGCGCCAAAACGAGGATCGTCCCCTGCAACAAGGGCAAATCGCGCTGGAAGATCGCGCTGTACAGCAACAACCCGGTTCCGGGCCAACTGAACACAGTCTCGACCAGGATCGATCCGGCGACCAGATAGCCGAACTGCAACCCCGCGACCGCCATGGCCGTCGGTGCCGCATTTTTCAGCACGTGCTGAAAGATGCCGGCGCGACGCAGTCCCTTGCTGCGCAAGGTCACGATGAAGTCCTGGGGCAGGATTTCGAGGATCAGCCCGCGCACCATGCGGGTGATGATGCCCATCGGAATCACCGCCAGCGTCGCAGCCGGCAGGATCATGTGCCTGATATAATCTCCGTCCCACAGGCTGGCGCCGTCGCCGCCGCCCATCGCCGGCAGGACGCCCAGTTTGACACTGAAGATCACCACCAGCACCATGCCGAGCCAGTAATGCGGCACCGAAACGCCGGCCACCGCGACGCTGGTGCATAGTTTGTCGACCCAGGTGCCTTGTCGCGTGGCGGCCAGGGCGCCGAGCCCGCAGCCGAGAAGAAAGCCGATCAATGAGGCGCCGACCGCCAGCGCGAAGGTGTTGCGGATCGCCGAAACCAACTCGCTGGCGACGGGCCGCCCCGTAGCCAGCGACTGCCCGAGGTCGCCCCGTCCGATATGCCCCAGCCACAGCGCGAACTGTACTGGCAGCGGTTTGTCGAGCCCGTAATCATGGCGGATCTGCTCGACCACCTCCTTAGGCGCATCGCTCGACACAATCGCATCGATCGGGTCTCCCGGCGCGATGTGCACCAGCATAAAGCAGACAAGACTGACCGACAGGGCGATCGGCAGGGCATAGAAAACCCGTCTGGCGAGATAATGCAGCAACGCGCTAATCCAGATAGACCGGTGAGAAGTCGACAAACCAGCTCTGTGCCTCGATCAACCCCTTGACCCTCGCCGTGGTGGCGCGCGGATTTACATCGTGGACCACGAAAATCCACACCGCCTGATCGACCATGCGCTCGTTGATCTTGGCCAGCACCTCATCCTGCTTCGCCGGATCGAACTCGTTGAGCGCTTCGCCGCACAGGCGATTGATCTCGGGATCGTCGAGAAACCCCCAATTCATCCCATTCGGAGGCACGAACTGGCTGTCGGCGTGGGTAATGAACGCCGCGTAGGGGTCCATCGAGTTCCAGCTGTTGTTAATCGCGTCGATGCCCTGGCTGCGGGGTCCCTTGGCGCCACCGGCGTCACGCAAGGAGCGCAGCGCCTGCCACTCCATCACCTGAAATTCGAGATCAACGCCGATCGCGCTGAAATTCTGCTGCACGAATTCGTTCATCGGCAGCGGGTACATCTGCCCCGAGCCCGAGGTGGAGATTGCGAATTTCAGCTTCAGCGGGTGTTCGGCATCGTATCCGGCCTCAGCGAGCAGCTTCTTGGCGGCGTCGGGGTCGTAATCGATGTGGAAGCCCGGATGGCCGCACCACGGGCTGCCCGGCTCAACCACGCCGCTTGCCGGCAGGCACAACCCATTGAGCAGAGTCACCAGCCCTTTGCGGTCGATGGCGAGGTTGAGCGCCTTACGCACTCGCACATCGGAGAGTGGCGATGCCTTTGTCATGTTGCAGGTATACGGCCAGCTATGCGGCATCTTGCCGGTCAGCACCTGCATTCCGGCGCCCTTGAGCTCCGCGACGGTATCGGGCGTCGGCGACTCGACCCAATCGACCTGCCCGCTCAGCAATGCCGCGGTACGCGTCGCCGGATCGGGAATCGGCAAGAGAGCGAGCTGCTCCATCCTGGGCATCCGCGTCTTGTCCCAGTATGAGGTGTTGCGGCGCAACACGGCGCGCTCGCGCGGCGCATAGCTTTCGAGGGTCCAGGGGCCGGTGCCGGACGGCTTCTTGGCGACCTCCTGCCAATTGCCGCCAAGCTCCTTCCAGCGCGCCGGGCTCGACATCATGATCGTGGCCAGCTGATAGGGCAGCGTCGCGTCCGGCGCCTTGGTCTTGATCTCGACCGTCGCGGCATCGATCTTGAGATAGGACGCGACCGAAGGGATGCGCCACACCGCCTGACCGGCCTGGCCGGCATCGAATTGTGGTTTGCCGCGGTCGAATATCTTGTCGAAGTTCCACACGACCGCATCCGCGTCAAACAGCGAGCCGTCGTGAAAACGTGCGTCGGGGCGCAATTTAAAGGTCCAGCGCGTCCGGTCCGCCGGATCCGCCGACCATGACAGGGCAAGTCCGGGGCGCAACGTGGCGGGCTTGTCGGCGCTGCTGAGGTCCCAGCTCACCAGGCCGTCATAGAGGGTTAACCCCATAAAGCGCAGGCCCTCGGTGCCTTGGTCCGGCGCGCCGGTGGTCGTCGGCAATTGCGCCAGCGTCGTGCCAATACGCAGCGTGCTGCTGGCGGCGGCATGGCTCGAACGCGGCAATACGCCAATGCCGGCCGCCGCGGTGGTCATACCCAGAACCCGCCGCCGGGAAATGCTCCGTCGAAGCCGTTGCTGCGCCATCACCGATCCTTGCTATACATGCCTGCCAACGGCGCCGCGTTGCGAAACCACCTCGCAGCATGCAAGTTTCGCGCGCTGGCGGGCTGCCGCACTCGATCGCATTCAGGAATTTGCCCAGAACGCTGTCAAGGCATGCCTTTTTGTCATCCGATACACGTTCGCGCCCGGCGATTTCGTGGCCAGATGCTGGCGCGGATAGCCGTGCGGCTGAATACCGGGAGAAGGCGCTGAGACGGTCCTGACATGCAATCTGCCGAAGCCATGGAAATGCTGACTGCTGCCGCGGCGAGCCCGCCGCTGCTGGCGGTGCGCAACTTGAGCAAGGATTACCGGGTGAAGCGCGGCGGCAGCCCGCAGCGCACGGTCCGCGCCGTCGACGGCCTGAGTTTTGATGTGCGGGCGGGCGAGACGGTCAGCATCGTCGGGGAGTCCGGCTGCGGCAAATCGACGACGTTGCGGCTGATCCTCGCCTTGCTCGACCCGAGCGCGGGTGAGGTGTGGTTCGATGGCCAGCGCGTCGGATCGGCGGCCCTGCCGCTGAAGCAATACCGCCGGCAGGTGCAGATGGTGTTCCAGGACAGCTACGCCTCGCTGAACCCGCGTCTGTCGGCGGAGGAGGCGATAGCCTTTCCGAGCCAGGTACACGGCGCCTCGCGCAAAGCGGCGACCGCGCGCGCCCGCGAATTGCTCGACGCGGTGGGGCTCAGCCCGGCCCAGCACGGCAGGCGCTACCCGCATCAGCTCTCCGGCGGCCAGCGGCAGCGCATCAACATCGCACGCGCGCTCGCCCTGCAACCGCGCCTGATGATCCTCGACGAACCGCTATCGGCGCTCGATAAATCGGTTGAGGCCCAGATCCTCAACCTGCTTGCCGACCTCAAGGCGCAATTCAAACTGACCTATCTTCTGGTCAGCCACGATCTCGGCGTTGTGCATTACGTGTCAGACCGGGTCATTGTGATGTATCTCGGCCGTTCGGTTGAAAGCGGGCCAGTGGAGACAGTTTATGCCGCCCCGGCCCACCCTTACACCGCCGCCCTGCTCGCCAGCCGGCCCTCGCTCGATCCCGACCGGCGGCGCACCGAGCCGCCACTAACCGGTGATCCGCCGAGCCCGCTCGACCCGCCCTCCGGCTGCTATTTCCGCACCCGCTGCGCACTGGCGCAGGAAGTCTGCGCGACCCGGCGCCCGGCGCCCGATGTCGTCGCGGCGGACCACCATGCCGCCTGCCTCGCGATCACGCCGGGCAGTGGCCACACGCTGGCACCACCGCCGCATGCCTGAGACGACCGCCGAGCCGGCCGCTCTGGTGCGGGCGCGTGGCCTGACAGTGCGCTTTGTATCGCGCGATGCCAGCGTCACCGCAGTCAATGGCGTCGACCTCGATCTCCTGCCCGGGGAGGTCCTGTCTATTCTCGGCGAGAGCGGTTCGGGTAAGTCCGTGACGCTGCGCGCGATGATGGCGCTCCACCCGCCGCGTCAGACCGCACTCGGCGGCGAGTTGCTGGTGTGCGGCCACGATATGCTTGCCGCGGCGGAGGATGCCGTGGCTGATATCCGCGGCCGGCTGGTGTCGATGATCTTTCAGGAACCGATGACCGCACTCGACCCGGTCTTTACGATCGGCCACCAGATCACCGAAACGATCATCCGCCATGAAGCGGTGTCGCGGCGCGACGCCGAGCGGCGCGCGCTTGACCTGCTGGAAATGGTGCAGGTGCCGTCGCTACAACGCGTTCTCGCGGCCTATCCGCACGAATTGTCGGGTGGGTTGCGGCAGCGCGCGATGATCGCGATGGCACTGAGTTGCCGGCCCCGCCTGTTGCTCGCCGACGAGCCGACGACCGCCCTCGACGCGACGGTGCAAATCCAGATCCTGCTGCTGCTGCGGCGGTTGCAGCAGGAATTGGGCATGGGGATCATTTTCGTCACCCACGATATCGGCGTCGCCAGCGAGATCGCCGACCGCATCGAGGTCATGTATGCCGGCCGCATCGTCGAAGGCGGCTCGGTGCGCGACATCCTGCGCACTCCGGCGCACCCCTATACACGCGGTCTGCTCGGCGCCATGGCACACGGCCGCAGGCGCGGCGAGCGGCTGCCGAGCATTCCGGGCGCGCCGCCCGACCCGCGTTCGGTACCGCCCGGCTGCTCTTTCGCGCCGCGTTGTTCGGAGGCCGAGGCCGCCTGCCTCGATCACGTCCCCGAGGCGCGTCTCTCCGCCCCAAATCGGCTGGTGCGCTGCATCCACGCCGGCGCGGCTCAGCTGTCCCATTAGATCGTCACCCGTCGCCCGATCTGCGTGACGAGGTCGGGAGTAGTGCTTTCACTGGCCTGGGGCCGCGAGCCGTATACGTGGCACGAGGCTCTCGCGGGGCGCTCGACATCATTGGCCGAGCGGCGCTTGACGGCTGACACTCTGGTTATGCGCCAGCCGGCAGGTGCGTGACCGGCCTCCCTCTGCTATAATACTCACGAACACGACAATCAGGAGAGCATGGCTTGGCGGATGTATTGCATGCGTGGGCTGTTCAACGTCGCGTAATCGGCGCCATTTGGATGCGCGAAATACAAACTCGCTGGGGGCGGCGCAACCTGGGGTTTGCCTGGCTGTTTGCCGAGCCGCTGGTGTTCTCGTTTCCCGTACTTACCATGTGGGCTTTGATGCGGGGCCGATTTGAAAATGGATTGGCGCTCATTCCACTCCTGTGGACGGGCTACCTGCCCTTGCTTATGTTCAGGCATACCACAGGCTTGGCGATGAAATGCGTCTGGGCCAACGCTGCCCTGCTTTATCATCGTCGGGTGACGCCGTTTGATCTCATCATCGGTCGCTGCGGCTTGGAATTAATAGGGAATATGGGCGCGCTGGCCTTTTCTTTCGTGGTTTTTTACCTTCTCGGATTCATGCCGTTACCGGCTAATTATTCCCTGTTCCTGCTGGGTATATTGTTTAATGCGTGGTGGTCTATGGCGGTGGCGATGCTCGTCGCGGCCTGGAGCGAGCGATCCGATTTGGTAGAACACATATGGCCGCCGATCTCTTATATCTGGTTGCCGATCTCGGGGTGCTTCTACCTGGCGGAATGGCTGCCGTCGAGCGTTCGGGCGGTTGCGCTCACCTTGGTTCCGTCATTGCAGTGTTATGAAATCATACGAGGCGGCTTATTTGGTGGACGCATCCAGGTATTCTACAATATACCCTATCTTACTTCGCTCCTTGCGGTCCTGACATTCCTTGGCCTGTGGGTGATGAAGGATTTGCGCCACTACATTGAGCTTGAATGATGTCGGACTGAGGACTCCCGGCGTTCGATACGAACTAGAGATATTGACGGCAAGCCGGCGTTAAGTGCGCTGGACATCGGTGTCCGCCTCAAAGCGAAAACCTCAAATAGGCTAACCGTCTCGCTTACCGGTCAGCATATGGACGGTCTTTGGATCCAATTTGCCGTTACACCACTTATCGAGCGCCTGGTGATAGATGCTACTGGATGATCCCTCGGCCGCGAGCGCGAATAGCGTCATCGATGATCTGAATTTCATATCGTCGGGTGAGCCAAAGATGTCGTGCAGGCTCGCGCCGGGCGCGCCGAGCACAACCTGGGTAGATGCCACCAGCCGGGGGCCGAGTTCCGGGTGCTGGAGGTACGCGCGCGCCTCTTCCAGCGTGCTGATCCCGTAATGAAGAGCCATCGATGATTGGCCAAGTCCGCGGAGTTGCGGAAAGATAAACCACATCCAGTGGGTTCGTTTGTGGCCGGCACGCAATTCGGCGAGCGCTGTATCGATCATCGGCTCCTGCGCTGTGACGAAGCGCTGAAGGTCAAAGGCATCCACGTTCGGCAATCCGGGACCTCATAAAGTCGAGACGGTACTTCCCGGTTGATTAAGCGGCCCGGGCGCAATTGCCCGTAAACCTCGTTGCGTCGCAGGCAAATGCAGCGTCGCGGCGTGTAAGCGAAGAGCGTCGCGACTGGCGCATAGAGGCGACCGACCGGTATTGACACTGTACGGTCATGGCGGCGCTGGAGGAAGTCGTAACCGATGCAGGACCGATGATGGGAAGTGTGACGTCGATCGGCATCGATTTCGGTACGACGAACACCGTTGTCGCCATCGCAAGTCCTGGCGCGGCAGTGCGTGCGGTCACGTTCCGCGATGATCGCGAACAATCCGACATCTATCGGTCGGTTTTGTGTTTTGAGCAATTGTCGGCGGCACGGTTCGATGTCGAAGTTTCCGCCGGCATTCGGGCGGTTCGGACATACCTGGAGTCGGCTCATGAGACGCGGTTTATCCAATCGTTCAAGAGCCATGTCGCGAGCGCGATTTTCGACGAAACTCGCATCTTCAACCGCAGCTACAAATTGGAGGATCTGCTTTCGGAGTTCTTTCGGCTCGCCATCCGGGATGCCGGCGGCCAGCTCGCCGAATTGGACGGTCGGGTGATCTCGGGGAGGCCAGTCGGGTTTGTCGGTGCCGCACCCGACGAGGCGCTCGCGGTTCGGCGCTACGACGAAGCCTACCGGCGCATCGGCATTCACGACCCGGCTTATGCTTACGAGCCGGTCGGGGCCGCCTACTACTTCGCGCAACGTCTCAAATCCGATGCATTGGTGCTGGTCAGCGATTTCGGCGGCGGCACCAGCGATTTCTCGCTGATCCAGTTTGAGCGTCGCGGCGACCGCGTCGCGGCGATCCCGATCGGTCACGCCGGGCTTGGCGTCGCGGGTGACAGCTTCGACTTTCGCATTATCGACGCCGTCGTGGCGCCGTTACTCGGCAAGGGCACCGAATTTCGCTCACTCGATAAAATCCTGCCAATTCCACAGCATTATTACGCCAGTTTCGCGCGATGGCACCAACTCGCGATGCTCAAGACGCCGGAACATCTGCGCGAACTCGACCGACTGCGGCGCGCCTCGTTTTCCCCCGAGAAGATCGCGATGTTTCTCGACATCATCCGCAATGACTGGGGGTTCAACATCTATCGCGCGGTTTCCGACGCGAAGGTGCGGCTATCCTCAGCGCATCGCACGACATTCGGTCTCCGGCTGGGCAAACTCGACATCGAAACGGAGATTTCGCGCGCCGATTTCGAGCGCTGGATAGCCCACGATGTCGCCCGCATTGAGCAGACGGTCGATCGGCTGCTGCATGCGCATGGGGTTGCGGTCGAGGAGATCGACAGCGTATTCCTTACAGGGGGGAGCTCGCTTATTCCCGCGGTGCAGCATGTCTTCGTGTCACGATTTGGCGCAGATCGGCTAGCCGGCGGCGAAAACTTCCGATCGGTGGCCTTCGGGCTCGCGCTGATCGGCCTGGAGGACGCGCCAGCGCCATGGCTGGCGCCATCGCCTGTTTAGGCGCGAGCGCCGCCCCGCTGGCTGAGATAGCCATCCGGCGTTTGCGCCTTCGAACATCGGAAACTTCGGACTAAAATCGGAGCTCGCTCGAAAGAGGGCCGCGATGTCTGTTACTAAGCCGGAAACACCGCTCGATCTTTCGCTTTTCGACACTCTCGACGCGGCGCCGAGCGCGCCTTTGGCGGTCGCGCCCGTTAACGCAGCCGCGGTAATGGACCCGCGGCTGCAACCGGAAGCGCCGCCAGGACGGCTGGTCGAGGTGTCCAATCTGAGCCCGGAAGAACTCGCCGCCGCGCAACAGGAGGCCGGCAAGATCGATTTCCGCGCGACTGCAACCCTGCTTGCCCATGGCGACGGGGTGATGGCCAACATCGCTCAGGCGTCGCGGCAGCTGCTGACGGGCGTGCGGCTCGGCGAGGCCGGTGAGGTGGGGCGCATCGCGGCCGCCGTCATCGACGGCGTCAAGATCCTGCGGATCGAGGACCTGCAAGCCGAGGCCGCCGCCGGCCAGCCGGCGCGGCGCACCGGCATCATTGGGAAATTGCTGGGGGTTGCGGCCGACGCTCATACCGCCTTCAAGGGGTTTCAGGAAAATCGCAAAACCTTCCTCGACCTGATGGACGGCGAGCAGGCCAAGGCGCGCAAGACAAAGGCCGATCTTGCCGTGTCGATCGAGCTTCTTGATCAGCAGGCCGCCGCCATCCGCCAGAGCCTGCATGGTCTCAAGATCGAGATCGCGGCCGGTCAGGTCGCGCTCGATCGCGGCCAGGAGGAATTGGAAGCGCTGCGGCAGAACGCGGTGAAAACCGGCGATCCGGCCGATGCTGCCGATGTCATGGAGTTTCGCGGCGCGCTCGCCAATTTCCGCGGCAAGATCGCGGAGATGCGAGAAAACCTGATCGGTTCGGCGATGCTGATCCCGATCATCGGGCAGAACAAAAAGGCTGCGGAGACCCGGCTGATGCAGATTTCGAACGGCATGCTTGTGGTCATCCCGCGGCTGATGGCGGTGGCGTCGCAGGCCGTCGTGCAGGTCGAGATCCGGCATGCCGCCGAGGAATCGGAGAAGCTTGCCGAAGCGGCTCGAACGATCACCCAACTCGCCTCGAAGGGCGCGCACGACGCCGCGGTTTCGGCCGCACGCAGCCTCGGCGGCGACCAGCGCAATGTCGATGTGCTGGCGCAGGTCGCGGATGAGGCGATCAAGACCATGCACGAGGTCATCGATATCGAACGCGACGTCGCCGCGGGTGACCGCGAGCGCGACGCCAAGCTCGCCGCCATCCGCGACCGGCTGGTGATCGGCATGCAGGGCGTCAACCAGCATGCCATCGCCCCCTGAGCCGCCGATGAATCGCCGTCCAAGTGGCAGTTCATGAGTCAGGGCGACGATTTCGACATCCAGGCTGCCTGGCTGCGGCGGTTCACCTCGGATGCGGAAAGCAACCTGAATGCCCTGGCGCTCCGGCTGCATGAGGCCATGCCGGCGCTGGTGACGATTCACAGCAGTAAAGGCTTTTTTTCGCGCACCGCCAAAACCACCGGCGTCACCGTCGAACTCGGCGACAAGCGCTACAGGCTGGACATTGCTGGCGGCAAGCTGAACGCCAGCGTCGCGATGGTGGTCCGCGGCATTACGCTCAGCACCAAGCCGGTGAACCCCGCGGAATGGTTCGCCCGCCTCGCCGAAGACACCAAGGCAGCGACTGCCGATGCCAAGGCATTAAGCCAATCCCTCGCCGCCTTCATGGGTAGCTGACATGAGCCAATTCGATCCGTTCGGTACGGCTGGTGTTGATTCAGCCGCGCAGCAGGCGGCCAATGAGCGTCGCCAAGCCGATATCGTGGAATGTCTGCATAGCGGTGCCGTGCCCGCGGCGACACGGGCGCGGCTGGAGGGCGCGCGTCGTGGCACGCTGCCCTGGACGGCGACGCTGACGCCGGCGGAATTGCTGATCGTGCGATCGCACGGGCTGACACCGGTAGCCGCCGTCACCGCAACCTGCTGGCTGCATCACGGCTGGTCCTGGACGGAAGGCCATGCCCAAGGCTGGCATACAGCGCTCGACCGGCTCCGCGCCGAAGCCAAGGCAGCCGGCGCCAATGCCATCGTCGACGTGAAGATGCGCACAATTCCGCTCAATGTTGAAAACAGTACCGATTTTACGCTGGTCGGCACTGCCATCCGACTTGAGGGGTTGCCGGCAAACCCGCAGCCCGTCGTCGCCACCATCTCGGCACTCGAATTCGTCAAGTTGTTGGAGGCCGATGTCGTGCCGACCGGCCTCGCTGTCGGCGCGCAATACGACTGGCTTAACGATTGGCGCGGCCGCACCAACCAGACCTGGCTCGGCAACATCGAAAATACGGCCCTCGGCACCTTCTGGGAGCAGATTCGGCGGCGCGCCCATGTCGAGCTCAGGCGGAACGCGCAGAGTCAGGGGAATGGCGTCCTCGCCCACATCAATTTCAGCCAGCTTTTCGAGTTCGAGAGCGAGAACCAGCCGAAACGGTTTCTCGGTCGGCACATCGTCATCGCCACCACCGTCGATGCCAAGCCGGGTGTGCCGTTCAAGCACGACATCCAGATGATGGTCGACATGCATGCCGGCCCGTCGCCGCTGATCGGCACGAAGCCTCACCATCAATCCTACGCGTCCAACGAAAAAGAGGGAGCGATCTGAGCCATGTCGGACAACATCCCGGCCCATGCCAAGGAGCGGCTCAAGGGCCTGCGCCATTCGACCAGCTCGGCGGGCGTTTTTACCTCCGATTTTTCGGTCAACGAATTCCTGCTGGTGCGCAAGGCCGGGTTCGAGCCGATCGGGCTTTGCGTCGGCACGTGCGTCTATCATGTCGGGATTCAGTACGGTAGCTGGGGCCGGAACCAGGAACTGGACGTGCTGTCCAAGGCCATGTACCACGCGCGCGAACTCGCAATGTCGCGGATGCGGGCCGAAGCGTCTGCCATGGGCGCGGATGGCATCGTCGGCGTGAAACTCACGATCAAGCGTCTGGAGTTTGACGAGCATCTGCTGGAATTCATGGCGATCGGCACGGGAGTCATTCATGGTGCGGGCCGCAAGGGCTTCCGCGCGCATGATGGCGGCCCCTTTACCTCCGACCTGACCGGCCAGGATTTCTGGTCGCTATTGCATGCCGGATATCGGCCGGTCGAGATGGTGATGGGCAGCTGCGTCTATCACGTGGCGCATCGCGGCATGCTCGCCGGGATTTCCACTGTCGGGCGCAATGTCGAGCTCGAAAACTATACCTCAGCGATGTACGAGGCGCGCGAGATCGCCATCGAACGCATGCAGGCCGAAGCATCGGCGGCCAAGGCCGAGGGCGTCGTGGGCGTCGATATCTATGAAGGCAGCCATGCCTGGAAATCGCATGTCATCGAGTTCTTCGCCATCGGTACGGCGGTACTGCCACTCGACCAGGAAATCGCTCCCGAGAAGATCGCCGACCCGATCATGGTGCTGTCGGTCAACGATTGAGGCCGTGCGCTCGATCCTATAACCGTGCGTCCTTAACGGATCCCTCCCTATCAGCGCGGGCCGGAGGCGCGGCCTAATTCGGCTCGGGCCTTTATGGTCGCGCAGGGCATGTTTCTTGCTGCGAGCCGCAAAGAAGATATTGGGCGCGGTTCGACTTACGGGATGCGGCGGTGCAGAGTTGGCGAGGGTGGCTTGTTGGGACGATCGTGTTATCGCTCGCGTCTCTGGTCGGGAGTGCGGGCCGGGCCGGTAACGATCCGCTGCCACTCGTCGTCTACGCCCAGCCCGGCACGAATGCCGACTCGCTGTGGATGGCTGAGGCCAAAGGTTTCCTCAAGGCCGAGGGGCTCGAGGTGCAGATCCGGCTGTTTCCGTCGGGGACGACCGCGATCCAGAGCTTCAAGGCAGGCGGCGGTGATATCATGTACACTGGCGATCTGCCGGCGCTGCAGTACTGGCAGAGCGGCGCTGCTTACCGGCTGATCGCGCCGAGCGAGCGCGATGCGAAGGGGTATCTCGTCGTCGCGACGAACGCGATCAAATCTCCGAAGGATTTGACAGGCAAGACGGTGGCGACGCGGGTCGGCTCAACCGGCTCATGGTTCATTTCCGAGTATCTGCGCAAGAACGGCATCGACGAAGCAGCGGTGACGGTTAAAAACCTGGACCCGCCGCTGATGCCGGCGGCGCTTTGCCGCGGCGACATCGATGCCTTTTTTATCTGGCAGCCGACCCCGGCCAAGGCGCTTCAGATATGCCCCGACAAAATCCACTACCTCAGCACCGCCGAGGGGTATGTCAAAGGCTATAGCGTCTTTGGTGCCCGCCCAGACTGGCTGGCGACGCCAGAAGGCGCCGACAAGGCCAAGCGCTTCCTGCGCGCCGTGCGCAAGGGTGCCGCTGCAGCCGCGGCCGATTTCCCGGCGACTGCCGCCTACCTGAACCAGAAATTCGGCTTGAGCGAAGCGGAGGTTAAGGAACAGCGCGACATCCTCGAACGCGTCTTGAAGTTCGATCAGGTCTTCTTCGACGATTTCTGCGCCGAAAATCAGTGGCAGGAGCGGACCGGGCAACAGAAAGCGCCGTCTGATCTCGGCAACTGGATCTGGCCGGATGGTCTGAAATCGATCGATCCCGCTGCTGTCACCGCGGCGCCGCCGCCATGTTGACGAGTGCGCAGGCTGCGCCTGACCGGACCGGTGCAGGGTCTATTGCGCCGGTGTCACCCGCGGCGGAAGTCTTTGCGATCCGCGACCTCACCAAGGTATTTGGTGACGAACAGCCCTATATCGCGCTCGATCGTGTCGATCTGACGGTTCCTTCCGGCGAGTTCCTGTGCCTGCTCGGCGCGTCCGGCTGCGGCAAAAGCACGTTGCTGAACCTGATGGCCGGGTTCGAGCAGCCTACCGCCGGCGAATTGCTGTATCGCGGGCAAAGGATCCGCGGCCCGGGCAAGGAACGCGTCGTCTTCTTTCAGGATGCCGGCGCCGCGCTCCTGCCGTGGCAGACGGTGCAGCAGAATGTCGAGTTCGGGCTGCGGTTGCAGGGTCAGTTCCATCGCGATCGGCAGCGCCGCGCCGAAGCATGCCTGTCGCTCGTCGGCCTTCTCGAACATCGCCACAAGGTGCCGAGCGAGATCTCCGGCGGGATGCGGCAGCGGCTGCAGATTGCCCGCGCACTTGCCGTCGAACCCGATGTCTTTCTGATGGACGAGCCGTTCGGGGCGCTCGATGCCATTACCCGGCGGCGCATGCACGGCGCGCTGCTGGAGGTGTGGCAGCGTACCCGCCGCACGATCGTATTTGTCACTCACGACATTCTGGAAGCGCTGATACTGGCGGACCGGGTGGCGGTGATGAGCACCGGCCCCGGCTCGCGGATCGCGCATCTGATGACGATCGACCTCGAACGGCCGCGCCATCCCGGCGACCCGCGCCTCGGCCGCTATTTCGAGCAGCTCGAAGACATATTGCACACCGCTGCCCCCAGCGCATAACGGTCCGATGGCCCTGATCTCCAGCGTGAGCGCGACCAGCACGACACCGCCGGCGGCCGTACCGCAGCGGCACCCGCGTATTGCCAGGCGGTGGCGGATACGGCTGCGGCGCGCCGGAACGATCACCGCGTCTTTTGCGCTTGGACTGGTGGTCTGGGAAGCGATGTCGCTGCTGCTGTTCGGACCATTCCTGATCCCGCCGCCGCAAGCCGTGTTGCGGGCCTTTGTACCGATGAGCGCTTCCGGTGAGCTATTGCACGACGTGACGATGAGCCTGTCGCGCGTATTTGTTGGTTACGTCACCGGTGGATTGTTCGCACTGGTAGTGGGTTTGCTGATGGGGCGCATCCGGTTACTGCACGATCTCGCCGATCCGGTGCTGCAGTTCCTGCGCTTTCTGTCACCGACCGCGATGATCCCGATCGTCGTGATCTGGTTTGGCATCGGTGAAGTGGCGAAATACTCGCTGGTATTCTGGGGTACGCTGTTCAGCGTATTGATCAGCACCATCGCCGGCGTGTTGCGCACCCCACACATCCGGCAGAACGCGGCACTGTGCCTTGGCGCGTCGGAAGCGCAGATCTTCCGCCTGATCGTATTGCCGTCGGCGGTTCCGTATATCGTCGTCGGGTTGCGGCTGGCACTCGCCTCGGCTTTCATCAGCATCATCCCGGCCGAGTTGCTCGCCGCGGATTCCGGGCTGGGCTATTTGCTACAGCAATCGTCGATGTTGCAGCAGACCGACCGCATCTTTGTGGCATTGGTGATGATCTGCACGATCGGCTTTGTGGCCGATCGGCTGTTTCAGCTCGCCACCGCGACCCTGCTGCGCCGCTACCTCGCCGTAACGTAACGCCGACGCGCATTTCAACCGGAGCCAGCCTGATGACCGATCTGGTGGTAAAATCAATCCCCAGCCTCGCCGGCAGCGGTATTCCCTTTGCTTATGCGGTGAAGGCCGGGCCATGGATTTTCCTGACCGGCCACGAGGCTTTCGATTTCGTCACTGGCAGCGACGAAGTGGTGGCGGGTCCACCAGGCTATCCGATGTTCGGATTGCCGCGCTTCCGCCGCGAGGGCGATTTCATTCTGCAACGCATGCGGAGTATCCTTCGGGAGCTCAGTTCCGATCTGCCGCACGGTGTGCGCCTCGATCAGTACTACCCGTCGGCGGCACCGGTCGATCCCTACCATCTCGCGCGCCGCGCCGCGTTTGGTGACTACATCCCGCCGAGCACCTCGGTGATCATGCAGCGCTGCTTCAACGCCGGCATGTCGATCTCCAGTTCATTGATGGCGGTGGTGCCGAGCCTGGACTACACGATCGAAAAGTTCTTTCCGAGCGATGTCACCTCGCCGGCCTCGTCGGGGTTTGTGCCGGCGATCCGCTGCAACGACTTCATCTTCGTCGCCGGACAGATGGCGACGCACGATCACGGTCTCGACCCCCGCGCCCATGTCGCCGATTACGCACGCTGGGGCGGCACCGAAATCCGCAAACAGACAGAATTCCTGATCGAGCACAAATTGAAGCCAGCGCTGAAGGCGGCCGGCTCCGCACTGGAACATTCAATCAAGGCGCAGGTCTATATTGAGAAGACCGAGGATTTTCCAGACTTTCTCGATGTCTGGCAGCGGCATTTCGTCGATATCCCCTGCGCTCTGACGGTGGTGCCGACCAGATCGTTCGGCTCGGTTGGCGGCATCATCGAGATCAACCTGCTGGCCTTAAGAAATGGCGCGACCCGCACCAAGCAGGTGGTCGAGGCGGATGTGCCGGCGATGGCGGCATTCGGTCCCTGCATCCGCGCTGGCGAGTTGCTGTTCCCTTCCGGCCTGATGGCGATCGGCCGCGACGGCTATGCCGCTGGTAGCAGCGTCTCGTCGGGTCTCGACGGACTGGCGCATGCCGGGTTTGCCCAGGCTGCGACGGTTCTCGACTATGCCGAGGCGATCTGTGCGGCCGCTGGCGCGTCGATGCGCAATATCGTGCGGGCCCAGTATTTCACCACCGCGGTGACACAGTTTCCCGGCATCGCTGGCGCCTGGGCTGCGCGTTATGGCGCCACCCCGCATCCCTTCTGGTGCATCGAAACGCCGTCACCGATGCCGGCGCCGGGCGCCGCGCTGATCGCCGATTTCTGGATCTACGCCCCTTAAGCAGCGGGGAGCCGCGCCCATGTCGCAATCAAGAACGATGCATCTCGCCGCCGACCTGTCGCACATCCATACCGATTATCTGTGGCGCGCCGCCGGCTCGTGGATCGGCTATCCGTATCTCGGGCCGGAACTGTACGAGGAATGCGCCCGCATCGCGGCGCGCGGCTGCATGGACCTGCTGTTCTTTGGCGATTCCGCCAATACTTCAGAAAACCACGGCGGCAATCACCACGCCGCGGTGCGTTATGGGATGCGCTGGCCAAAGCACGACCCGATGCCATTCATCCCGTTGATGGCACGCGCGGCCCAGGGTGTCGGGTTCGGCCTGACAATGTCGACGACATATCACCACCCGTTTCATGTCGCGCGCCTGTTCAACTCGCTTGATCATGTCACCGGTGGCCGCATCGCGTGGAATGCCGTCACCTCCGCATACAAGAACGAAGCCCAGAACTGGGGCTTCGACGAAATGATGGAGCATGACGAGCGCTATGTGCGGGCGACCGAGCATATGGGTGTCGCGTGCAAATTGTGGGACAGCGTCGAGAAGGACGCGATCGTCTTCGACAAGACCACCGGCGTCTTTGCCGACCCGACCAAGGTTCACCTGATCAATCATCGCGGCAAATATTTCAAGGTTCGCGGCCCGCTGCCGGTGATGCCGTCGCCGCAGGGCCGGCCGGTGCTGATACAGGCCGGGCAATCGCCGGCCGGTATCGACCTGGCGGCGACCTATGCCGAGATGCAGTTTGTCAGCCGCAACACGCTTGCCAGCATGAAGAAACACCGCGCCGAACTCGACGCCCGGCTGGCGGCGCACGGCCGCAGCCCGCGGGATTGCGGTGTCTTATGGTCGTTGCGCATCCAGGTCGGCGAAAGCGACGAAGACGCTCGCGAAAAAGAGCGCCGCTACATTGCCTCGATCCCGGTCGAGGCCGGAATTATCGAGATGTCGCACATGTACGGGATCGATTTTTCGGCTCTCCCCGCCGACATGCCGGTCATCGAACTGGCCGAGACAATTCAGCGACAGAACGTGCACTGGGGCAACTTCAAGGAAGTTCTGGAAACCATCGATCCCGCGACGACGATTGCGCAACTCGGGCGGAAGAACGCGATCGGTAAGAACCACGCAATCCTCGGCACGCCTAAGCGCATCGCCGATCAGCTTGAGGAATTCCACTACGAGACGGGCGAGAACGGCGGCTTCATTCTCGCCAAGGGCTTTGAGATTCCAGGCTATCTGCGCGATTTCGTCGAGTACGTCGTGCCGGAGCTGCAGCGCCGCGGCCTGTCGAAGACGCGCTATAGCGGCCGCACGCTGCGCGAAAACCTCAACGGCTAAGCCCAGTGCGGTGAAATCAAGGGGTGGAGTGGATTCTGACCGAGCCTGTGAAGCCGGTCACACCGCGGACATTAAAGAGGGTGTTACAGACAGTGACCTTCAGGGAGAGCGGTCATGCAACACCAAAGAAAGTTGGTTAAGGCGGCGACCGGGCAGCCAATCACATCCACGAGCCGCTTCAACTTAGAGCCAACCCTCACCGAGCTGTTCGACGACCCGATCACCCGGGCCATCATGCGCGCCGATCGCGTCGATCATCGCGAGCTTGACGCCTTGCTTCAGCACGCGCGGCGTTCGGTCCCTTTCGTCAATTAAGCAGGTGCGTCAGCAAAAAACTGGGAGTCACCGCAACCAGTAAAGGAGCCGCGATATGAGCGCGTCGTTGCTGCTTTGTCTTGGTCTTCTTTCTGGTGGAGCCGCCGGAATTCTCGCTGGTTTGATCGGGATCGGCGGGGGAATCGTGATCGTCCCCGTTCTCTATTACGGGCTGCAATCGGCCGGTATATCGCCTGATCAAGCCGCTCATATCGCGGTCAGTACCTCCCTGGCGGCAATCCTCCCTGCCGCGGTCGTGTCGTCCATCGGCCACTGGCGGGCCGGTCACATGGATTTTGGATTTCTGCGCGAATGGGGGCCGGGGGTCGTCTGTGGCGTCATCATGGCGCAACTCGCCGCGCCGCACCTCAACGGCAAGCTCATGACGGGCGCGTTCGGTTTGTTCTGTTTGCTGGTAGCCGTGAGATTCGGGCTGCCGTCAAAGTTCCGCCCGTGGGCGGAGCAGCCCCCGGGTGGCGGCTTTTGCCACGTTGCCGGCCTGTCCATCGGGCTCGTGTCGGGGCTCGCCGGGGTCGGTGGCGGCATCATGACCAATATCGTCATGACCTTTTCCGGGATGCCGATGCATCGCAGCATCGGCCGTGCCGCGGCGATCGGTGTGGTGGTCAGCGCTCCCGCCGTGCTCGTTGCATTTTACGAAAGCAGCACACCACATGCTGGGCGGATCGGCGACGTGGATCTTTGCATCTGGGCCTGCATCGCGCCCATGCAGGCGATAGCCGCCTGGTTTGGTTCGCAATTGAGCAGCCGCATCAAAGCTGAGTCGCTGAGCCTTTTATTCGCCAGCGCCCTCGCCGTGACCGGCATGGTGATGCTGCAATCGACCATCCGGCACTGAGCGGATTGCGGCGCCGCTGCCATTGCGACATCGATATTTGGCTCGGTCTATATTCATGTGACGCATCGGCTGCCCTTGCCGAGCGCTCATAGCGTCATGCCGTTGACGGAGACACACGATGCAAACGCCAACCGGTTCGGCGATCGACTCATGGGAGAAGAGGTGGGGGACTGAACAGGGCCGCGCCGACTGGATCGATGCGCACCCGGCTGTTGTCGCGCTGATACCGGAACTGAAGGCGCGCGGCGTGCGGCGGGTGCTGGATCTTGGATGCGGTGTTGGCCGGCACGCGCTCCGCCTAGCATCGGAAGGGTTCGACGTGCACGCGTTCGATGGCAGCGAGACTGGCCTCGCGGTGCTGGGCGAGACGGCGCGGTGTCGCGACATGACACTCAGCGTTAAGCACGGCAACGCCGATGCGTTGCCGTATCCTGACGCCAGCTTTGAGTTCGTGCTGTCGTGGAACGTCATCTATCACGGGACGCTCGGCGATGCCGGCCGGCGTATCGCGGAAATCTGGCGCGTGCTCAAGCCGGGCGGCCTTTACCAGGGCACCATGCTACCGACGCGCAACAGCAACTATGGAAAGGGGCGGCGCGTGGCGCCCGATACTTTTGTTCTCGACGGCGTTGAGGAAAAAGGGCATCCGCATTTCTATTGCGGCGCCGCGACACTCATTGCCCTGTTTTCCGGTTTCGAGGTCCTCGACCTCTCGCAGAGCGAGCAGAAGAACCCCGGGTCGTGGCACTGGAATATCGTCGCCGAGCGTCTGCCGGGATGAGTTTCGAATGCCGGCGCCTCCTTCAACGATCTCGATGTGGCTTTGGCGATGCCGCGTTTGCCGTTGGGTCATCCGATCTCCCGCGCAAGGGTATTTCCTTGAGCAACCAGGTAAAGGCAAAACCCAGCGTGGCGATGCCCGCCGCCGCCACAAACACGGGTGTAAGAGCGGCGGTGAAGGCGTGTACGTAGAGGCTTTGAGCCGGTCCCGGCAACGCGCTGATCGCGGCCGGGCTGGCGCCATCCAGCAGAGCGGCGCCACTCGGCATGACGCCCGACAATCGCGCGGCCAGACGAGCCGTGAAGATCGAACCAAACAAAGCGACACCCACCGAGCCGCCGATTGAGCGGAACAACACGGCGCCAGCGGTGGCGATCCCCAGATCGCGGCGCTCGACGGCATTTTGCACCGCAAGAACCAGAACCTGCATGACCATGCCGAGACCAAGTCCCAGCACCAGCATGTAGATGGACGGCAACCATGTGGCGCTCTCGACGCCGAGGGTAGCCAATAGAGCCAGCCCGCCCGCCATGACCGCGGTTCCGGTGATCGGGAAGAACCGGTAGCGGCCGAAACGGCTGATCAGCCTGCCACTGGCGATGGATGTCACGAGCATCCCCGCCATCATCGGAGTGAGTTGCAGGCCCGCCACCGCGGGCGCCATTCCCTTAACGACCTGAAGATAGACCGGCATGTAGGTCATCGACCCGAAAAGCGCGAAGCCGACGATGAATCCAACCGTGGAGCAGACCACGAAGCTGCGATTTTGAAACAGGCGGGGCGGCAGAATGGGCTCCGGTGCGAAACGCTCGACAGCGGCAAACGCCACCACGGCCACCCCCGCCGCGAAAGCCAGGCCGAGGCTTTCGCGCGACGTCCAAGGCAGGGAGTGGCCGCCAAGGCTCAACAGCAAGGTCAACGCCGTCAGCGCGGTCGCGAGACAGATCGCACCCGCGAAATCTATCGATGGCCGTTGCCGGCCGCTTGGCCCCGTGAAGGCCCAGCCGATAACCATCAGCGCGACGGCGCCGAGCGGCAGATTAACGTAAAATATCCACCGCCAACTCGTATGTTCGACCAGATAACCGCCGATCAGTGGACCGATAACGGTCGCCACACCAAAGACCGCGCCGAAGATGCCCTGATAGCGGCCGCGCTCTCGCGGTGAGATGATGTCCCCCACCGCGGCCATGGCCGTGATGATCAATCCGCCCCCGCCCAGTCCCTGGATCGCGCGAAAGGCGATCAGCTGGCCCATGGACTGGCTGACCCCACAGAGACCCGAGCCGACGAGGAACAGCAGGATCGCGGCTTGCAGCACGATCTTCCGGCCAAATAAATCGCCAAGCTTGCCGTATATCGGTGTGACCACGGTGGTGGTCAGCAGATACGCCGTGACGATCCAGGAAAGATGCGCCAGCGCACCGAATTCTCCGACGATGGTTGGTAACGCGGTCGAGACAATCGTCTGATCAAGCGCGGCCAGAAACAGCACCAGCATCAAGGCACCGAAGATTACCCGGATCGTCTTTCGATCGGGGGTGACCATCCGGCTCTGATCCGCAGTCTCCATGTCGTCTCCAGCAAAGGCGAGCAGCTGCCGCCGGGCTGAACCGATACCCGAGCCACCCCAAGATCGTTTTCATATGGGCCGAATGCGCGTCGCGCGCCTGCCGGCTCATTTGTCGCTCCGCTCGAAGTTTGGCTGGTCCGGCGCCACAAGCGCTTGTCGGCTATGCCCGCAGTTGATTTGACGGCCCGCGGGAGGCGGGCCTACACAGAAGACCCACCTATCGAGGGAGGATGCAGATGGCACGCATAAAGCACATCGCACTCGTGACCGACGATCCGGTCGCAACCGCCGAGTTCTACAAAAGCCATTTTGGCCTGACCGAGCTGTACCGCCGGCCGAGCGCGACGGGCGAGCGCGGCGTCTGGCTCAGCGATGGCTATATCTATTTCGCAATCCTGAAATACGGCGATGCCGAAGCGCCGAAGCTAGGGCCAGGGCAGACGTCTGATCTACGCGGCATCCATCATATCGGCTTTCAGGTCGACAATCAGGAGGCGACCGCCCGCGGCCTCAAGGCGGCGGGTGTGGCATTCGTCCCGCGGGATAAGGGCGACCCGAGCGACCCGACCCCGATGCTCGAGGTCAGCGAAGGCGCCGCTAACCTGAAATATCTCGGCCCCGACGCCGTGCAGTTCGATGTGCGCCAGAAAGGTTGGGACGAAGCGATCGAGCTCGGAATGCAGCGCTTTGAGCTCGTGCCGGTAGAAGAAGCGGCCGAGTAGTCGATTGCGGCCTCGCGCGCTCGACGCGCGAGGCTCATCTTTGGCGGCCCGGCATTTGCCAGACGCCGGGCCGCCGGCCAATTGTGCAACCGGCCGGTCCCGGAAGCGGGTTCCCGCGCGGTGCCTCTTGCCAGTCTGGCGCCGACGCGATGTAGTGCGGGTGAACAACCGCTTTCGAGCCACCGAGACGGAGGAACGAC
Source organism: Alphaproteobacteria bacterium (assembly GCA_019240125.1). Lineage (GTDB taxonomy): Bacteria > Pseudomonadota > Alphaproteobacteria > ATCC43930 > CGMCC-115725 > DATARH01. The sequence continues at coordinate 24,522 of JAFAYW010000058.1, forward strand.
ATGGACGCCGACGCCAAGAAAACCGCGCTGCGCATGATCCCTTATGGCATCTACGTGCTGACCGCCGATGACGGAAAGGGCAATGTCGCCGCCGCCACGGTCAACTGGGTGACGCAGAGCGCGTTTGCGCCGCCGCTTGTCGTGGTCGGGGTAAAGACTGACAGCCATGGCTATGCGATCGTTAAGGAAACCAAGACCTTCACGCTCAACATGCTCGGCAAGGAGCACAAGGGCATGGCCTTCACCTTCTTCAAGCCGGCCGCCCTCGCCGATGGCAAGCTTTCCGGGCAGGCGTTCCACAAAGGCGCCAATGGCGCGCCGATCCTCGATGCCGCTCTGGCCTCTGTCGAGTGCAAGGTGACCAGCATCGTCGAACAAGGCGACCACCACATTGTCGTCGCCGAGGTGACCGAGGCGCATGTGCCGAACCCGATCTCCGGCCGGCCGGATGTCGCGATCCTGGAGATGAAGGATCTCGGCGAAAACGTCTTCTACGGCGGCTGAGATTGCGCAAGGTCGGGCGCTCGACGGATCAGCCGATGGCGCTCGACCTCACCTCCTTTGAAAACGCCGTGCAGCGCCTGCGCGACGGGCTCGCCCGGCATGATCGCGAGCCGGATGACGAGCAGCTCCGCGACGGGCTGATCCAGCGGTTCGAGTTTACCTATGAGCTGGCGCACAAGATGCTGAGGCGCTGGTTACGGGCACAATCCGCATCTCCGGACGATATCGCGGCGTTGTCCTTTGCCGATTTAATACGCGTCGGCAATGCCCAGGGCGTCCTGGCCGCGGAGTGGACTGCATGGCGCCGTTTCCGAGAGATGCGGACGCGCACCAGTCACACCTATGACGCGAAGGCGGCGCAGGATGTCGCCGCAAGCGTGCCTGCTTTCCTAAAGGAAGTCGAACATCTGCTCACCGAGCTGCGGCGGCGGCCGGTGTGACCCCATTTCCGGCCATCGACCTGACAGACGGGCATCGCCGGCTCGTTACCCAAATACTTCGTCAGCACCTCCCGGCTGCCAGCCGTGTGTGGGTGGTGGGATCGCGCGCCACCGGACGGGCGCGGCCCTACTCCGACCTCGATCTGGCGATTGATGCAGGGCAATACCTGACGCTCGACCAGCTTGCCATTCTGCGCGAGGCGTTTGAGGAGAGCGATCTGCCTTTTACGGTCGATTTGATTGATTGGGCGGCCGCCGATGACCGCTTCCGTTCCCTCTCGGCCGGCGAGCGCCGCCCTCTGATCGCGCCGGAACATCCGCTCGATCCGGGGGGCGCGCGATGAGACAAACCGGCCGGCGTCCGCTCGGTCGAGCGGGCCGCAATCGTCTCGCGCATGTACAGAGCGCGCCGCCTGAGGGCGCGGCGATGCCGCCTATCAGGCTCGTCGGCAGCAGCACAGCCGACGATATCCTCACTGTCGGTCTCGAACGGCCGTGGCACGGCGATATGTATCACTTGGCGCTCAGCGTCGGGTGGGGACGATTTCTGGTCGCCGGCATCGGCCTCTACATGCTGGCCAATGCAATTTTTGCCGTGTTCTACCTGTTGCAGGACGGCTCGATCGCCAATGCACGCCCGGGCTCCTTCGCCGACGCGTTCTTTTTCAGCATTCAGACGATGGCGACGATCGGCTATGGCCAAATGGCGCCGGGCAGCCTCTACGCCAACCTGATCGTCACGGTGGAAACCGCGTTCGGCTTGATCCTGCTGGCGGTCATGACAGGCCTCGTCTTCGCGCGTTTTTCGCGGCCGACCGCGCGGGTGCTGTTCAGCCGCGTCGCGGTCATCGGCCCCTATAACGGCATGCCGACGCTGTCCTTTCGCCTCGCCAACCAGCGTCGCAACCAGATACTGCAGGCCGAAGTCACCGCGACTCTGTTGCGCGACGAGTTGACGGATGAGGGCACCCCGATCCGCCGCTTTTACGACCTACCCCTGGCGCGCTATCGAACACCGGTCTTCGCATTGAGCTTCACGGTGATGCATCAGATCGACCGGGAAAGTCCGCTTTATGGGCTGACCGCCGAGTCGCTGGCGGCCATGCATGCCGAGCTGATTGTCACCGCCAGCGGGATCGATGAGACGATCGCCGATCATGTGCACGCGCGCACCTCGTATCTGCCCGATGAAATCCACTGGAACCACCGCTTCGCCGACGTCATGGGCTGGACCCGGGAAGGCCGTCGGGTGATCGACTACAGCCTTTTCCACGAGACGGTGGCGATCAGCGGGGATGGCTGAGCCAGGCTGGGTTGGCGGTCGGGAAGCCTCGGCAACCCGACGAGTTGACGCGAGCCGCAGCAACGCTGCCGCGGCGGTGCGTGGTGGGCTTCCTTGCTTTGCGCCTCGCTGTTATACTTGCGCTCGCTTTCACGCTTGAGTAGTTGCGGTGCAAATTCAGCAAAAAGTTCGTATTCATCAATTTCACTCGGGATCAGGATTAGCTGACGCAATTACCAATTCAATGTTTTTCGTGCAGGCATTGCTGCGTGAATTTGGTTTCGAGTCGTCGATTTTTGTAGAGCATGTGGAGCCGCGGTTAGCCGGCGCGATTTATGATATCGCCACGGCCCACGTCGAAAAGACCGATATCCTGCTGGTCCATCACTCAATGGGGCACAACGCCCTCGATCGTGTTGTGGCATTGACTTGCCGTAAAATTTTGATTTACCACAACATTACACCACCAGATTTCTTTGGGCCGAACGATCCCACGCGCCTCTATGCCATAAAAGGGTATGCCCAGTTAACCGTGCTGCGCGACATTGTTGAGGTGGCTATAGGAGATTCCGCGTTCAATGCACGTCAGCTGGTGCGGCGCGGGTACAGCGATGTCAGGGTTATTCCCTTACTCAAGGATTTTACGGAACTGCGTTATCTGCCACATCGCAAAGCACCATACTACGACCGATCGGCTGTTTTTCGCATTTTATTTGTTGGCCGGATCGCGCCGCATAAATGTCAGCATCAGCTGATCGAACTCGTCGACCGCTGCCGCACCTTGTGCGGCTATCCGGTCGAGCTGGTGCTTGCCGGGAGCGTGGCTAGCGAGGACTACAAGTCGCGCCTCGATCAGATGGTCGCGCGCTTCGGGTTGGAGGCGCAGGTCCGTTTTACGGGATTGGTCAGTGACGCGGAGCTTTACGGATGGTATCGCGCGGCTAACGCCTATCTGTCGTTCAGCGAGCACGAAGGGTTTGGCGTGCCGCTTATCGAAGCGATGGCATTCGACTGCCCGGTTGTCGCCTATTCCGGGACCGGAATTGCCGAGACCCTTGGCGACGGCGGCATCGGCCTCCCCGACAAAGACCCGACGACGGTGGCGGATGCCTTAACCCGGATCCACGAAGATCGGCTGTTTCGTGCAAGCGTGATCAACCGGCAACGCAGCCGACTGCAGGATTTCAGCCGCGAGAGGCTGGCCGCGTCTTTATGGCGCCTGCTGGTCGATCTTGGTGTTGCTGCGGGTGTCTCACCGGTTTCAGCCGACCTGGTCGGGTTGCGCCCGGCGACGGAGCGGAACGACGCTTCGAGACGCGATTATGTGGTCGAGGGTCCCTATGAGACCTCCTACAGCCTCGCGCTGGTCAATCGTAATCTCGCCTGCGCGCTGAGCCGTGGCCACAACACGCGGGCGTTCATCGAACCGTCGGAGGGGACCGAGGATTACACGGTGAATGAAGCGGCGGCCGATGGACTGCCTGCTGTGGTGCGCGAACTCGTGTGGCGGCCGTCGGTCGATAGCAACTGCATGGTGACGATCCGCAATACTTACCCCCCGCGACCCAATGGGATGCTGGGTGACTGGCGGCTGCTTCATCTCGCGTGGGAAGAGAGCGCGCTGCCGGATGGGCTCGCCGGCTTAATCAACCTGCATGTCGACGGAGTGCTCGTACCCTCGGCTTACGTGCAACGTGTGGTGCGCAACGCCGGCGTGCGCGTTCCGATCGCGGTAATCGGGCATGGCGTGGATCACGTGGGCGGATGCCAGACATTTCCCCGCACGCGACAGGCTCGTGGCCCGGTCTCGCCGGCGATGCCCTTTACATTCCTGCACGTGTCGTCCGGACTTGCCCGCAAAGGGATCGAGGAACTGATTACGGCCTATTGTCTGGCGTTTTCGCGCGATGATCCGGTCATCCTCGTGATCAAGACATTCGACAACGCCGAGAACATCGTCGACCACTGGATTCAACGCCTGACGCGAGGGGCGGACTATGCCCCGGCGATCCAGGTCATCTATGATGATCTTGACGCTCAGCAGATGGAGTTCCTTTACAACGCCGCGGACGCCGTGGTGCTGCCGACGCGCGGCGAGGGGTTCAACCTGCCCGCAGCCGAAGCTCTTTCGCGCGGACTGCCGCTGATCGTGACGGGTCACAGCGGACATTTGGATTTCAGTAACAGTACAAATGCGGTGCTACTCGATTTTGTTTATGAGCTCTCTCGCAATCATTTGACCATTCGCAACTCGTATTGGGCACGGCCTTCGATAGATGGTCTCGTCCAAGGAATGAAGGCTGTTTATGCCAGTGTTCGGACGGAACTCGCTGAGGCGATGGCGGCGTCACACCTGGCTGTCAGGAACCCCATCGAGTTACGCTGGAGCAGCGTTGCGAAGGAGATTCAACGATTTGTCGAGACCCTTGAACACAGGCCGGTAATGCTTCGAAAGCCGAAACTTGCATGGATTTCCACCTATAACGCACGGTGTGGAATCGCGACGCATTCATCGCACCTGCTGGAATTCATCAACGACGCCACCTTCGAGATAACGATCATCGCAGACCATCAGGAGAAGGTCGGAGAGGATCCATCGAATATTGTGCGCTTATGGAGCAGCAACGGCGGGGATCTGACGCGGGTCCGCGAATTCGTTGCTCGGGGGGCGTTCGATCTCGTCTTTATCCAATATAATTTCAATTTCTACGATTTCCGCGACTTTACCGATATGCTCGTCGAGCTAGGCGTATCTAATGTCCCGAGCTTTGTGACACTGCATCGTACAAAGGATTTGGAGCGGCAAGACCGCCTTGTATCCGAGGCGCGGATGATGGAGGCGTTCAACAGTTGTACGCGCATCTTCGTTCATAGTCTCGAAGACGTGAACCGCCTGCGTGGCTGGGGGGTCACCGAAAACGTGGTTCTGCTTACCCACGGTGTCATCGACCGGCCGCCGTTGAATCCAGCCGGCCTGCGCGGTGTGCTCGGGTTGGGGCGCTTCGAACCGATCATCGGCAGCTTCGGGTTTATGCTTCCCGGCAAGGGCCTCCCCGAACTGATTCACAGCTTTGCCTTGCTGCTGCGGACCTGTCCGGAAGCCTACCTGCTCATGCTGAACGCCAATTATCCAAACGCCAGTTCCGTCGCGGAACGCGAGCGATGCGAGGCGCTGGCGCGATTGCTCGGCGTTGAGCATCGTATTCGGCTGTTCGATGAGTTCCTTGATACCGACGAGCTCCTGCTGATGCTCAACGCGTGCCATGTCGCGGTGTACCCGTATCAAGACTCCGACGAGTCGGCCAGCGGTGCGATCCGGTTAGGGCTTGCTGCCGGTTGCCCGGTTGCCGCCACACCGCTGCCGGTCTTTTCCGATCTGTCACAGGTTTTGTACGAATTGCCGGGCACCGAACCGGTGGACATGGCCGAGGGGATAATCTCGTTACTCCGCGACAGCCGACAACGCGATGACCTTGTGCGACGGCAACGCGACTGGGTACGTCAGAACAGCTGGTCGGCGCAGGCGGCTCGCATCTCGAACATAATGCTGGGTTGCCTCGAGGAACGCCGTGGCTGTGCCGTCCGGGTCGCGACACGGGCGATGCTGGGGCCCGCTTCGGAGATCGCCGATGATCCCAAGCCGAACCAAGCAGTGTCAGCGGGCGAGGCGGCGGCCGAGGACGAAACGCTTCAGCCGGCCGACGCTGCGGCGCGGTCCGGAGATCACGCGGCGGCGCGGCGGATGATGGCGCGCGCGGATCGTGCCCGCGATCGGCGCGAATGGTCCACCGCCGCGCGCTATTACGCGGAATCGCTGCGGATGAACGGCGACAACCCTGGTGCCTGGGTGCAGTACGGCCACGCGCTCAAGGAAGGTGGCGACCCAGCGGCAGCGGAAACGGCCTATCGCAAGTCACTCGATATCGACTCCCGCAGTTCCGATACTCACCTGCAATTGGGGCACGCCCTCAAGCTGCAGGGTCGCAACGTCGAAGCCAGCGTTGAGTATCTGCGCGCGCTGATGCTCGATCCGGGTTCGGAACATGCCGCTGCCGAATTGAAGGCGCTGGGCTGGCGTCGAGGGAGGATTGAACTTGCGCTCCGCTCACGGCAGGAATCCGCTGACCCTCAGGGCCCGTCCGCAACAGCGGGCCTAAGGTCGCGGTGACATGGCAACATCTGACCTCGCACACGAACCGGTGAAGCCCGCGGCGGAGATGACTCTGCTGGAGGCGACACAACGCGTCTCCTCCCGCCAAGCCGAGTTGCAAGCCGAGTCGAAGGTTGCCGACCCAGCTGCGCTGCTGGGCATGTTGCGCGAACTCGAAGCGATCTATCAGGAATTCCCCGAATTACATGAGGCCCACCCGCCACAGGATTGGTTGGCGCCCGTGTTCACGGCAGTTCTAGTCGACTGCGCTCCGGCCCAGATTGCCGCCCTGCTCAGGACTGCCGGCGGTACCGCCTCCCCCGGCGGCGTGGCGACAGGCGGGTTGATGCTTTCACTCGCCCGGTCGGCCGCCATCCAGCAGGAACTGGTGCGGAGCCTTGGAGCGTCTAACGGCCAGGTGGATGAGCGGGCCGACACGGTCGATGTCGTTCTGCGTCTGCTTGAATCGATCGGTGATGTTCCCGCTGAGGACCTGGAGCCAGTGCTGCGGCCATTGCTGAACCGCGATTTTGGTCCGGACGGATCGAGGGCGGCCATAGGTCCAATCGTGCAGGCGGCGCGCGCCCGTATTGCGCCCCCATCTGGTACGGGTGGGCTGGTTTCGGTGACCGTGGAGACGCTGATGCGCAAGGCCGCGCGGCTGAGAGCCTTGATTCCGCGGCAGCCGCGCAAGTCGCATCCGGCTCTGGCCTGGCCGAGTGGCCGCATGACCTTCAACGAATTCTTGATTCAATGGCCGTGCGTCATTCAATTGTCGCCAAATCTTGACGATCGATTGTTCATCGAGGAACTGTATCGCGCCATCCTGTTGCGGCCTCCGGCGACCGGCGAACGCGAGCAATATGTGCGGCTATTGCGCCGAGGCGAGATTTCCCGCTCGTGGATTGTCGAAGACATATTGTCGAGTAGGGAGACGCGTTCGTTGCAGCGGCATGTGCGTGTGGTGATAGGAACGAAGGTCATCACGGAGTCGGAGGACACAGCCGCGAGCCAGATACCGGCTGTCGCCTGGCCATCCTCGGGCGAGGCCCAAGAGACCCATGGCCGCGGGTAGCCGCGCGCTCTCAACAGAGTGCCACCATTTGGCGAGGCGGTAGATGCCGCGGTTCAGCCCCCAGTTCGCCCGCTTCCGCTGGACGCCCGGTCGCACTGGGCGCGACACGGCGCCGCCGCCTGATATCTCGCGGGCGGCGGCACTCGATTACTTCAACTCACAAATCGCGGGCGCGGTCGAGGGCTGGCTAGGCGATCGGATGTGGCAAGTGATCGACATGATCGGCGAGATTTTCGACGAACGGCAGATCGACGGCCACATCGTCGAATTTGGCGTGCATCACGGCTTGTTCCTGTTTCTGCTGACCGTGCTCCGCAGGAATGACGAAAAATGCGTCGCGGTCGACGTCTTCGATCAGCAAGACTTGAATATTGATAAATCCGGCAATGGCTCGCTTGCCATATTCAAATCTCATCTTGATAATTTGATCGGACCTTACAAGCAGTACTTCCAGATAGTCCAGCGCGACACGCTCAGCCTCGACATCGGCGAACTGAACGGCCTGTTGGGAGGCCGGCGCGCCAAATGCGTCTCTATCGATGCTGGTCACACGGTGCACCATGTGTTCAGCGATCTCCTGCTGGCGCAAGACGTCCTGCAAGCCGGCGGCATTGTTGCCGTCGATGATTTCATGTCAGTGCATTGGCCGGGAGTGACCGAGGGATTCTACCGCTTCATGAGCACCGCCAATCGGCGACTAAAACCATTTCTGTACTTCCAGAATAAATTGTTCCTCACAACAATCTCGGAACACGCAACGTTTGTTGAGCTGCTGCAAGCGAAGATCGAGGGGCGCTATCCGGATGAGGTCCGCTATGTCCGTTGGAAACCGGTCGAGCTTGCCGGTGAGCGGTGTATCGCGTTCGCTTAGGACAGCACCTTGCGGCCAGCAACGGTATGGGTGGCCCGCGGCGACGCGGTTCTAACCCCGCCCGTACTTGGCGTGAAAATGCGGTAGGACTTTCTGTCCCATCATTTCAATGACCCGCATGATCTTGGCGCTTTCCATGCCGGGCCAGCCCATTCGGAAAATCAGGTAGTTCGATTCAAGGCGCTCGACGCGGCGTTCGATCTCGGCGATGACATCGTCGGGGGTGCCGAGGATAAAGCGGTCGCGCGCTAATTCGTCAAAGCCGACGCGGAAATTCTCGTGGCCCGGCAATACCTTGTCTTGGCCCCATTCGGCATAGGCGGCGTATTTCGCTTCGAGATAGGGGCGGGCGATATCGACCGCCTCCTCGTGCGTCGGCGCGACATGGCATTCGAGGCAGATCGGCCGCGCCGGCGGCATTGGCTGGTCGGCCTCGGCGAGGGCCTGCTTGTAGCGCTCCCATTGCCGCTCGATGGTCGGCAACGGCGCGTGCGGATTGACAAACCAGGAATAGCCTAGCCGCGCCGTGCGCAATACCGCTGGATCGGCATTGGCGGCGATCCAGATCGGCGGCAGCGGCTTCTGCACCGGGCGGATCGTGCAGGTCGCATTGGTCACCCGGAAGTGCTTGCCGTGGAAGGTCACATTGTCCTCGGTCCACAACAGCTTGATCAGGTCGAGCGCTTCCAGCATGCGCGGCACCCGCTCGCGCGAGGTGATGCCGAATGCCTCATATTCGACATCGCGATAGCCGATGCCGACGCCGAACACGACCTTACCTTCCGACATGATGTCGAGGCTGGCCATCTCCTCGGCGACCTGCACCGGGTTCAGCATCGCCAGCAGCAGAACCGAGAGGCACAATTCCATGCCGGGCGCCTCGCCCGCCAGCCGTGCCAGCATCGGCAGGCTTTGCAGCGACTGGTAGGGCAGCGAGAGGTAGTGATGCCCGGCGGCGAGCGCGTCGAACCCGGCCTGCTTGGCGAGCCGCACCTGCTCGACCGCCTCGCGGAAGCGCCTGACCGGATCATCGGAACGCGGCTGCTGCGCGTTGACAAAAACCCCGAATTTCATGCCCGCATTCCTCCCGGCTCCGCCACTGGCTCGGGGGGCAAATTCTTGTCCTCCAGACCGGCGATGGCACGGCCATGCGTCTCCGGCAATACCAGCAGCATCACAAACATCAGCACCATCGCAATTCCGCTGAACAGGGCAATCGCGCTGCCGAGCGGCATGACCGCTGTCGCAAAGCCAATCGCCGTCATAAAGACGGAGCCGATCGCCCGCCCCGCGTTATAGCAGAACCCCTGGCCCGTGCCCCGCAAGGCGGTGGGATAAAGCTCGGTCATGTATGGGCCCATCGGCGCGAACTTCATCAGGATCGAGGCGCTGAGCGGGATCCCGAGCAGCAACAATCCGATATCCCCGACCGGGACGTAAATATACACGGTCACCATGATGAGGGTGGCGACTGCCGAGATCATGAAGGTGCCGCGGCGGCCGATCCAGTCAGCACAGTAGGCGCCGATCAGAAAACCGATCAGCGCGCCGAACATCTGCACCGCTACATAGAGCCCGGTATAGGACGGCGATAGGTGCCGCACGGTGCGCAGATAGGTCGGCATCCAGAACTGCACCGCCCACACGCTGCCCTGGGCGCCCATCACCATCAGCGAAACCTTCAGCGTCAGCCACAGATAGGGCCCGCGAAAGGCCGCGAAGAGGTGGCTGACCCCGACCGACGGAGCGGCCCTCCGCTGCTCCTGATAGGCCTCGGAATCGGCGATGTTGCGGCGGATCCACAGCACCAGCAGTGCTGGCAGGATGCCGACCCAGAACAGGGTACGCCAGGCGATCGCCTCCGGCAGGATGGCATAAAGCCCCGCATACACCAGCGCCGCCAAGCCTGGCCCGAACGCGGCTCCGGTCTGCACAAAGCCGACGCCGCGACCGCGATACTTGTCGCGGATCACCTCGCCCATCAAGACGGCGCCGGTCGCCCACTCGCCGCCGAAACCGAGTCCGTGCAAGGCGCGCAGAAAGAACAGCTGCTCGAAATTCTGCGCAAAGCCGCACAGGAAGGTGACCAGCGAGTACCACAGGATCGCCACCTGCAACACGCGCACCCGGCCATAGCGGTCCGCCAGCGCACCGGCGAACCAGCCGCCAAACGACGAGGTGACGACCGTCACCGTGCCGATCGTCCCGGCGGCCCCGGTCGAGATGCCCCATAACGCGATGACGGTGGGAACGACATAGGCGTAGAGCTGCTGGTCGAACCCATCGAGGGTCCAGCCGCCCCAACAGGCCAGCATCGTGCGGCGTTCGCGCGATGACAGATCGCGCAGCCATGCGAGCATGCGCTCCTCCCCTTGCCACGGCCTTGTTGGCCGGCTGCCGGCGAGTGTAGCACCTGCGGCGGTCAGCGATAGCGATAGCGTTCGGTTGTGCGACCGCCGGGCCTGCGCCATGCTCGCGGCAACATCAGCTTTTCGGAGAGTCGCGATGACACCGGGGAACGAACCATTGGGCGGGTTCGGATCGCTCGCATCATCCGTTCTGCCGAGCGGCGTGCGCTCGCGCTTTATGGACGACATTAACGGGCTGCGGGTGCACCTGCTCGAGGCTGGCTTTGAGACGCCGGGCCGGCCGCTGGTCGTGTTGTTGCACGGTTTTCCGGAGCTCGCCTATTCCTGGCGCAAGGTCATGCCGGTACTGGCGGCTGCGGGGTTTCACGCGGTGGCGCCCGATCTGCGCGGCTATGGCCGTACCACCGGGTGGAGCGCCGATTTTGATGCCGATCTGCGGCCGTTTCGCCTGCTTAATTCGGTGCGCGACACGCTGGGTCTGGTTTATGGGCTGGGATACCGCGAGGCGGCCGCTGTGATTGGACATGATTTCGGTGCCTCGGTCGCGGCGTGGTGCGCGTTGGTGCGGCCTGATGTGTTCCGCTCGCTGGCGCTGATGAGCGCACCATTCGGCGGGACGCCCGGCATCCCGTTCGACACCGCGGATAAGGCGCCGGAGGTGCCGCCGAGCCCGACCATCCACGAGGCCCTGGCGGCCCTGCCGCGCCCGCGCAAACATTACCAGTGGTGGTACTCGACGCGCCCGGCCAACGCCGCGATGTGGCACTGCAAGCAGGGCGTGCACGATTTCCTGCGCGCCTACTACCACCACAAATCCGCCGATTGGAAAGACAACAAGCCTTATGAACTGGCGGCGTGGCGGGCCGACGAACTGGCCAAGATGCCGACCTACTACATCATGGATCTCGCCGACGACATGCCGACTGGCGTCGCCAAGGAGATGCCATCCGCCGCCGAAATCGCGGCCTGCCGCTGGCTGCCCGACAGCGAACTGGCGGTCTATGCCGGCGAATACCAGCGCAACGGCTTTCAGGGCGGGCTCAACTGGTATCGATCGCGCACCACCGGCCATTTCGAATCCGAACTGGAGTTGTTTGCCGGCCGCACCATCGACGTGCCGTCGATCTTCATCTCCGGCAAGAGCGATTGGGGTGTCTACCAGCGTCCGGGCGCGCTGAAGGCAATGCAGGAACGCGCCTGCACCAATATGGTCGCCTGCCATCTGCTCGACGGCGCCGGCCACTGGGTACAGCAGGAACAGGCCGAGACCGTCAGCCGTCTGCTGGTCGACTTTCTGCGAACCGGGCTGGGCACATGACAATGACGGCAGGACTGATCGAGGATCGTTTCGCGATCAACGATCTGTTTGTGCGTTACACAACGGCGCTCGACGCGGGCGAAGTTGAAACCGTGCTCGGGTGCTTCACCGCCGATGCGATGTTGCAGAGCCCGGCGATCGGCACCCGCAGCGGCACTGCCGCGATCCGCGACTTTGCCGAGCGCTTTGCCGCGATGCGATCCGCCGGTACGCAATTCCGTCACCTGATCACCAATCTCGCGGTCGAGATCAGCGGCACGGAAGCCCGCGCGACCTGCTACCTGCTGGTCTACATCACCCGCGATGGCAAGAGCGCGCCACTGCCGCCCGGCCGTTACGAATGCGATCTGACCAAGCATAACGACACCTGGCGGTTTCGCCGCCGCGTCGTATTCCACGATCATGATTATGTGTTAGAGGGACTCTGAACGCGACCCGCCGAAGTCGAGGCGAGGGGCGCGCCGGGCCGAAGGGAGTGAATACGATGCAAGCCGATTACGTGATCGTCGGGGCAGGTTCGGCGGGGTGCGTATTGGCCAATCGTCTGAGCGAGGACCCGCGCACCCGGGTCATCGTAATCGAGGCGGGTGGGCGCGACTGGCACCCGTTCATCCACATCCCCGCCGGCTATATGAAATTGCTTGAGCACAAGCAACTCACCTGGGGCTTCAAGGCCGAGGCCGATCCGGGTACGGCGGGGCGGGCGATCCAGTATCCGCGCGGGCGGGTGCTTGGCGGCTCGTCTTCGATCAACGGACTGATCTATATCCGCAGCCAGCCTGAGGATTACGAGCATTGGTCTCAGCTCGGTAATCGCGGCTGGGGTTGGGATGATGTCCTGCCGTTCTTCAAACGCGCCGAGAAATGGACTGGCGACGCCGCCGAAATTCATGGGAATGAAGGGCATCTGACAACCTCGCCGATGACCGAGCAGCCGGAAGCCTGCAAGGCGATCATCGAAGCCGCTCAGGAAATCGGGGTCGAATTCCGGCCCGACGTCAACAACCTGCCGCTGGGCGCCGGCGACTCGATCGGCTGGTGCCAGCAGACGCGCGGCGGGCGCCGCCGCGCCAGCGCCGCGCAGACCTACCTGAAACCGGCCATGAAGCGACCCAACCTGGAGATCGTCACCCACGCGCTGGTGCACCGGGTGCTGTTCAACGGCACCCGCGCGATTGGTGTCGAATTCTCGCGCGACGGCAATACGGAGCGGGTCGACGCGGCGCGCGAGGTGATCCTGTCGGGTGGCGCGATCGGGTCGCCGCATGTTCTGCAATTATCGGGGGTTGGCGATCCGGAGGTGCTGAAGAAGGCCGGCATTCCGGTACGGCATGCGCTCCCCGGCGTCGGGAGGAATTTCCAGGATCACTACATCGCCCGCATGTCGTGCCTGGTCCGCGACCTCGAAACCCTGAACGAACGGGCCAGCGGGTTGCCGTTTGCGTCGGAGGTCTTGCGCTTCTTCACCCAGGGCAAGGGCATGCTGACGTTTGGCGCCTCGCTTTGCGCCGCTTCGGTCAAGGTGTTGCCGGAATCGGCGACACCGGATGTGCAATGCGTGTTTGCGCCAGCGAGCTACAAGCCAGGGCTGATCCGCCGCTTTGACGAACGCCCCGGCATCACCGGTGGCCCTTGGCAGATGCGGCCGCTGTCGCGCGGTTATGTGCTGGTGCAATCGCCCGATCCCCGGCAGCAGCCGGTCATCAACCCGCGCTATTTGTCGGAGGATACCGACCGGCGGGCGATCGTTGGTGGCCTTAAATTCCTGCGGCGCCTGTTCGCCGCGCCGGCGCTGGCAAAACATGTCATTACCGAGAACGTGCCGGGGCCGGACGTGCAGACCGATGAGGAATTGCTCGATTACGCGCGGGCCAACGGCTCGACCGTGTATCACGCCAGCTGCTCGTGCATGATGGGCAGCCACGCAATGAGCGTCGTCGACGACCAGCTCAGGGTGCATGGTCTGGATGGGCTGCGGGTGATCGACGCCTCGGTAATGCCCGCCGTCACCTCGACCAATACCAATGCCCCGACCATCATGATCGCCGAAAAGGGCGCCGCGATGATCGCCGCGGCGGCGCGGCAGAGGCTGGCGGCGTGAAACGCGGTCTCGCCGACTGCCGCGCACCTGCGTCAGTCCTCCCAGCCCTTGGGAGATGACCAGCCGTCGATCGGCGTGTGGCTGGTCCGCGCGGGCGCAACGCTGACCGCGGCGGGGTTCGATGACCCGCGGCGCCAGGCGCGACGGTTGATGGCGGCGGCGCTCGATCTGACGGCGTCAGAGGTATTCGCGCACCCCGAACGGCTGCTCGATGTGGCGGAGCAGCAGCGGGTCGCCACGATGCTGTCACGCCTCCTGGCACACGAGCCGCTTAGCCGCATCACCGGACGGCGCGAATTCTGGGGACTCGAGTTCGAGTTGTCGGCCGACACGCTCGATCCGCGCCCGGACACCGAAACTTTGGTCCAGGCGGTTCTCGACCACCTGGCCGACCGGAGCCACGACTATCGCTTTCTCGATCTTGGGACCGGTTCGGGGTGTCTTCTGCTGGCGCTGTTGTCGGAATACCCGAACGCCTCGGGGATCGGCATCGATGTGGCGCCCGGCGCGGCATGCACCGCCCGCGACAATGCCGAGCGTCTCGCTCTGGGTGGGCGCGCCGCCTTTGCGGTGGGAGATTGGGTTGACGCGGTCGCCGGCGAATTCGATGCGGTGGTCGCCAACCCACCCTATATCGCCACGGCCACAATGGCCGGGCTGCCCGTCGAGGTCAGGGAATACGATCCGCGGCGCGCACTCGATGGCGGCGATGACGGAGTGACGCCCTATCGTCGGATCGCCGCTGGCCTCATGCGGCTGCTGGGGCGCGGCGGGGTGGCAGCGGTAGAGATCGGCTCTACCCAGGCAGAAGCCGTCGCGGCGATTTTCGCCGCGATGGGGCTCCGCATCGAGCCGGTACTGTTCGATCTCGCTGGTCTGCCGCGTTGCATCGTCGCGCGGCGATAATCGTGCGGGCTGTCGGGGCCGGGGCAAAAAAATGTTGGAATGCCGGCCCCGCGCGTCTAACTTGATGCGGCTCGGAGCCTGCGCGTTCGCAAAATTGAAACGCGCTATTGGCCAATCGCCTCGCGCAGCAAGGCGATTACGCTCCTCGGGCCTTTAAGGTCCGCGTATCCACCGCAATCAGACAGGTGTCATGAGGCCAGGACAAAACAAGCGATCACGCGGCCGTAACGGCGGCGGTGGCGGAGGTGGGGGTGGCGGCGGCGGTCCGCACCATAACAACAACCGTCCGCGGATGCCGCATCGCATCCAGACGTTCGACAGCAACGGCCCGAGCGTAAAGATTCGCGGCAATGCCTATCAGGTTTTCGAGCGCTATATCGCCCTGGCGCGTGAGGCTCAGGCCGCCGGCGATCGGGTCTCGGCGGAAAACCTTTATCAGCACGCCGAGCATTATTTCCGCGTGATGAATGCACAGGGCGAGGGCCAGGGGCACGGCCCACCGCGGCCGACCACGCCGGCCGATCTCGAAATGGCCGCCGATGGGGATATGCGCGAATCCGAAGAAGACGGACAGGGGCAGGCGCAAGTACAGCAGCCGCAACCGCCGCAGCAACCCGAGCCGGAACCGGAACCGATCGGCGACGATCATTCGCAGAATTATTAGACTGGCTCTGCAGCGGTTTATACAGGCGCCGCGGCTATTGAGCCGAAAAGGCCGCCGCAATCAAACGATGGCCGTCGTGATTTCAGGCGAGGGCTGGAGTGCGGCGCGCGGACGGAGACGGCAGGCCGAGCACCCGGTTCAGTGCTTCAAGACGGCGTTGCACAGCTTCGCCGCCGAACAGGTGGCCGTCGGGCATGTCGAGCGTTACGGTGTTGTGCCGGCGTGTCAGCCTGACTTGATCCAGCAAGTCGAGAGCGCCGCCACATAGCGTGTAGGCGAGGCGCAGGGCCAGTCCCAGCGCGCGTGCTTCGTTGGCCGCCGCATCGTCGATCAGCGGGCGGGTCGGCATGGTCACCGGATCGTCGATATTGCCACCATAGCGGGCGTGCAGGGCACGCGCGATAAACACCCGCTCCGGATGCGACAGCTGCGCCACCGGCATGCTGAGGCTGCGCCGAAACGCGTGTTCGGCGCGGTAGTCCGGGTGCTCGCTCCACGCGAAGTCGCTCAGCCAGCAGACCGCGCCGTGCAGCCGCCGCGAATCCTCTTTTAAGCCAGGAAAGGCTGGCGCTATCCAGCGTTGCAGGCGTTCGCCGTCGCGCCACCGACTCTGGGTTGCGGCGATGCCTTCGCAAGCCGCGATCAAAGCGTCGTGCCCCTGATCGTTGGGCAATAAACCGTAAGCGTAGCCCTCGCGCAGTCCAAACGCGGAAAAAACCACGTGTTCCGGTTTTGCGGCCGCGATCAGCCGCGCCAGGATCAGGGCGGCAAGCGGCACCAGTTCGAGCCGCTTGCGACTGATCCCGGTGACCCGGTCCAACGAGCGGCGCGACTGGCCGGATATGATGCCCAGGAACGCTTCGGCGGCGCGCCGCGGGATCGTGTATTCGTGGATGATGTGCAGCGGGTAGTTGTCGTGCTCCATATGAAGGCGCGCGAGCGCACGCCACGCACCGCCCACCAGATAAAGCGATTTGCCGGCGCATCGACGCAACAGGCCCACGCCATCGATCGCCCGCTCGATCGCCGCCAGTACGGCGCGTCGGTTATCGCCCAGCTCCGCGAGGCGCAGCGCGCCGATCGGCAGGCTGACGCCGGTGCCGATCTGCTCCCGGGCCGCTGAGTTGACCGGGATCAGCTCGACACTGCCGCCGCCAAGATCGCCGACGATGCCATCAAGCCGCCGCATACCGGCGAGCACACCAGACGCCGACAAACGGGCTTCCTCCGCGCCGGGGATGATCTGAACCGGAATGCCGCAGAGCCGTTCAGCATCACGCGCGAATTTGCCGCCATCGCTGGCGTCACGCACCGCCGAGGTCGCGATGATCGCCAGGTGATCGACCTTGAGGGCTCGTGCCAGGGCGACGAACCTCTGCAGGTTAGGCAGTGCGAGAGTGACGCCTTCCGGGTTGAGCTTTCCGGTGGTCGCGATATTGCGGCCGAGGGCGCCCGTTACCTTTTCGTTGAGCAATGGCACGAGGGTCGTACCCAGGCTCTCGAAGACAACGAGGCGCAGCGAATTCGACCCGACATCGATCACCGCGATCCGGTTCGCCGGACCCGGAGGATTCATGTCGGGCATGCGATCGCTCGGACCGGGATCAGCGCGCCACCAATCGTGGCTGTCGGCGCCGCAGCGCCTTGCCGCGTCCGGACAGGCTGGGGTTGGTCATGAAGTAGGTGTGGGCGGAAAATCCGTCCTCCTTGGTCGCTGCCCTGGTGTACGTCCCATCCGCCGCCAAGTTCCAGCTCTGCAGATTGTCGCGCAGGTTGGCGACCATGATCTCGTCGACAATCTGGCGGTGCACGGTTTCGTTTTCGATCGGCACCAGCGCCTCGACACGGCCATCGAAGTTGCGCGGCATCCAGTCCGCTGAGCTGATGAACACCAGCGCCTGGTCGGATGGCAAGCGATTGCCGTTACCGAAGCAGACGATCCGCCCGTGTTCGAGGAACCGGCCGATCAGGCTCTTGACGCGGATGTTTTCAGACAGACCCGGCACGCCCGACCGCAGACAGCAGATGCCGCGCACCACCAGGTCAATCTTCACCCCGGCCTGCGATGCCCGGTACAGGAAATCGATCACCGTGCCGTCGACCAGCTGGTTCATCTTGGCCCATATCTGCGCCGGCTTGCCGGCGGCCGCATTGGCGATCTCGGCCTCGATCAATTCAATGAGTCGCGTGCGCAGATTGACCGGCGATACCGCGATCTTTTCCAGGGTCGCCGGGCGCGCATAGCCGGTCATGAAGTTGAACAGCCGGGCGGCGTCGCGGCACAGCGCCGGGTCGCAGGTGAAGAACGACAGGTCGGTGTAAACCTTGGCCGTATAGGGATGGTAGTTGCCGGTGCCAAAATGCACGTAGGAGCGCAATTCGCCGCCCTCGCGCCGTACCACCAGCGACACCTTGGCGTGCGTCTTCAATTGCAGGAAGCCATAGACAACCTGCACGCCGGCGCGCTCCAGTTCGTGCGCCCAGCGGATGTTCGCCTCTTCGTCGAAGCGGGCCTTGAGCTCGATCATCGCAGTGACCGATTTGCCCGCCTCGGCCGCGAGCGCCAGCTCACGCACGATTGGGCTGTCCTCGCTGGTGCGGTACAGGGTCTGCTTGATCGCGACCACCGCCGGGTCACGCGCCGCCTGCCGCAGAAACTGCACGACGACATCAAAGCTCTCATAGGGGTGGTGGACGACGATGTCCTTCTGCTGGATCGCCGCGAAACAATCGCCCCCGAAATCGCGGATACGTTCGGGGAAACGAGGGATGTAGGGGCTGAACATCAGCTCCGGCCGCTCGCCGGTAATCAGCTTCGAGGTGACGTCGAGGCCGAGGATGCCCTGGGTTGCAA
The DNA here is from genome assembly GCA_019240125.1 of Alphaproteobacteria bacterium. Lineage (GTDB taxonomy): Bacteria > Pseudomonadota > Alphaproteobacteria > ATCC43930 > CGMCC-115725 > DATARH01. Next base: position 43,056 of record JAFAYW010000058.1, read on the forward strand.
AGACGTCGCCATCACCGACGTCGAGCTTTCCGCTGAGGAAATTGCGCAGGTCGGCCGGCATCCGCGCATCCACGGCCAGGTGGATCACATGGCCGCGGCGGCGACGCTTCAGCGCCGTTTCAAACAGCCGCACCAGGTCTTCAGCTTCTTCCTCGATTTCGATATCGCTGTCGCGCAGGACCCGGAACACGCCCTGCGTGATTACGGTGAACCCGGGAAACAGCTGATCGAGAAACAATCCGATCATCTGTTCGACCGGTAGAAAGCGGATGCGATCGCCGGGCAGCCGGATAAAGCGGCTGATCGAGGCCGGAATTAGGATCAGCGCCTGCAATCTGACGGCGTCGCTGACCCGCTCGATCTGCAGCGCCAGCCCGAAGCCGCGATTGGCGACAAACGGAAACGGGTGGGCAGGGTCGAGCGCCAACGGTGTCAGGACCGGGAAAATATCCGCCATGAACTGCTGCTGCAGCGCCGTGCGGTCGCCCGGCTCGAGATCGGTTATCTCGACGACAGTGATGCCGGCCTCGGCCAGTTCCCGCCGCAATGCGAGCCAGATGACCTGTTGCCCCTCCATCAATGCGCCGGCACGCTCGCGGATCGCATCGAGCTGCTGCGACGGGGTGAGGCCATCCTGGCTCTGCGTCTCGATGCCGGCGAGTTCCTGCCCCTTCAGACCGGCGACCCGCACCATGTAGAATTCGTCGAGGTTGTTTGCCGAAATCGACAGAAAGCGCAGCCGCTCCAGCAGCGGGTAGCGCAGATTCTCGGCTTCCGCGAGCACCCGCTCGTTAAAGGCCAGCCATGACAGCTCGCGATTAATGAACCGTGCGGGTGAAGGCGGGTTCTCCGGGTGCAGATCGAGTACCGCCGCGCCGCTCTTGACCGCAATGTCCTCCATGACCCACCTGCCTTCTGGCCGCCGATCGGCGCGACTCTAACGCGCCGACGCTGCGAATGTCATGCCGCGCCGCAGCAGCACGTGGCGATTGGGTCGGCCGGCGTGTACAACCGCGGCAGCAACGCATCAGGCGAGGGCAGTATGGTTCGCGCGGCGATTATCGGTATTGGGCGCTGGGGACGCACCTTGATCGGCGGAGTGCAGGGCAAGAGCGACAAGTTTCGCTTTGTCGCCGGGCATAACCGCACACGCGCGAATGCCGAAGCATTCTGCGCCGAGCACGGCGTGCCGCTCAAGGACAGCCTCGACGAAATCCTCGCCGACCCGGCGATCGACGCTGTCGTGTTCGCGACGCCGCACAGCGAGCATGGCCCGCAGGTCGAGCGTGCCGCCGCCGCCGGCAAGCACGTCTTCATGGAAAAGCCGTTCACCCTCGACCGCGCCAGCGCGGCGAGGGCACTCGACGCGGTGGCGCGCGCCGGCGTGGTGCTCGGGGTGGCCTATCCGCGGCGCTTTCATCCTGGCATGCGCGAATTGAAGGCGCGCATCGACGATGGCCGACTCGGCACGATCGCGCATTGCTATGCCGAACAGAACGCGCCGGCCGGGCTGTTCATGGACCCGCGCTCATGGCGTGCCGAGTCGGCCGAGGCGCCGGCCGGCGGCATGACCGCGCTCGGCGTCCATAATCTCGACGCGATGGTGCATCTGTTCGGCCCGATCGAGGAGGTCTACGCCCGCAGTATCCGACGCACGATCGCTTACGACGCCGAGGACACGACCAGCGTCATGATGCAATTCGCCAATGGCATGTCGGGCACATTGGTATGCTCGCTGGTGACGGCGGTCAGCTATCGCCTCGCTGCGTTCGGCAGCAAGGGGTGCGGCGAGCTGGTGACGCCGGAGCTCGAATTCCGCTTCACCCCGACACCGGCCGGCATGCCGACGGGTCGCCACGCCCAGCCCGAGCCGGAGATCATCCAGAGCCGCCATTTCAACGCGTTAAAGGCCGAATTGGAGGCGTTCGCCGATGCGATCGGCGGTGGCGCGCCC
>JAFAYW010000180.1 GCA_019240125.1 Alphaproteobacteria bacterium
CTGCCGAGATATTCGTCGGGCGTCAAAATCGTCGCTTCAATCCACGGCTCGTCGATCTCCGCAATCTTGACCACGTCCGGCATGTCGATCGGATTGTGAATCTCGATCTCGCTGCCGTCGGTGAGATGCATCTTGTAGATGACGCTCGGCGCCGTCGCGATCAGGTTGAGGTTGAATTCGCGCGACAGCCGCTCCTGAATGATTTCCAGGTGCAGCAGGCCGAGAAAGCCGCAGCGAAAGCCGAAGCCGAGCGCGGCGGAGGTCTCCATCTCGAATGAGAAGCTGGCGTCGTTCAGCCGCAGCTTGCCCATCGCGGCGCGCAGCGTTTCGAAGTCGTCGGCGTCGACAGGGAACAGGCCGCAGAACACCACGGGGATCGCCGGCTTGAACCCCGGCAGCATCTCGCTGATCGGCTTCCTGTCATCGGTGATGGTGTCGCCGACGCGGGTGTCGGCCACTTCCTTGATCGCGGCGGTGATAAAGCCGATCTCGCCGGGGCCGAGCTCGGGCACCATCACGCCTTTCGGGGTGAAGACGCCTACCCGCTCGACACTGTGCGAGGCGCCTGCTGCCATCAGCCGGATCTTCTGGCCGGCGATCAGTTTTCCTTGTTTGACGCGCACCAGGATCACGACTCCGAGATACTGGTCGTACCAGCTATCGACCAGCAGTGCCTGCAATGGCGCCTCCGGGTCGCCCTGCGGCGGGGGCAGCCGCGTAACCAGCGCCTCCAGCACGTCTTCGATGCCGAGGCCGGTCTTTGCCGAGATTAGCACCGCGTCTGAGGCGTCGAGGCCGATAACGTCCTCGATCTGTTCCTTGACGCGCTCGGGTTCCGCCGCCGGCAGGTCGATCTTGTTGAGTACCGGCACAACTTCGTGCCCGGCGGCAATCGCCTGATACACATTGGCGAGGGTCTGGGCTTCGACGCCCTGGCTAGCGTCCACCACCAGCAATGAGCCTTCGCACGCCGCCAGCGAACGGCTGACCTCGTAGGCGAAATCGACGTGGCCCGGCGTGTCCATCAGATTGAGGACATAGGTCTCGCCGTCGCGTGCCTTGTATTCGAGGCGTACGGTCTGGGCCTTGATGGTGATGCCGCGTTCGCGCTCAATGTCCATCGAATCGAGCACCTGCTCACGCATCTCGCGCGCTTCGAGTCCACCGCACTTCTGGATCAACCGATCGGCAAGCGTGGACTTGCCGTGATCGATATGCGCGATGATGGAGAAATTACGGATGTGGCTGAGCGGTGTCATGATTGCACCGCAACATAAGGATGCGGACCCGCCGGATCAACGCAGGCCGGGCAGGGGCCTACACCGGGACAAGCCAGCCGCGATAATGAATCACCGGACCGACGAGCGGAAACACGACATTGATGTCGAATGTGTAGCGCTCGCCTTGGGCTGCTTCGAAACAGTCGACAGTCGGCAGCGTAAACCGTGGTAACGCAATCCCCAGCAATTTCCACCGCACCAGTCGCCAGGCCACACCAGCCGCGCTCGGCGTCAGGCGATGGTAATAGATGAATGGCCAGAATCGCTCGACTAGAAGCCCGGCATCGTCTCCGTCGCCGGCCTGCATCGTGCTCGCGTAACGGCGCTCACCGCCGCGCTCTGCGGTAAAGCGGCGGCGCCAATATTCGCCGCCCCGCCCGTCCGGCTGAAACCTGACGCTGACCGGCACATCCGTGCCCGGTCGGGGCAGACCGGCAAGACGGCACAGCAGCCGGGCCAGCGGATTGCGCGGCGAGGTGATCTCCGCCTTGCCGCTCGTGTTCAGCGGCTGCGTCAGCGAGTGAACCCGGCGCACCGGTTCCGGTATCTGGCCAAATCCAGCACCGAGAAGCCGCTGAAACGGCAACGGGAGTTCGGCCACGCTGATCTCCGTCTTGATGTCATAGAGGCTGAACTCGCGCTCGATATCGTCCAGATCGAGTACGCCGACGCACGGCCGGGCACCGCTTGGGATGCCGCCGGCATGGAGAAGGCGCAGTGCCGCGCGCGCCGGCAAGGTCGGCACAAACGGCCCGTCGCCCTTGCCGGCCACCAGTGACCACAGCGCTCGCACCGGCCGGCCGCCGGCGTCACACCCGGTCGCCTCGACGATCATGCCGCCGCGATCGCTGCCGACACCGCGGAGCCGCTCGGCCGCCCATTGCAGTGGGCGCGCGAATGGCAGCAAGCTTCGCATCATTCCCGAGCGCACCAGGAAGGTCGCGGCCAGCAGGCCAAGATGCATCACGGATAATTCAAGCCCAGCGCGGAACAAAGCGGCCTCGCGCGGCGCGAAGCGCTGCGGCACCAGATCGAGATCAGGCGTCTCGCAAAGCGACAGCCAGCGTCGTCCGAGGCCGGGCATATCGCGCCGCACCGGCATGCCCCAGCCGGGGCGTGCCACCCAGGCGCCGCCGTCAAACACCCGGATCGATCGCCCCGCGTAAGAGAGGATCGAGCGCAGCACCGCCAGTCCGCGCGGCGAAGCGCGATTGCCCGGTGAGATCGCGATTTCCACCCGGTCGATCCATCGCCATCCGGCGGTCAGCCGGTCCAACACGGCATGCGACAGAGCCGGCGTGGAACTCGCGCCGCTCAGCACGACAACACCGGCGCCGCGCGCCATATCATCGAGCACCACGATACCGGTGACAAAATCGCGGGCATCGGCGAGGTCGAGATAATGCACCCCGGCGGCGACCGCGGCACGGGCAAGCCGATAATCGGCGCCCTGATACGGACCCGCCACATCGACGACGGCGGAGATATCAAGCCCGCGCAGGGCATCGGCCGATACCGTGCGAACGTCGAGAATCACGCTGGTGGCCCGTCCACGCGGCAGGGTCCGCACCAGCATCTCGGCAGGCTCGCGGTGGCGCGTCGCGATGATGACCTGCGCGTCGCTGGTCGCGATCAGCCCTTCGACCAGGCGTCGGCCGAAGCCGCCGGTGCCGCCAATCACCAGAATGCGGCGCATCAACCGGTTGGCGCGATGCCGTCGCCGACAAACCGCGCCGCAACGTCCGGGGTCGGCACAAAACATTGCTCGGTGCGCCCGAACACCCGGTAGCGATTACGTGCGGTCAGATCATAAAGCCAGTTTCGCAGCGGCCGCGGTACCACGCGAAGCCATCGCGCCCACGACCATCGCGGCAGTCTGGCCAGGACCTGGATTGCGGCGTCGGATTTGAAATAGGCCCAGCCGCCGATAATCGCGGCATTGGTCTCCGGCGTGCCGGCCGTAATTCCCAATCGTGTCGCCAGTGCAGTGCCGTAGGCACTCTCTATCGGGGCAAAGCGGAAGCGCGCGGCTGGATCGCGCTCAAGCACAAAGCGGACGCTGCGCGAACACAGCAGGCAAACGCCGTCAAACAGGATGAGACCATCGACGATGCCGTCGACGCGCTGCGGCTTCCAATTCCTTTGTGTTCGGCGATGGCGAATGGCGGCGGCTCCCTGTGCAAGCGGATTATGCACCAGCCCACGCAAACCCACACGCATGGCGGCCAGCGTATTTTCCATAATATATATTATGCGATATTGGGGTGTAGGCGCGCGTTTAAAATGTCACCCCTTTGCCAAGTGAGATGACACTCCCGGCCAGTTTTGCGGGGAGTGTTTGGAGTGACGGTATGGCTGATGAGCGACCGGGAACTGACGCGGTTTGGGGTGCTGCGGGAATTGGATCAGCAGCGGCAGACGATCGCAGCGGCGGCGCCAGCTGCTGGGCCTTGAATTCGGCCGAGTAACCACCCCGTGCCCGGCGATCATGTCGCGAACGCGCTCTATGCTGGACGATCGGGCCGGCGTGGTAAGAGCGCGGCACGTAAAGGAGAACCGGCGCCGGGTTATTTGCCCGGTGCCGGTTCATGTATGTGACTGTCGGGTGTCCGTTACGAGCTGGTGCAGACTTTGACTGTCTTCATTGCGGTCTCGGCCTCGGTCCGGGTCTTGTAGACCACGCCATCGGGGCCAACGACGGTGGACTCGGTCGCAACCGGCTTCTTGTCAACGATCGAGCATTTCTTGGTCTTTACGTCCTGAATGACGTAGTAGGAATCATCAGCAAAAGCGGCCACGCTGGGCAGGACCAAAGACGCAGCAATAGCTGCCGAAGTCATAAAGCGCGTAAGCGTCATAGTTTCCTCACTAATTCTTGCACCGCGGAACGCTGTGACAAGTGTCTGAAGAACGCAGGTGCTTATTTTATATTCCACAAATATTTTTATACATAAATTGATGCTGTGTATGACAACCCAGTGTAACGAGGCGCGATGAACTTTATTCCCGTGAAAGCAAATCCAGTGGTGGCTGACGCGGTCGGGCCCGCACGATAAGATGCCGCGCCTCGCGGGGAGCGTTGCATGGTGTTGTCGCATGGGCTTCGGCTCAGCTTTGAGAATGACCCGCCACCGGCCGACAGCGAGTTCGTCGCCGAGGCGCTTGGCACGTTCAATGCCCCCTTTCTCCGCAACCCTGCCTACAGCTATTTCGCCGTCATGGTGCGCGACGAGGCGAACGCCATCCGCGCGGGGCTGGTCGGCAATACCTATGCGGGGTGGCTGTTTATTCAGTACCTCTGGGTGGACGCGGCATTGCGGCGGGGACGGATCGGCGGGGGCCTGATCGCCGAGGCGGAGAAGCACGCAGTGGCCCAGGGCTGCCACGCCGCGTTTGTCGACACCTTCTCGTTCCAGGCGCCCGGCTTCTACCGGCGGCAAGGTTATCGTGAGTTCGCCCGCCTCGATTATCCGCCAGACCACCAGCGAATCTTCCTGCGAAAGCAGCTCAACGCGGAGACCGCCCATGCCGATGCATCTTGAAGGGTCGTGCCGTTGCGGCGCGGTGCGGTTCGCCTTCGACAGTCACACCCCCTACCCTTACCAGCGGTGCTATTGCTCGATCTGTCGCAAGAGCGCGGGCGGCGGCGGATATGCGATCAACATCATGGGCGTCGCCGACACGCTAAAGGTCGAGGGTCGGCCGGCCATCCTGATGTGGCACGCCACGATCGACGGCCGTGAGGGCTCGGCAACGCGGCATTTCTGCCGGCATTGCGGCACTCCGCTCTGGGTCAGCGACGATCAGTGGCCGGAGTTGATCCATCCCTTCGCCTCGTGCATCGACACCTCCCTGCCCGTGCCACCGGCCCGTGTGCACCTGCTGCTGCGCGACAAGGCCGCCTGGGTCGAGCCACAGATCGGGCCGGATGACGAGTGCTATGACGGCTACCCGAAATCCTCGATCGAGGATTGGCACAAACAGCGCGGGCTCTGGGTCGAATGACCCGGGATCGCCGTAAACGGGACCGGCTGAGTGGAATTGAGCGAAGCATGGATGAGGTAGCGGATCTCCGGCCGATCGACCGGTTGCTGTCTGTAATGGCGCGATTGCGCGATCCCGATGCCGGCTGCCCGTGGGACCGCGAACAGAACTTCGCGACGATCGCCCCCTACACGATCGAGGAAGCCTATGAGGTCGGCGACGCGATCGAGCGCGGCGACATGGCGGGATTGAAGGACGAGCTCGGCGACCTGTTGCTCCAGGTGGTGTTCCATGCCCGGATGGCCGAGGAAGAGAACCTCTTCGCATTCGACGATGTCGCGGCGGCGATTGCCGACAAGATGGTGCGGCGCCACCCGCACGTCTTTGGCGATGCCGAGATCGCCTCGGTCGCGGCTCAGAATGAAGCCTGGGAGGCGCATAAGGCAGCCGAGCGGCAGGCCCAGGCCAATGCCAGGGGCGAGGCCGACAGCGTCCTCGACGGAGTGGCGCTCGCCCTGCCCGCTTTGCTGCGCGCCGCCAAGATATCGAAACGCGCCGCCCGTATCGGCTTTGACTGGCCGGATGCCCGGGCCGTCCTCCCCAAGATCGCCGAGGAAATCGCCGAACTCGAACATGAGATGGCACAAGGCGCGCCGCGGGCGGCGTTGGAGGAGGAAATGGGCGACCTCCTGTTCGCCGTCGCCAATCTCGCCCGCAAGCTCGATCTCGAACCTGAAACGGCGCTGCGCCATGCCACGGCGAAGTTCGAGCATCGCTTTCGGCAGGTCGAGGCGCTTGCCACCACCCGCCGCATCGGTCGTGATATCGAGGCGCTCGAAGCGCTATGGGCCGAGGTTAAACGCAGCGAACGCAACAGTCGGTGACACCGGTCGATCATCTGGACCGCACGATATCTCGAGGCGCGCTCCCACTTGCAAGGCCCGCCCTAGCTCAATTGTAAACCCACTCTTTCTCAAACCGCGCAAAGCAATCGCGCTCGCCGGGCATCTTGACCCAGCCGGCCAACAGGCGCGGTGTCGCAAGCAGGATGCGGTCGCGCAGGTGGGTCGAGTTGTGTCCGTATTCCTCGAAGGTCGAGACCGTGATCTTCTGGTTGTGCGGGTCGTCCTGGAAGCGGCAGGCACAGAGCGCGACGGTTTCCATGTAGGCGCGGCGGTCGGCGCCCGATTGCAGGTACGCATTGGCGACGGCCGTCGAACGGGAATAATCAAGCGACATGATCGCGTCGTCGAGTTCGCGCAACAGCGCGTGCGGCGTCCGCCCACTCAGATCGTGCTTGGCGAAGTCGTCCTCGATGATCGATTTGTAGTATTTGTTCTCGTGCGCCACGTCGTTGATGAAGTTTAGCATCAGGAACAGAATGCGCGCCTGGTATGGGTTGTTGGTGTTGCGCAGCCAGTTATTGGCGACGTTGCAATAATCGAACGGGTGCTGCCCCGACGTGAAGGTCCGCGCCACCGTGTTGCGCAGAATCAGCTCGGCCGCGGCAACCTGGATCGTATCGCCGAGGCTCTTGATCGAGATACCGTTCTTGAGATGGGTAACGAGCAGGTTCCACACCGTGTCGTGATCGGCCGTCATCATCTGCTCGACCATGTCTTCGACCTGCGCCGGTGACAGCGGCGTCTGGTTTTTCTGCTTGAGGCTCTTGCCGGCATCCTCGAACTCGGCCGCCATCGTTACCGACGCGGCGTCGTACATCGAATAGTAGAGCGGCCCGATCGCCATATCGGGGACGCCCATATAGAAGACGCCGTGCGAATCCTCCCAGCCGATGTAATTGGCGAGGTCGGTTACGGCGCGGGCGCGGATCGCCTTGTGGCCGGTGTTGCGCGCCTTGCGGCCGATCACCGTCTCCTGCACATCCATCAGCCCTAGAAATTCGAGCGTATCCTGCAAGGCGGCGCGGTTTGCCGGATCCTCGGCGATGCTGACAAAGCGGCCGTAAGAGCCCCGCGTGTCGCCGTTCATCGTCGCGATCATGTAGTGATGAAGCCGCTCGTCGAGGGTGCCCTCGTCATGGATCGGCGGCGTGTCGTGGTGCCACACGACCGGCCCGTAATCCGGCGGGGGCACCTGGATGCCCTTCATCGTCGCATACCGGCCGGGGTATTTGCCGAGCAGCTGGTTCCAGATATCGAGGCCCGCCGGGATATACCAGACGCTCTGCAGCAGCGGCAGCAGACGGTACTTCTCGGGCAGGTACGGCATCAGATAGGTCGAGGCACGCAGGCCGAGGATCGTGTGATCGTTGTTGGTCAGCGCGATATTGCCGTCGCGGAAATTGATATGGCACGGCACCTGGACAAAGGGGGCCTCGGCAGCAGTCACAACGCTCAGCGCCTCGCCGATCGAGCGGCCGTCGCGCGCGATCATTCCGTAAAACAAATCGGTCGTGCGGGGCTGATCGCGTTCGAGGATCGCCTCGGTCAGCAGGTTAAAGGTCTTGTCTTCGCTGATCTCGGCCCGGTTGCGGAGCATGGCGATCTCCCTCGCACGATTTTCTGCGTGACACCGTAACGCTCGCGCCATCGACCCGTAAAGAAAACCGCGCTACCAAAAGCCATGCACTATCGGGATGCCGCTATGCGGGCGCGCTCCTCATTCTGCGGCATCGCGGGTCGGGTCGCCCAGAATGTTATACGTGCGAGCCTGATAGTGGATCATGTAGTCGGTATAGTAGGTCGTGTCATAGCGAGGCGGTTGGTCGGGGCCGATACAGGTCGGCACCGCTGCGATCGGCCAGTCGATCTGTGCGTCACAGAAAAACGCCAGCGCATAGCGCTCGCCGCCGGTTCGATTGACCGCGCGGTGCGGCGTTGCCAGGAAGCGGTCATTCGTCCAGCGCAGCAGGAGCTGTCCGCCATTAACGATAAACGCGCCCGGCACTGTCGGCACGTCGATCCAGTCGCCGCCCTGGGTTCGAAACGCGAGACCTGGTACATCGTTCGGCGCGAGCAGCGTCAGAAAGCTCGTATCGGTATGCGGCGCGATGCCGAATTCATCTGCGGGGGCCTGCGCTTGCGAGGGATAGTGGGTGGCGCGCAATTTGTATTGGAAGTCGTTGAAGGGGCCATCGAACCAGGCGGCGGGCAGATCGAGAGCGCGGGCGTAGAGGCGTATCAAACGCCCGACGAGCCGCTCCAGAACCTCGCAATATTCAACCAGCGGCTCGCGGAACCCCGGCAGGGCCGCCGGCCATTGGTTGGGACTGCGGAATCGCTTTCCGGCTAGGACATCCGGGTGATCGGGCGCGAGGTCGCGCGCCATGAAAAATGCCTCGCTGGCGTTGGGCTTGGTCACATCGGCGACCACCGAGGTACGCAACGTGTCACCCATCATCGGCAGGTACCCGACATTGTGCCGGTCGAGCTTGATCGCGAGTTTGGCATCGAGCGGCTGCGCATGAAACCGCGCCACCTGCCGATAGACCTCGTCGACAAGCGGCGCAGGCACGCCGTGATTGATGATCGAATAAAAGCCGATTTCGGTCAGCGCACGGCGCAGCTCGGCCGCCGCACGGTCACGCGCTCCGGGTTCACCCGCGAGATAGGGGCCGAGATCAATGATGGGGATGGCCGAGGTAGCGGGCATTCGCGGGCTCTCATCAGTTCGCGGACAAGGCGCTCGATATCGTCGTCGCGCCGGATAACTCCTGACGGTTCAGGTCACATAGGCGCGGAATTCCTCCGCGTTCTTCTGCGCCTCGGCGAATTCCGGTTCGTTCAATTTGAGCGCGCCGATGAACCGGTTCGTCAACAGACTGGACACATCGGGTCGCTTGGCGCCGGGACCGGCGAGATATCGCATGACCATGTCGGCCATGGTCTCGTAATCCTCCGGCGCCATATAGCCGAGCCCGTTCTGCCGCACGATGTCGCGCGCCACCGTGTAGGTCAGGATGCCGTTGCCGACCCGAGCCTGCTCGCGACCCTGCGCCAGTACGGCCATTTCCGGAACCTGCTTGAAGAACAGCTTTTGCGCCTCGGCCGGGTCGAGCAGGGCGAATTTGAGCCCCTGCAACAGGCCATCGGTAAAGGCGGCGCACAGGTCAGGCTCCTCGACGACCCGCTGCGGCTGGGTCATCAGGCTCGTGCCGTAGTTGACGAGCCCATATGCGCTGTAGAGCATAAAATGGGCTTTGACGCCGCTCGCGACATAGCCCGGCATGACACTGCTGGCGAAACCGGTAATCGCATCCACCTTGCCCTCGGGCAGCATGCGGTCGCGTACCTTATTGTCGACCTGCAGTCGGTTGATTTTCGAGGGGTCGATCCCCGTCTTCTCGACAAACGGCGCAAAGAACGGATGGTCGCCAGACGAGACAACCGAGGCAATTGTCCTGCCCTCGAGGTCCTTGGGCTGTTTGACCGGGCCGTCATTCATCACGCATACCCCCATTGTCGCGTCATAGGCGCAGCAGGCCAGCGATACAATGGGCAGCCCTTTGATCGCCTGCAGGATGGCGATCGAGGGCGTCGATAAGCCAAAATCGAAACGTCGCTCCGCCAGCGCCTGCGCCGCCGCGATCGAGCCCGAGCCGCGCGCGATGTCGACGTCGAGACCGTGCTTGTCCCAGAACCCCATGGCCTTGGCGACATAGGTGAACAGCGTGCTTCCCTCGGCGACCCAGGGCAGCGTGAATTTGATTGCCTGCTTGTTCTGGGCAAACACCATGCGGGGCAGCGCCAGCGCTCCGGTCGCGAGGAGCGGAGCGGCGGCGACGATCCGGCGGCGGGCAACACGGATGCCATTGCTCATGGACGCATTCTTCGGTCAGCGGCAGACTGAAACGGTACCACGCAGGAATGGTGCCAGCGGCCGACGCGCGTAAATGGCTGGCACACATCCTGCAGCCGCTTGTCAGCGTGAGGGAGGATGTGATGTCCGAGCGCGCCCCGTTTTTGAACAAGACCTATGGTGCCTACTACCACCGCGAACAGCCTGCCCCGGATGAGGAGCTGACGCGGGTCGGCCCGGGTACCCCCTGCGGCGAATACCTCCGGCGATTCTGGCAGCCGGTCGCGGTTGCCGAGGAACTTGGCGAGCTACCCCGGCGCATCCGTATCCTCGGCGAAGACCTTGTTGTGTTCCGCAGCAGGTCGGGCGAAGTCGGACTCCTGGAACTGCATTGCCCGCATCGCGGCACCTCGCTCGAATTCGGGCTGATCGAGGAACAGGGCATCCGCTGCTGCTATCACGCCTGGCTGTTTGGTGTAGACGGCCGCATCCTCGAGATGCCGGGCCACGAAGACAGCACCCTGAAGGACCGCCTGTGCCATGGCGCCTATCCGGTGCACGAATATGCCGGGCTGGTTTTCGCTTACATGGGGCCGCCGGAGAAGCAGCCCCCCTTCCCTATCCTCGATACCTTCGAACTGCCCGGTTACCGCATGGCGGTCCGCCCCCCCAGCATCTGGAAGTGCAACTGGCTGCAGGTCAAAGAGAACAGCATGGACCCGGCGCATCTCGCCTATCTGCACACCCTGCCGGGCAGCGAAGGGTTCACCGAGGATTTCCGGGCGCTGCCGGAATGGGACTGGATGGAGACGCCGCTGGGCATGGTCTATATCGACACCCGCCGCAATGGCGAGCGGGTCTGGGTCCGCACGGCCGATTTTATCCTGCCCAATATTCATCAGTTTCCGCCCAATGCGGCACCGATGGCGGCGCGCAACTCGATCACCCGCCCGGATGCGACGGTGTGGGCGGTGCCGCTCGACGATACGCACACGATGCAGATCGGCTACTACCGCGCGCCGGAAGGCCGCGAGCCGCGGCGCGGGGCGGGTTTCGGCCAGGATGACAGCCGCAGCTACGAGGAGCGGCAGCGTGTGCCCGGCGACCATGACGCCCAGGTGAGCATTCATAACGGCCTGTCACGGCACGGGCTCGAGCATCTGACCGCGATCGATCGCGGCATCATCATGATGCGCAGCATGATTCGTAACGGCGTACGCGCGGTCAGCGGCAATATGGAACTGGACTATCCGACCCTGCGCGATGACGGCCCGATACCGACTTACTGCCACGACCAGATGGTGCCCGGCTATCCGATGGCCGAAACGCCGGAAGACGACCGCAAGCTCCTGCGCACGGTAGCGCATGACGCGGTGGCGCGAGCGGTCCGCGAAGGGCTAGCGGCTTGACGGGCCGCGAGGGCGCCTGCGGGTCTGACGGTCGGTGAGGGCCTGTGATTGAATTTCTGATGGTTGCCGGCGCTCCAACGCCGGTGGCGCCATTCAGCCACGCGGTTGCCGCGGATGGCTGGCTGTTCGTCACCGGGCAGATGCCGACCGACCCCGATAACGATGCCGCACCCCTGCCCAATGGCGTCGAGGCGCAGACCCGGCGGGTTGTCGAGAACCTGAAGCTTGTATTGGCGGGCGCCGATAGCCGCCTCGAAGAGATTGTCTTCGCGCGTGTTTACCTGACGCATTTCGAACGCGATTACGCGGCGATGAACGAGGTCTGGCGGGGTTATTTTGCCCCAGGCCGGCTGCCGGCGCGCACCTGCATCGGCGTGAACGGGCTGGCACGCGGCGCGCTCGTCGAAATCGACCTGGTTGCCCGCCGACCCGTCGCCGGCTAGCCGGTCGTTTTCACGGCGCCGCGCAAGGCGGCAAGGGCGTCCGGGGTGTCGATATCGACAAGGATGCTGTCGCTATCCATTTCCACTTCGGCGACCAGCTCGGCGTGCTCGCCGATCAAGTGGCGCGCACCGACATCGCCGGCCAGCGCCGACATTTCGTGGAAGAAGCGGCGCGCCCACAGCACCGGGTTGCCGCGTTTACCGTCGCGCACCGGCACGACGATGGCGCGCCCTTCCAAAGGGTTGAAGGCGGCGGCTAGTTTGTCGAGGTCGCGGCCGGTGATCAGCGGCATGTCACCAAGACAGATGATGGCGCCGTCGCACTCCACCGGCAGCGCCGCCAGCCCGGCCTTGAGCGAGGTCGACAGGCCTTCGGCAAAATTCGGGTTGCGCACCCGCTCGACCGGCAATTTGCCGATTGCGGCATCGACCGAGTCGGCCATGTTGCCGAGCACCGCAATGACCGGCCGGGCGCGCGACGACAGCAGCCGCTGCGCCGTGCGTGCCACCATCGGCACGCCGTCGATCTCCTCCAGCATCTTGTTGCTGCCCATGCGGCTCGATTTACCAGCGGCGAGCAGGATAGCGGCGATGCGCGGTCCGGGTGGCGGCTTCGCCGCGCCCTTCTTGTCGGCTCCGGCCTCGGTCGCGGCCCGCGGCTGGCCGCGCGCCGGGATCTCGGCCAGCAGGCCGCCCACCCCCATCGCCATGATCTCGCGCGGACCCACCGGTACGCCGGCGACAATGCGCTCCAACACCCAGTCGAAACCGTTGACCTTGGGCGAGCGGGCGCAGCCCGGCAGACCGAGCACGACGGTCTCGCCAACATGACCGAGCAGCAGCAGATTGCCGGGGTCGACCGGCATGCCGAAATGCTCGATCGACCCGCCCGCCGCCACGATCGCGGCCGGGATCACATCGCGCCGGTCGGCGATCGCCGAGGCGCCGTGGACCAGCACCAGGTCGACGCCCTCGGCGACCGTGGCGGCGATTTCCTGCGTCAGTTCGGCGGTACGATGTGCGCAGCGCCGCTCGCAGGCGAGGTGGCAGCCCAACGCATCGAGCCGGCCGAGCGTAACATCGCGCGTCTTGTCGAGAATGCTCTCCTTGAGGCCCGGCAGCCTTGTCTGCACCAGTCCAACGCTCAGCGCGCGGAACGGCACCACCCGCAACAGCGGCTCGCCCTCGGCGGCGATCGCAGCGCAGCGCGCCAGCGCATCCTCGGGAACGGCAAAAGGGATGATCTTGACCGTCGCGATCATTTGCCGGGGCTCGACGACGGCAAAGCGCGGCAGGGTGCCGATCGTGATCGACTCGTCGATCATGTTCAGCCGGTCGACTCGGTCTCGATCGAAGACCAAGAGCCCTTTCGTATCGGCAAACAGGTTGGCGCGGCCGGTGAAAGGCGGGCTGCCGCTGATGCCGGCGCCGGCAGCGGCGGCGGCGATGCGTCCGGCGGCGGGATCCTCCCGGACATCGCCGGGTTCCAGGCGTACCACGGTGATCTCGTCGATATCGGCCGCCGAAATCGCGGCAGTATCCTCTGCCGAGAGGATGCGTCCCTTCTTCAGCGCGGTTTTGCCAAAGCGGATGCTGTGGACGAGGATCGCGCCTTCCGCCGCGGCAACCGGAACCTCGCCAAACCACATGTCAGCGCACCCGCAGCAGCGTGCGTCCTTCGAGGTTTCGCTCCGCGAAGCACCTCAGGATGACGGGTGTGGGGCGCCGCCTCGTCCCGAACCTCGTCATCCTGAGGTGCCTTGCGCAGCAAGGCCTCGAAGGACGCACGGTGCTTACGCCGTCACCGCGCCGCGGCGCAGGACCGAGGTCATCTGGCCCATAATCGAGACGGCGATCTCGGCCTGCGATACCGCGCCGATATAGAGGCCGATCGGCGCGTGGATTCGGCTCAGCTCGTTTTCGCCAAAGCCCTCGGCCCCCAGCCGCTCCAGCCGCTTCGCATGCGTGCGTTTCGAGCCGAGTGCGCCGATATAGAACGCTTCCGAGCGCAATGCGGCGATCAGCGCCGGGTCGTCGATCTTCGGGTCGTGGGTCAAGGTCACGACCGCCGACAGCCGATCGGGTTTCAGCCGCTCCAGCGCCTCATCCGGCCATTCGGTGGTGAGTTCGACCCCCGGGAATCGCTCCGCGGTCGCGAACTGGCCGCGCGGATCGATCACGATCGGCTTGTAATCGGTCGCGATCAGCATCGGCACCAGCGGCTGCGCGATATGCACCGCGCCGATCACAAAGCAGCGGCGCGGCGGGCTGAACACCTGCACAAAGACGCGGCCCTGCGGCGTATCGAGGGTCGTATTGCGATCGGTCTGCAAGGCCTCGCGCATCGCCCGCATCGAGGCGTCGTCGAGCGCCAGTTCGCCCTCGACACTCGGCCCATCGATGTAAATCTGCGCGCCGCTCGCCAACTCGGTCGCCAGCGCGACCGAGCGGCCCTCGGCATTGGCGGCGAGCACCGCCTCGACAAACTGGCCCTTCATTCGACCGGCTCGACAAAGATTTCGATCTTGCCGCCGCAGGCGAGGCCCACCTCCCAGGCCTGATCATCGCTGACCCCGAAATCGAGTAGCCGCACCTTGCGGTCGCGGATCGTTTCAAGCGCCTGCTCGATCACGGCGCCTTCGACACAGCCGCCCGACACCGAGCCGACCATCGCACCATTATCGGCAACGGCCAGTTTGGCGCCGGCCGGACGCGGCGACGAGCCCCAGGTCTTCACCACCGTCGCCAAGGCAACGCCTTTGCCGGCCGCGCGCCATTCCGCCGCCTGCTGAAGGATTTCCGCGTGATCGCTCATATCTCCCTCACCCCATAGGTTTCGCGCGACATCGCCTCGGCGCTGTGGCGGTGCGCCGCCGCGCTGATCACATCAACGAGGCTTTCCAGGCTCTCCAGATTATGCACCGGACGGAAATCGTCGACATAGGGGAGCATCGCCTTCATCCCCAATGATCTTGGCT
>JAFAYW010000163.1 GCA_019240125.1 Alphaproteobacteria bacterium
GTGGCTCGCCTGGTCGGCACCGATATCGCCCACGCCGTGCCGCTGACCTTGATCGCCGGTCTCGGCCATTGGCTTCTCGGTTCGATAGATTGGGGACTGATGGCGTTGCTTCTGGTGGGTTCAGTGCCGGGCATTATCGCCGGGAGCCATGCCAGCGGGCGCATTCCCGAATGGATATTGCGTCCCATCCTGGCCGCGATCCTGGTGATCGTCGGGTTCCGCATGCTGTAAGGAAACTTCTTGTTGCTCAACGAAAAGCGCGCCTCCGAAGAGGCGCGCCGTGTCGTTTAAGCCCGGGCTTTCGCCGGAGCGGTTTGCGGGCGATGCCCGCAAAACCTCAGTTGCTGAAGCCGTAGAACTTCGCCGCGTTGCCGCAGGTCATCGCGAACTTGACGTCGGCCGGCAGGTGGCTGAACTGGTCGTCGATGTACTTCACCGATTCGGGCCAGACACCGTCCGGATGCGGGAAGTCGGAACCCCACATCAGCGTTTCGACGCCCATATCCTCGATCAGCTTGGTGCCGATGCGGTCGTACTGGAACGTCGCGCGGCACTGGTTGCGCCAGTACTCGCTCGGCATCTTCTTCAGCTTCAGGTCCTGGTACTGGTCCTTGTACTCGAAGTCCATGCGGTCGATGACGTAGGGGATCCAGCCGATGCCGCTTTCTCCGAACACGACGCGGATGTTCGGGAAGCGCTCGAACACGGCCGCGCCCATCAGGTCGGTCAGGATCGTCGCCAGCGTCATCTGGAAGCGCACCAGCCCGCTATAGGTCATGCGGCGGGAGATTTCCGGCTCGAGCGTCTTGCGCAGCTCAGGGTCGGTCGCCGGGAAAGTGTGGAAATGCAGCGGCAGTTGCGTCTCGTTGACCGCCTCCCATAGCGGATCCCACATCGGGTGCCACATCCCGGTCATGTGCCAGGAGCAGGAAAGCTCGACGCCCTTCATCCCCAGCTTGGCGACACGCCGGACTTCGCGCGCGGCACCCTCGATATTGTTGTAGGGCAGGCAGGCGAGGCCGACCATGCGGTCAGGGTAATAGCTGCTGAAATCGTGCATGAAGTCGTTGTAGATGCGCAGCATCTCATCGGCGACTTCCGGGTCCTTGCACTTCGCGCAGGCCGCGAGAATGCCGTAGATCACCTCGGCGTCGACGCCGTCGCGGTCCAGGTCCTTGACGCGCAGATGCGGGTCGCCGGGGCGCCGCAGTCCCTTTGTGAAATAGTCGCTGTAGAGACCGGCCTCGGCCATCTTGTCGGCGCGCAACTGCTTACCGGGGACGTGCGCCGTGCCGGTGGCGCCGACGCCGCCGCACTGACCGTAATTGGCGCCATGGATGTCGGTCCAGATCTCGGTGCCGTCGGCCTGCTTTTCGACATACGGCATCTGGTCGCGCAGCTTGCTCGACGCGTTCTGCTTGAACAGGTCGGGCGGCAACCAGAGCATATCCAAATGGCAATCCGCCGATATCCGCTTGTACTGCCGAGCCATCCGCAAACCCTCCCATCTTCCTCAGGAACAAAGTGCGGGTCGATGTGCCGCACCGGCACATTCGCCGAGCTGCCCCGAGTGTAATGCATATCTGCGGATACGCCATAGCCGCGAAACACGCCGGGCAGGCATGCAAGCGTGAACGCCGTTCAGTTTTCAGGCGGTTTGCCGCCTGTGAAGCGAGCAAGTCGTTTTTCGAGAAAGGCTCGCAATCCCTCGGCATGGTCAGGTGTCATCGCCGCCTCTGCCTGCAGGTCGCGTTCGAGATCGAGCTGGCTATCGAGGTCCGCGGTCTCGGCGGCTTCGAGCGCCCGTTTGATCAGCCCGAGACCGACCGTCGCCTGCATCGCTAGCCGGACCGCCAGCGCGCGCGCCTCGGCCATCAGGTTTTCGTCGGCGACCGCACGCCAGATCATGCCCCACTCGGCGGCGTGATCGGCCGTCACCGGGTCGGCGAGCATCGAGAGCGCGCGGGCGCGCGCCGACCCGACGAGGCGCGGCAGGAACCAGGTGCCGCCGCAATCCGGGATTAGGCCGATGCGGGCGAAGGCCTGCACAAAGGTCGCCGACTGCGCCGCCAGGACAATGTCGCAGGCAAGCGCCAGATTCGCGCCCGCCCCCGCCGCGACTCCGTTGACCGCACACACCACGGGTATCGGCAGCGCGCGCAACTTCCGAATCAGCGGGTTGTAGTGGTCGAGCAGGTGGCCGATCTCAGCCGCCGGCTTGTTGACGATCGCCGTGAGGTCCTGGCCGGCGCAGAAGCCCCGCCCTGCCCCGGTCAGCAGAACAGCGCGACAGCTGTCATCGGCCGCAACCGCGTCGAGCGCCTCGCTGAACTCCGCCGCCATTCGCACCGTCAGCGCATTGAGCCGGGCCGGCCGGTTCAGCGTGATCTCGTGATACCCCTCATGCTGGGTGACGAGAACGGTTTCCACGCCTAGCGCTCGGGCGGCAGGATTTCGGGAGCGGTCACCTGCTCGATCAGGTGCTCGCGGCGGATGTCCTTCAGGTGCTCGCGCTTTTCGTCGGCGGTCAGGCGGGTGCCGATTCCGCGGGTCATCAACTGTACCAATGAACGGTCGCTGAGCCCCAGCCAGTAGCCGCGGCGGATCAGCTTGTCGTCGCCGTCGCGGGCGAAGGGGTCTTCCTCCAGACCATCGAGGGGCGGGCGATAAAACGGTGGCATCGGACATCTCCCGGGATCTGCCTGCAACACCATTGCCGCGCCGGCCGGACCGATGCAACCCCGCGCTGCCAGGATCGCAAGTGACGCGGTGCAGCATTTGGCGCAGGTTGGGGCGATGAGCGAGACACGCGCCCTATCCCGCCCCGCCCAACCGTCGACCGCCTGGCTGAGTCTGACCGGCGCCTTCATCGCCTTCACCGTCAGCGCGGCGATGATGCACTCCTACCCGGTCTATCTTGTCTCGTTCATCGAGGAATTCGGCTGGGGCCGGGCCGAGACATCGATCGCTTATTCCGTCTCGCAAATGGTTGGCGGGTTCACCTCGCCGGTCATCGGGATCATGGTCGACCGGCTCGGGCCGCGCCGCCTGTTGATGATCGGCAGCGCCCTGCTCGTCCTTGGGCTGGTTGGCAGCGCGTTTGTGCATGCGCTGTGGCAGATCGTGTTTCTGTACGGCATCGTCATGACTTTCGGCGCCAATTGCCTCGGCCTCGTCGTGTTCGTGCCGATCATCTCGCGGTTTTTCGTGCGGCGGCGCGGCATGGCGATTTCCGTTGTGCAGTCGGCCAACGGCATCGCGCGCGGCTTCTCCGCTCCGATGGTCGAGCAGACGATCCTGCAGATCGGCTGGCGCGACACATATCTCGTGCAGGCCGTTTTCATGGCGCTCGTCGCGCTGCCGCTGAGTGCCATCTTCCGCCGCGCCGAGCCGACGCGCACTGTCGCGACAGCCCCGGTCAATGACGCGGGGGAGAGCATTGCCACGAGTGCCGTACAAGCCGGCTGGACACTCGCCGAGGCGATCCGGACTCCGCATTTCTGGCTGCTGTTCTCGGTATATCTGTTCACCGGTCTCGGCAGCTTTTTTGTGTCACTGCATCAGCTCGCCTTCGCGGTCGATATCGGCTTCGACAAAGTTTACGCAGCGAGCGTGCTCGGCATCGGCGCATTTCTCGCGGTGCCGGGCATCATTGTCACCGGCGGCATGTCGGATATCGTCGGCCGTGAGATTTCCGCGGTGATCGCTTACGGGTTTTCGATCTTCGGGGTGGTCTGCGCCCTGTTCATCACCAGCCCCGACCAGCATCTGCTGCTGTGGTTGCATGCCTGTTTCTTCGGGCTGACCTGGGGGGCACGCGGCCCGGCGATCACCGCCAAAACCGCCGACCTGTTCCCCGGCCCCCGGCTCGGTACGATTCTCGGCGTCATCACGATCGGCAGCGGTCTCGGCGCGGCCATCGGGGCCTGGGCGGCAGGCTGGATTTTCGACATCTCCGGCAGTTACCGCCTCGCCTTCATATTGTCGATCGCCTCCTACGCAGCGGGCGTGGTGGCGTTCTGGATGCTTCGCCGGCCGCCGGTACGGCGCGCCGTCCCCGTGGCCTAGACAAAAGGTCGCCTTCTCTCCAGCCCGGACAAACTCGGTCATTACGAGCGAAGCGAGGCACTCTCGTGCCAGGGAGGCCCCAGCGGATCGAGATTGCCGCGTCGCCTGCGGCTCCTCGCAATGACATCATGCGGGCTGATACTCTCGGCCGCTGCTAAACCGGTTTGCGCGCCAGCACCTCGATCGTGCGAGTCCGGCCTTCCTCGGAGCTGCGGGCCGAGTTGATGCGCATCTCACGGATGCGGTCGCCCATGATGATGTGGATGCCGATCACCGGCAGCCCCTCACGTTCGACCCGCTCGCGATCGCGCGCCGCGGCGGCGCGCAACTCATCGGTCGTGTCGCGAAAGCTGACGATCTCGAAACCCGCCGCCAGCAGATCGCCGCGGGTCTCGTCCGGTGTCGCCAGAAAACTTAGTTCCGGCACCGACGCCCAGGGCACCGGAAAATACGGTGGCCCCGAGCCGGCGCAGACATTCGACAGCGCCAGCACGCCACCCGGCCGCAACACGCGGAACGCCTCGCCACAGAAGCGCGGCTTGTCGGCGATGTTCATCACGACATTCTGCGAATAGGCGCGGTCGAACGTATTGTCGGCTAGCGGCAGGTCGGTGGCGCTGCCCTGGTTGATCGTGACCCGGTCGGCCATCCCGCATGCCGCGGTCAGCGCCGTCGCGGCCTCGCAGAACTCCGGCGTCAGGTCAACTCCCGTCACCCGGCAGCCGCGTTTGTACGCGATCCACCGCGCCGGGCCGCCGATGCCGGAGCCGATATCGAGGATGTGCTCGCCCGGCTGCGGATCGAGCAGCACCGCCAATTCCTCGGTGGCCAGCACGCCGCGGCCGTGAAAATGGTCGATCGGCGCCAGCGTCTCGGGTGTGATCGGGGCATCCGGCCCCTTGGCCTCGCGCAGCGTCGCCAAGGCCCTCTCGGCAATGCCGGCCCTGCCATAGTGACGATCGACCGTCAGTGGTGCAGCCATCGGCAGACCTCGCTCTCGCGGATTGCAATCGCCGCGATGCTAGCGGCATCCTGCGGTTACATGAACCCCACAGGAGAAAAGCGATGCCGGTAAAGGTGGAACGCAAGCAGCCGGAGGGCATGGATATCCGCATGCGTGACGGCAAGGCGTCGTATTCGCACGTCGTCAGCGTGCAGGGCCCGTGCAAGACGATCTACATTGCGGGGCAGCTGGCACGCGACGCCAAGGGTGAGATCGTCGGCCCCGGCGACATGCGGGCGCAGCTCGAACAGACATTCAAGAACCTCGATGCCTGCCTGAAAGCCGCTGGCGCGACCTGGCATGATGTCGTCAAGACCAATACGTTCGTGACCGACTACGAGGCATTCTCGAAGGCTGGCGATGTGCGGTCGCGCTTTTTCGGGGTTGCCATCCCGACCAGCACGACGATCGAGATCAGTCGCCTCGCGCAGCCCGAGGCGATGGTCGAGATCGAGATGATCGCGGTCGTCGAGTAGCCCGCCCCACACGAAGCCCGGGCAATGGTCGCGCGGGTACGCACCGTTGCGTTCAACGGCGTCGATGTCATCGATGTCGAAACGCAGGTAACCGTGACCTCGGGCCTGCCGGCCTTCATCGTTGTCGGATTGCCCGACAAGGCGGTCGCGGAATCGCGCGAGCGGGTGCGGGGCGCGTTGACGGCGTTGGGCCTTGCGCTACCGGCGCGACGCATCATCGTCAACCTCGCGCCGGCCGACGTGTTGAAGGAAGGCAGCCATTTCGACCTGCCGATCGCGCTCGGGCTGCTGGGCGAGATGCAGGTCCTGCCGCTCGTTGAACTGGGCGGTTATACCGCGCTGGGCGAATTGGCGCTCGATGGATCGCTGACCCGCGTTCCGGGCGTGCTGCTCGCCGCGCTCGCGGCGGCCTCGCGCGGGCATGGCCTGATTTGTCCGGCGGAATGCGGTGGCGAGGCGGCCTGGGCGGGTGACGTCGAGATCATCGCGGCGCCCGACCTGCTCGCCGTTGTCAACCACTTCAAGGGCACCCAGCTCCTGCCACCGCCCGAGGCCAAAGTGGCGACATCGCCCTCGGCCGGGCTCGATCTGCGCGACGTGAAGGGTCAGGAAACCGCCAAGCGGGCGCTCGAAATCGCCGCTGCGGGCGGCCACAACCTGCTGATGATCGGTCCGCCAGGATCGGGCAAATCGATGCTTGCGGCGCGCCTGCCGGGCATCCTGCCGCCGCTCGAACCGGCCGAGGCGCTGGAACTCGGCATGATCCAGTCGGTGGCCGGCGGCCTCCGCGGCGGCGAGCTGCTGCGCGAGCGCCCGTTTCGCGATCCGCATCATTCGGCCTCGCTCCCGGCCCTGGTCGGCGGCGGCTTACGGGCCCGGCCCGGCGAAATCAGCCTGGCGCATAACGGCGTCCTGTTTCTCGACGAATTGCCGGAGTTCAGCCGCGGCGCGCTCGAGGCCTTGCGCCAGCCGCTGGAAACCGGGCGCATCAGCGTTGCGCGCGCCAACAACCACGTCACCTACCCGGCCCGCGTGCAGCTGATTGCGGCGATGAATCCGTGCCGCTGCGGGTACCTGTCCGAACCGGGCCGCGCTTGTGGCCGCGCCCCGCGTTGTGCGCTTGATTACCAGTCACGTCTTTCGGGACCGTTGCTCGACCGCATCGACCTGACCATCGAAGTGCCAGCCGTGGCGCCGGCCGACCTCGCGTTGCCGCCGCCTGCCGAGAGCAGCGCGGAAGTCGGCCGGCGCGTTGCCGCCGCGCGGACGCGGCAGAGCACGCGCTATGCGAGGCTGGCCGAGGGCCGGCGGGTGCGCGCCAATGCCCAGGCCGACGGCACGCTGCTTGAGGAGATCGCGATGCCCGACGCCGCCGGCGGCGCCCTGTTGCAGCGCGCCGCCGAGCGGCTGCGGCTGTCGGCGCGCGGCTATCACCGCGTCTTGCGGGTGGCTCGCACTCTCGCCGATCTTGACGGGGCCGCCGATGTGATGCGGCGCCACATCGCCGAAGCCCTTTCCTACCGCGGCGGGCTGTCTACGGGTCCGACACAGGCCTCGCCGCACTGATGCAAAAATCCGAACGACGTTCAGCTTGCCTCTCGACGGCAGCGGGGCCAAAATGTCGCAACAAGAGCGCTCGATCCTGGCGCCGCATCGTTCGGGAGGTTTTGCATGTTGTCGTCATACAAGCTCATCTCGGCCGACTCGCACATTGTTGAGCCGCCCGATATGTACACCAGTCGCATCGACCCGAGATTGCGCGACCGCGCGCCGCGAATGGAGCGGCGCAAGACCCCAGCCGGGCGCGAATATGATGCATGGATGCTCGACGGCGTCCAAGTAGGCACGCTTGGCGCCGTCATGCAGGCCGGGCAGCGCTTCGAGGACCCCTCGCAGATCGATTTTCTCGGCGTCTGGGAAGACGTCCGCCGCGGCGCCTACGAGGCCGAGGCGATGCTCCGCGAAAACGAGGAGGACGGCATCTGGGGGTCGGTGTTGCAGCCGAGCCAGGGGCTGTTCTGGTACCGCCTGCCCGACAGCCAGCTCTTGTCTGCGATCTGCCGCGTCTACAACGACTGGATCGCCGATTTCTGCAAGCCCTATCCCGAGCGTCTCAAGGGCATCGGCATGCTCAACGTCGACGATGTCAACGAGG
>JAFAYW010000321.1 GCA_019240125.1 Alphaproteobacteria bacterium
CGTCGAGGGCTTCTTCGCCAAGCTGGCCAAGCGCCGCCTGAAGCGCGGCGTGTTCTGCTCGATCGTCGATCTCCAGGCCGCTATCAACCGCTTCCTGCGAGAGACCAACGATGACCCAACGCCCTTCACCTGGACCGCCAACCCCGACAAAATCACCGCCGCCGTCAGGCGCGGGCACCAAGCGTTAGATTCGACCCACTAGCGCACGGGGCACCGGCGAAATGCCGCGGGTTGGGGCCGAGCATTGATACTGAGGGACGCCGGCCCCCTGACATGATTGGGATCAAGGAACGAACTGCGTAGTGGGGGCAAGTTGCGCTGATAACGCGCTCTCCTCCGAGTGATCTGCCGCTCATGATGAGCGCTCTTACGTTCCGGTGCGCATAAGCAGGGGAATGCATTAGCGGCCCCCTCCTGCATCAAGCAATTGCTGGAAGCAGCGGAGGCATAGCGCGGTCGGCCGACTGTGGAACTCAGGCGTCTCCAGTCAGCACGGGACTTGGACAGAGGCCGGTTGATGAATACGATACTGTCCGCGCCCCTCATTTTTCGCGGCGTACATCGCTGCATCGGCCGCTTTGATCACTTCCTCCAGGCCGATAGTTTGCGGCGGAACAACCGTAATCCCGATGGAGGCCCCAACGCGGCATTCATGCTTCCCGACAAAAATCGGTTCCGCGAGCGAAGCGAGAATACGCTTGGCAAGCGCCTCGGCCCCCGGCTGGTCACCGCCGCACTCCATGAGGACAGCGAATTCATCGCCACCCAGGCGTGCGATCGTGTCGCTGTCACGCCCGGCCTGGCGGAGGCGCCGGGCCACTTCCTTGAGAACTTCGTCTCCTGCGTCGTGGCCTAATTTGTCGTTGATCGGCTTGAAATGGTCGAGATCAATGTAGAGCATAGCAATCGTATTTAGATGGCGCCTCGCCACGGCAATCGCATGATTAAGCCGATCCTCCAAAAAGCGACGATTTAAAAGACCCGTAAGGGCATCCTGCGTAGCCAATTTCTCATAAAGTGCTTGTAATTCCTTGATCGGCGTCACATCGGTAAAGACAGTGGCGAGGCCTCCTTGTTCAATAGAGTGATCGCGTATGTAGACCCAGCGACCATCGTGCAATCGGTCCTCTCTCGGCAGGGCGACATACCCGGGCGTCTTGAAACGGCTTACATCTTCCACAGCTGGCGCTTCCGTAGAGGTGTCCTTCAGCATCCCATTACGCAAATTTGTCCAGGCGGCAATCAGATCCTCATGTCGCATTCCAGGTCTTAGGACTGATGACAGTTGAGGATACATATCGTGAAGAACTCGGTTGCACATTCGCAGGCTTCCCTGGTCATCGTACAAAGTAAATCCATCGGAAAGACTATCAATGGCTTCGACTATCCGCGCCCGGTCGACCCGCGCGTTGCGGGTTGTGGTTTGAAATGCCCTACCGACGATAGTTGCGATAATTGCAAGCAGAATAATGACGGCGCTGGTCGAGACGACGCCGATGCCTAGCCAGAACTTATCGAGCGTTGCTCCGTTGGGAGCGCCGCTGCCGCTAGGAAGAAAAGCCGCGGCCGCCATCGCGGTATAATGCATTCCGGCGATCGCCAAACCCATCAGGCCGGCAGCAATAACCAGACGGACCCGCTCAGCCTGCAACCCCCGAAGAGGGAGCGGCAGGTCGCGGCTGTAAAAGGCGGCAATACCCAACAGGACGGCGACCACAACCGAAACCACGAACAGTCCCGGGTCATAGGGATGCACGCAATATTCCACGCGCATCGCCGCCATACCGATGTAGTGCATGGCGCCAATTCCGGCGCCGACCAGGGTCCCACCAACCCAGTAGCGCCTATGACGATTGCCGCGGCTGGACATGACATACAGCGCCAATGCGCTGGCGAGCATCGCCGGGATCACCGATATGATCGTAGTGGGAGCTGCGTAGGTTACAGGGACTGGAAGCGTGAGCGCTAGCATGCCGGTGAAATGCATCGCCCAGACGCCGACGCCCATCGCGGCAGAGCCGCTGACAAGCCATGCCAACCGGCTCCGCGGAGTCTCGGCATTAGCGACACAGTTACTCATCAGCAGGCCGGCGTACGATGCCAGAGCTGCTATCACGTACGAGGCGACAACGAGGATTGGATTGAATGTCTCGGCGAGTGCGTCGCTGAGATCAGAGCCGGACGGCAAGAATTGTATAATCGACATGAGCCAAGCCCGTTCAAAATGCCAGCAATTTGAGCAATTGACGCGACGTAATGTAGGATTGGACCCCGCGGGCTCCTGGTTCGCAAGCTGTTATTGCGGAAACTGAGATAGCAACTCGGGGGCGACAGCATCCACCAATGCCCCCGCGTCTCAGGCGGTGAAGGTCCGTTTCGGTGCTGGCCATGTTATCGGAGCCAGGGCGGTGATTTCCAAGAAGACCGGAGCTATTGAGATCGGCCGCAGCATGGCCGCCGCTCGCAACCCGGTGAAGCCGAACCGCCGACCATATCCAGAGACGCGCGGCGATGCTGAATAAGGAGTTGGGCGGTGAAGGATGGGCCACTTGGAATGAGCCTCCCAGGAAGCCTAAATGGATGCGTTGGCAAACATACGAAAAGAGATACCGGCGCTGGGAACGCGTTGTTGAACAGGCTAATGCCAAGTTCATGATAAGTGCCGAGACCTTTCTGAGAAGCTTCCGGCGTTAAAAGAAGCTCTACCCGGTCGGGGTGGCAGCTGAATGGGAGACAGCGCTCAACACTGCAACTGCGCTCCCGCCACAGCTGCCGCGGCCTCAACTCGCACGCGGAACGAGCTGTTCGACGATATCGTCATGATTGGGCCCTCGCACCGTTGATAAGGGGTGACTACACCGCAGGTTAATCGGGAGCGCTCGATTTGTTCGACAGCAACCACATGGGCGGTCGCGGGCGATACTGGCCAGGGCAGACCCAGGCTTGCAGCAGTGCTAAGGTCAGC
The DNA here is from genome assembly GCA_019240125.1 of Alphaproteobacteria bacterium. GTDB lineage: Bacteria > Pseudomonadota > Alphaproteobacteria > ATCC43930 > CGMCC-115725 > DATARH01. Next base: position 2,966 of record JAFAYW010000321.1, read on the forward strand.
TTCTCGGATTTGAACCAGTGCGCCACGATCGAGTGGCATCGACTGCCCCACTAAGGGCCATCATTGCCGGCATTTGAGGGCTGGTTCTCTGAGCTGGGGGCCCGGCCTGCCTTTGCTCAGATCTGGATTTCGGAGATCATGTGTTGCTTCAGCAGCAGTGGGGTCATTACCGGCCGTATGTTTGGTGCCGGCGCCCGGCTGTCGCGTTGCCTCAGCCTCGGCGTTTTCACGAACCGTTGCGGCCGTCTCGTCGGATGCTCCAGAAGATTTTTCCCTGCGGCTTTGGTCCACGATTCTAACCCGGCGTGTGCGGCTGCTGCTCAGGTTATCGGTAAGCCGAGCCATTCGTTCCGGCCATCATCGCGCCTCGAGGTTGGCGGACTAGAGGGCATAAGGCCGGCAAAAATCGCGTCGCCAGCTGCGGTTCGGCAAGCGGTCTAACTGTTCCGCTCGCCACTCAGACGCTCATACTCGCTGCGTATGAAACCGCAAAATTTCCGTCAGACATGGTCACGTCCGTCAAGGTGGTGGAAAAACGGTTTAGCGAAGAGGTGGCCAAAGGTCAGGCTGCCATGGGTGGAAGTTTTGCAGGATCGGCGTCGATCAGCGGCGGTGTAAGTTCGGCCATTCCCTCGATCTGCATGTAGCGGTGCTGGAGGAGATATTCGTCATTCTGCTCCAACAGCACCGCGCCGATCAGCCGCGTAATGCTGGCTTCGTTGGGGAAAATGCCGACAACATCAGCC
>JAFAYW010000355.1 GCA_019240125.1 Alphaproteobacteria bacterium
CGCACTCCCGTCACCTTCTCCAGCACATCGGCCGAGCGCAGCATCAGGTCGCGCTCATCCTCCTGCGCCAGGATCGAGTTCAGCTCATGAATCCAGCCATGGATGCCGATCTCGTGCCCTTCGGCGACAATGCGGCGCTGTTCATCCGGATGGATCAGCGCGGTGACCGCCGGCACATAGAACGTGCCCTTCACCCCATAGCGCTCCAGCACCTTGAGAATGCGTGGCACTCCGACGCGCGCGCCGAACTGGCCCCAGGCGAGCCGCCCGATCGACTTACCGCCCTCGCGCAGATCGCTGGTCTCATGGTCGCTGTCAAACGACAGTGCCACCGCACAACGCGCCCCGCCCGGCCATTCGCCCGGCCGCAGGCTTTGCCCGGCGCGCACGCGATCGACCAATTTGCGCCAGTGTTCCTCCGGCCATTGCCAAGGTTCGAGGGGGGATTCGGGTCGTTCCATCGCCGGCCTCCGTGCATTGCAGGACGGGCCGGCGTCAGCGGATTGGTCGGAGCGGAGAGATTCGAACTCTCGACCCTCAGCACCCCATGCTGATGCGCTACCAGGCTGCGCTACGCTCCGACCGGGCCTCCTGCCGAGGCGGCGGACTATATCGAGGCGGCCGCCAACGCGCAACGCAGGCTCGCGAACCGGTTGCGCCCGGCGGCAATACAGCCGAATTTTCGCGCTTCCCTGACGCGGAGCACCCTCATGGATTTCACCGTCCCCGGCGAATTGCTCGACCTGAAGGAGCGCACCGAGCGGTTTGTGCGCGAGGCGATCACGCCGCTCGAAGGCGACATCAGGCTGACGCCGCATGGGCCGACCGAAGAATTTCGGCTGGAGTTGGTGGCACTGGCGCGGCGGGCCGGGCTGGTGTCGCCGCATGTCGGGCGCGAGTGGGGCGGGCTCGGGCTCGATCATCGCGGCAAGGCTGTTGTGTTCGAGGCGGCGGGGTATTCGCCGCTGGCGACGATCGCGATGAACATCTTCGCGCCGGATGAAGGCAACATGCATCTGCTCGAGCAGGTCGGCAGCGAGGAGCAGAAGGAGCGCTATCTGCGGCCGCTCGCCTCGGGGGATGTGCGGTCGTGCTTTATGATGACCGAGCCAGCGCCCGGGGCCGGCGCCGATCCGTCGATGCTGCTGACCGCGGCGCGGCGCGCCGGCAACACGCCGGGCGCCGATTTTGAGATCAGCGGCACCAAATGGCTGATCACCGGTGCGATCGGGGCCGAGTTCGCGATCGTCATGGCGAAGAACGAGGCCGACGACCTGGGGCCGGCCGGCGCGACGATGTTCCTCGCACCGATGAACGCGCCGGGCATCCACATCGAGCGGGTGCTCGACACGCTCGACGGGTATATGAGCGGCGGCCATGCCGAGATCCGGCTCGACGGCTTGCGGGTGCCGGAAAGCGCGGTTCTCGGCAAGGTTGGCGAAGGGTTTCGCTATGCCCAGGCGCGGCTCGCGCCGGCTCGGCTGACCCATTGCATGCGCTGGCTCGGCGCCGCCCGCCGGGCGCATGACATTGCCACAGATTACGCCCGCCGCCGCACCGCTTTTGGCAAGCCGCTCGGCGAGCATGAGGGGGTCGGCTTTATGCTGGCCGACAACGAGATGGACATCCACACCAGCCGGCTGGCGATGTGGCACGCCGCCTGGGTGCTCGACCGCGGCGAGCACGGTCGCCATGAATCCAGCATGGCCAAGGTGATCTGCTCCGAGGCGATCTGGCGCGTCGTCGATCGCAGCATGCAGATCCTCGGCGGGCTGGGGATCACCGATGACACGATCGTGGCGCGCCTGTTCCGCGAGATCAGGCCGTTCCGCATCTATGACGGTCCCTCCGAGGTGCATCGCTGGTCGATCGCACAGCGGGTATTGCGTACCGGCGGCCTGGCTGAACCTCACACTAGACGATGACGCCGAGCTCAACGGCGACGTAGGCCGAGACAAGGGTCGCGTAGAACAGCGGCGCTCCCGCGACGCACAGTTCGATCGCCCAGTCCGCCGCGCGGATCGCGATTGCCTCCCCGCACCGGCAGCGTGGCACTGGTGCGGCATGAAGTGACGGGTAAAGCTCGCACTCCTCGAATTCCGCCCACATCGCCGTCGTCCGATGGTCATCCATATCGGAGTGAACATGCCGGCCGCGACATAAAAAATCGATGCGGTGCGGAGCCCGCCTCTATGGGGACCAGGGGGTCGGGCAAGCCCGGATTTACGCCGCAACTGGCCGCCACACCTCGAATCTTTATGCGCCCACTGCCTTCTCTTGGGCACCCGCAACCGGCGGGAAATTGCCTGAGAGTTCCGATGTCGTACTTCGATAATCCGCCTGGCGAACGCATCCTGTACCAGTTCACCATTCGACCGGACGCACATGGACACTGGGTTGCCGCCGAAACGCATGGTCTGATCGAAGGCGTCTTCTTCACCTACGAGCAGGCGCGGCGCTTCGCCCTCGATGAGGCCGAGGGCGACCTCACGCGCATCATCACCGAGACCGCGCCGGCACCGACGGCTCACTAGCGCATCCGTCGCGATGTCGTGGCGCTTTCAAATCCGGCACGAAATCGGCGGCCCCTGGTCGTTGAGCGGATTGGCCGATCGTCAGAGCGTCGAATTCGACGAACTTGGCGCCAGCCTTGCGCATGCCAAGCGCGAGTGCGCCGCAGCACCGGCCTTGATCGAGGTCATCTGCGACGGCGTCTATGTTGCCGCATACCAAAGCGAAGGCTGGCCCCACGCCCTCTGCCGGTCGGCCGGCAGTGGTGGCCAGAGGCGCCGGCATCTAGCGCTCAGACTTGTGGTCGGCTGGGTTAGTCGCCACCGGTGGCGGCTGAAAACGTTGCCGGCCGGCCTTTTTTGATGTGAATCAGTGTCACCATTGAGATTGCCACCCCAAATGGCGATACGCCGCCGACCGATCTTTATGGTTTCTTTATTTAAGACGCCGGAACACGGTCTCGAATTTTTATCCGGCTGAATCGATCTTCTCCTGACGAAACCCGTAGGTACGGTTGGCAGCGGCGAACACATCGATGCCGTCGGCTTGTCCCGCGGTGTCTGTCACCCGCGCTTTAAGTCGCGCAAACCGGCTTGATGCGCATGGAGATTGGTGATGCTCGATGCCGTTCTGATCGCCGCGGGCTGCGGCTTTTTCGTGGTTGCTGTCCTCTACACGATCGCCTGCGACCGCATCTGAAGGAAGTGACGATGATCGTCGACTACGGACTGGCCGGCGCCGTGACGCTGGGCCTGCTGGTGTATCTCGTCTACGCGCTGATCCGTCCAGAGAAATTCTGACGCGGATGGCCGCCAGGAGCATTTTGCAATGACGCTAAACGGCTGGCTTCAGATCGCGATCTTCGCCGCGATTGTAATTCTTTTGGCGAAACCTTTCGGTGGTTATCTGACACAGGTTTTCTCCGGCGAGCGGAACCTGCTGTCTGCTGTTCTGAAACCTGTCGAGCGCGCCATCTACTGGTGCTGCGGTGTCGACGAGCGGCAGGAACAGCACTGGGTGACCTATTGCATCGCGATGCTGCTGTTCAGCGTCGCGGGCTTCCTGTCGCTTTATGCCTTGCAGCGTCTGCAGGCCATGCTGCCGTTCAATCCGCAAGGCCAATCGGCAGTCGAGCAGAGCCTCGCGTTCAACACCTCGGTCAGCTTCATCACCAACACCAACTGGCAGTCCTATGTGCCGGAAACGACAATGAGCTATCTGGTGCAGATGGCCGGGCTGACCGTGCACAATTTCATGTCGGCGGCGACCGGCATCGCACTGGCACTGGCACTGGTGCGCGGCTTTGCCCGGCGATCGGCGCAAACCCTGGGCAATTTCTGGGTCGATCTGACCCGCTGCACGCTCTACGTGCTGTTGCCGCTCTCGATTGTCGTCGGCTTGTTCTTCGTGTGGGAGGGCATGCCGCAGAACCTCGGAGCCTACACCGAGGCGACGACCCTCGAAGGCGCCAAACAGATCATAGCGCAAGGACCGGTGGCCTCGCAGGAAGTCATCAAGATGTTCGGCACCAATGGCGGCGGCTTCTTCAACGCCAACTCGGCGCACCCGTTCGAGAACCCGTCAGCGCTGACCGACATGGTGCAGATGATCCTGATCTTCTCGCTCGGCGCGGCGCTGACCAATGTGTTCGGCCGCATGGTCGGCGACCAGCGTCAGGGCTGGGCGATCTTCGCCGTGATGGGTGTCCTGTTCCTCGCCGGTGTGGTGGTGACGTATAGCGCCGAAGCGCCGGGCAACCCCGCCTTCGCCGCATTGCACATCGACCAGACCCCTTCGGCCCTGCAGGCGGGCGGCAATATGGAAGGCAAGGAGGTGCGGTTCGGCATCGCGCAATCCGCTCTGTTCACCACGGTGACAACCGATGCATCGTGCGGTGCCGTCAATACCATGCATGACAGCCTGATGCCGCTCGCCGGCGCGGTACCGATGGTCAACATCATGTTGGGCGAGATCATCTTTGGCGGTGTCGGTTCCGGGCTCTACGGCATGCTGCTCTTTGCCATTGTCGCGGTGTTCATCGCCGGGCTGATGGTCGGCCGCACGCCGGAATATCTCGGCAAGAAGATCGAGGCGCGCGAGGTGAAGATGGCGATGCTCGCAATCCTCATCCTGCCACTGTCGATCCTTGGCTTCAGCGCGCTGGCGACGGTATTGCCTGACGGGCTGGCGGGCCCAGCCAATCAGGGACCGCATGGTTTCAGCGAGATCCTCTATGCCTACGACTCGGCTACCGGCAACAACGGCAGCGCCTTCGCCGGCATCTCCGCCAACACGATGTTCTACAATGTGACACTTGGCTTTGCGATGCTGATGGGCCGCTTCCTGATGATCATGCCGATGCTGGCGATCGCCGGCTCGCTGGCCGCCAAGAAGATCGTGCCGGCCTCCGCCGGGACCTTCCCGACACATCAGCCACTCTTCGTCGGCCTGGTAACGGGCGTCATCGTGATTGTTGGCGGTCTCACCTACTTCCCGGCCGTCGCACTCGGCCCGCTGGTCGAGCACTTCGCGATGAACGCCGGCACGCTTTACTAAAGCGGTCTGTGAACAGGTGGAAGCGGCTCACCGCTGTGAACATTCTCAATCTGTCATCTCTGCGAAAGGCAGAGACGACAAACCTGGTGTTTCGATCTGATCGCGACCCGCTCTAAGTCACAGACGCACGCCTCAAAGGGGCCACGCAAATGAGTGTCACTGATACTTTCAACCCCCGCCAGCGGTCATCAACCGCCACGCTGACAGACCCGAAGATCCTTTGGCCGGCGATCGGCGGCGCCTTCCGCAAGCTCGACCCGCGCATGATGGTGCGCAATCCCGTCATGTTCGCGGTCGAGGTGGTCGCGACACTGACCACAGTTCTCTTCATCCGCGACATCGTCACCGGCGCGGGCGGCTACGGCTTCTCGTTCCAGGTCAATCTGTGGCTGTGGTTCACCGTCGTCTTCGCGAACCTCGCCGAGGCAGTCGCGGAAGGGCGCGGCAAGGCGCAGGCAGCAACCTTGCGCAAATCGAAAACCGAAACGATGGCCAATCTCCTGTCGGATAACGGCCAGACCCGCCAGGTTGCCGGCACCGCGCTGAAAGTCGGTGACATCGTGCTCGTCGAAGCCGGCGAGATCATCCCATCGGATGGCGAAGTCATCCAGGGTGTCGCCTCGGTCAATGAGGCCGCGATCACGGGCGAGTCGGCGCCGGTCATCCGCGAAAGCGGCGGCGACCGCTCGGCCGTTACCGGCGGCACGGAGGTCATATCCGACTGGATCAAGGTGCGCATCACGGCGGCGCCGGGCTCGACCTTTCTTGACCGCATGATCGCGCTTGTCGAAGGCGCCGAGCGGCAGAAGACGCCCAACGAGATCGCGCTCAACATCCTGCTCGCCGGCATGACGATCATCTTTGTCTTCGCCGTCGCGACGATCCCGAGCTTCGCTTCCTATGCCGGCGGCAGCCTCGCCATCCTGGTGCTGGTGGCGCTGTTCGTGACGCTGATCCCCACCACCATCGGCGCGCTATTGTCGGCGATCGGCATTGCCGGGATGGACCGGCTGGTGCGGTTCAATGTGCTGGCGATGTCGGGGCGCGCGGTCGAAGCCGCAGGCGATGTCGACACTTTGCTGCTGGACAAGACCGGCACGATCACCCTCGGCAACCGTCAGGCCACCGAGTTCCGCCCGGTCAGCGGGGTCGACGAGCGCGAGCTGGCCGACGCGGCGCAACTCGCCTCCTTGTCCGACGAAACGCCGGAAGGCCGCTCGATCGTCGTGTTGGCGAAGGAGAAATACGCCATTCGCGGCCGCGACATGGCGCCGATGAATGCGAGTTTTATCCCGTTCACGGCGCAGACCCGGCTCAGCGGCATCGACGCCGAAGGGTCGTCGATCCGCAAGGGCGCGGTTGATGCGGTGCTCGCCTATGTCGATGGCGGCCGCACCGCCGCGGCATCGCGCGGCAATATCGCGCTGGCGGTCGCGCCGGACCCGGCAGTGCGCGATGTCCACGCCATGGCCGAGGAGATCGCCAAGCAAGGCGGCACGCCGCTCGCCGTCGCCAAGGATGGTCGCCTGCTCGGCGTCATCTACCTCAAGGACATCGTCAAGGGCGGCATCCGCGAGCGTTTTGCGGCATTGCGCAAGATGGGCATCCGCACGGTCATGATCACCGGCGACAACCCGATGACAGCGGCCGCGATCGCCGCCGAATCCGGCGTCGACGATTTCCTCGCCCAAGCGACGCCCGAGCACAAATTGAAGCTGATCCGCGACGAGCAGGCGCAGGGCAAACTGGTCGCCATGTGCGGCGACGGCACCAACGACGCCCCTGCCCTGGCGCAGGCCGATGTCGGGGTAGCGATGAACACCGGCACGATGGCAGCCCGCGAGGCCGGCAACATGGTCGATCTCGACAGCGACCCGACCAAGCTGATCGAGATCGTCGAGATCGGCAAACAATTGCTGATGACCCGCGGCGCGCTGACCACCTTCTCGATCGCCAACGATGTCGCGAAATACTTCGCGATCATCCCGGCGATCTTTGTCACGTTCTATCCGCAACTCCAGGCGCTCAACATCATGCACCTGGCGACACCGCAAAGCGCCATCCTGTCGGCGATCATCTTCAACGCGCTGATCATCGTCGCGCTGATCCCGCTGGCATTGAAGGGCGTCACCTATCGCCCGGTCGGCGCCGCCAGCATCCTGCGCCGCAACCTGCTGGTCTACGGCCTCGGCGGCATCATCGTGCCGTTTATCGGCATCAAGGCGATCGACCTGTTCGCCACCGCCGTCGGTTTGGCGTGACCTTTGATTTCGTCGCCCCCACGAAAGCGGGGGCCCAGGGCAAGCGATGAAGCTGTGGCCCTGGGTTCCCGGTTTCGCCGGAATGACGGTTGAGTGAAGGAACTGAATAAATGTTACGAGAAATCCGCCCCGCTATTGTGATGATTGTCGTGATGACAGTCATTACCGGCCTCGCCTATCCGCTGGGGATGACCGGCATCGCGCAGCTCGTCTTTCCGCGCCAGGCGAATGGCAGCCTGATTGAGAAGGACGGCAGCGTGATCGGCTCTGAGCTGATCGGCCAGAACTTCGCCGACGCCAAGTATTTCCACGGCCGGCCGTCCGCCACCACCGAGCCCGACCCGAAGGATGCGACCAAGACAATCCCGGTGCCCTACGCCGCCGACAACTCGGCCGGCTCGAATTTGGGGCCGACCTCGAAGGCGCTGATCGACCGCGTCAAGGACGACGCCGCCAAATTGCAGGCGGAAAACCCGTCGACCCCCGTGCCGGTCGATCTCGTCACCACCTCGGCGAGCGGTCTCGACCCCGACATTACCCCGGCCGGCGCGCTGTTCCAGGTGAAGCGGGTCGCCAAGGCGCGCGGCTTGTCTGACGCCGCGGTGCAGCAGCTGGTCGAGGCCAATACCCAAGGCCGCGATCTCGGGTTTCTCGGCGAGCCGCATGTCAACGTGCTGAAGCTCAACCTGGCACTCGACGCCGCCGCGAGCAGCAAGTAGGCGGGCAAAGCTGGCTTCTCTCGTCAAGGCACCGCAATCGTCTTACTGTCGCCGCCTAACGCCGAAGGACGACGGCGCAATGCGATGAGCGACCGATCCGACCCTGACCAACGGCCCTCTCCCGAGGTCCTGCTGCGTGAAGCGGAACGGGAGCATCGCGGCCGCTTCAAGCTCTTTCTCGG
>JAFAYW010000082.1 GCA_019240125.1 Alphaproteobacteria bacterium
TGGGCGGGGTCATCTGGGCCTATATGGGGCCGAAGGAAAACATGCCGGCGCCGCCAAAATTCGCCTGGACGCAGGTCCCGGAGACGCACCGTCACTGCACCAAGGTGATCCAGGAATGCAACTGGCTGCAGGCGCTGGAAGGTGGCATCGACACCTCGCACGCGCCGATCCTGCACAGGCTGTTGACCGACAACTCGACACGCGGCGGGTTCAAGCCGTCGCACCCGTTTGTGCGTGGCAAGGCGCCGAACCTGGTCGTCGACATCACCGATTATGGCTACATGTATGCCGGGGTGCGGCCGCTCGGCGACAGCGACATCCATGTCCGCACCTATCACTTCATCCTGCCGTTCCATCAGATCCGGCCATCCAAGTCCGAAACCGGCACGGCGCTCGACGCCGGGCATTGCTGGGTGCCGATCGACGACGAGACCTGCATGGTGTTCAACTGGTCATATAGCCTGAGCGATACGCCGCTGGGCGAGGAGGACCGGCTGGAGAAGGGGCTCGGCAACGGCCCGCTGCATGTCGACCAGAAGACGTTCCGCTCGCTGTTCAATAAGTCGAACGATTACGGACTCGACCGCGAGGTTCAGCGCACCGAGAGCTATAGCGGCATTGACGGCATCAACCAGCAGGACCGCGCCTTGCAGGAAAGCATGGGCAAGATCGTCGACCGCAGCAAAGAGCACCTCGGCCCCGCGGACAAAGCGATCATCCAGGCGCGCCGTCTCTTGCGCCAGGCGGTGAAAGCGGTCGAGGCAGGCCAGAACCCCCCGGGCACCGGCACCAGCTACTACACGATCACCGCCGGTGAGGAAGTGCTGGCGCGCGACGCCGACTGGCACGAGATCATGGCGCCCGACATCACGCCGGAGAAAATCCTCCAGACGGTGTGATCCGCCGGCGTTAGGGACGCGAATCGCGGCCGGCGCCAATGTATCGGTGCCGGCCGTTGTGCTTTGATCGGCCCGCGTTTCTGCCGTGTGCACGACGGCGCTGTTTTGATCGGCGCGGCATGCCATCTTGAGCAAAATCAGGATCGCCCCAATGCCTCTCGCCGATTTCGTTCATCTGCGCACCCACTCGGCCTATTCGCTGTCGGCTGGCGCGATCAAGGTCAAGGAACTGGCCGGGCTGTGCCGCGCCGAAGCGATGCCGGCCGTGGCCATCACCGATAGCGGCAATCTGTTCGGCGCGCTCGAATTCGCGATGACCTGCAGCGATAGCGGCATCCAGCCCATCATCGGCTGCGAAATCGCGCTGTTGCCGGGCGAGCTGGGCCGCGCATCCCGTCCCAACATCACCGCTGAACTCGACCGCCTCGTGCTTTTGGCACAGAACGAGGCCGGCTATCGCAACCTGATGAGCCTCGTCAGCCACGCCTATCTCGACGGCGAGGCCAGCGCCGAACCGGCCGTGGCACTCGCCGATCTCGCCGCCTGGCATGATGGCCTCCTGTGTCTGACCGGCGGCGCGGGTGGCCCGGTCGGCCGCTTGCTGGCCGAGGGCCAAGGCGAGGCGGCTGAAGCGGCTCTTCTCAGGCTCAAGGAAATTTTCCCCGGTCGGCTCTATATCGAATTGCAACGCCACGGCATGCCGGAGGAGGGACACTGCGAACCCGGCCTGATCGATCTGGCCTACGCGCACGACCTGCCGCTGGTCGCGACCAACAACGCCTATTTCCCCGACCGCGAATTCTACGAGGCACATGACGCGCTGTTGTGCATTGCGCAGGGCCGCGCCGTCGCCGATGACGACCGAAAACGCCTAACCCCGGACCATTTTTTCCGCCCCGCGGCCGAGATGCGCGAGCTGTTCGCCGATTTGCCGGAAGCTTGCGACAACACGCTGGTTATCGCGCAGCGCTGCGCCTTTATCCCGCGTTCGCGCAGTCCGATCCTGCCGGCCTTTCACGGCGAGGCCGGCGCCGATGAGATCACCGCGCTGCGCGCGCTGGCGCAGGACGGCCTAACTGCCCGCCTCACCGCGCTCGGCATCGCCGATGATGGCGCCGCCACTCAGCCCTATCGCGAGCGGCTCGATTTCGAACTCGAAACGATCATCGCGATGGGGTTTGCCGGCTATTTCCTGATCGTCGCCGATTTCATTCAATGGGCGAAACGCCACGACATCCCGGTGGGCCCGGGACGCGGCTCGGGCGCCGGTTCGGTGGTGGCGTGGGCCCTGACCATCACCGATCTCGACCCCCTGCGCTTTGGCCTGCTGTTCGAGCGCTTCCTTAACCCCGAACGCGTGTCGATGCCCGATTTCGACATCGATTTCTGCCAGGATCGGCGCGACGAGGTCATCCGCTACGTCCAGCAGAAATACGGCCGTGACCGGGTCGCGCAGATCATCACCTTTGGAAAACTCCAGGCGCGCGCGGTGTTGCGCGATGTCGGGCGGGTGCTCGGCATGCCGTATGGCCAAGTCGATAGGCTGTGCAAACTGGTGCCGAACAATCCGGCGCACCCGGTCACCCTCGCCAAGGCGATCGAGGGCGAGCCGCAATTGCAGCAGCAACGCGACGCTGATGAGAATGTCGCGCGGCTGATGGCGATCGCGCTCAAGCTCGAAGGCCTTTACCGCCATGCCTCGACCCATGCGGCCGGCGTCGTGATCGGCGACCGTGCGCTGTCGGAGCTGGTCGCGCTTTATCGCGATCCGCGCTCCGACATGCCGGTGACGCAATTCAACATGAAGTGGGTCGAACTCGCAGGGCTGGTCAAATTCGACTTCCTGGGCCTCAAGACGCTGACTGTGCTGGCCCGCTGCATCGAATTGTTGAAGAGCCGCGGCGTCGAGCTCGATCTCTCGGCCTTGCAGCTCGACGACCCTGCCTCGTTCGAGCTGCTCGGCCGCGGCGACACGGTGGGCGTGTTCCAGCTTGAAGGTCAGGGCATGCGCGACATGCTGCGCAAATTGCGCCCCGACCGGTTCGAGGACATCATCGCGGTCGTATCGCTGTATCGGCCCGGCCCGATGGAAAACATCCCGCGCTACATCGCGGTCAAGCACGGCATTGAACAGCCCGATTACCTGCACCCGAAGCTCGAGGGAATCCTTAAGGAGACCCACGGCATCATGATCTACCAGGAGCAGGTCATGCAGATCGCGCAGGTATTGGCCGGCTACACGCTGGGCGGCGCCGACCTGTTGCGCCGCGCGATGGGCAAGAAAATCCAATCCGAGATGGACGCGCAGCGCAAACTCTTTGTCGATGGCGCCACCGACCGCGCCGTCGAAAAGGCGCGCGCCGAATTGATCTTCGATCAGATGGCGAAATTCGCCGGCTACGGGTTCAACAAATCGCACGCCGCCGCCTATGCCCTGGTGGCGTATCAGACCGCCTATCTCAAGGCAAACCACCCGGTCGAGTTTCTCGCGGCGTCGATGACCCTCGACATGGGCAATACCGACAAGCTCAACGTGTTCCGCCAGGAATTGATGCGGCTCGGCATCCCCTTGTTGCAGCCCGACATCAACCGATCCGAGGTGGCGTTCGCCGTCGAGAACGATGCGAAAACTGGCAAGACCGCGATCCGCTACGCCTTGGCGGCGGTGAAAGGAGTCGGCGCGCAGGCGATGCAGGACATTGTCGAAGCACGCCGCCGCGGCGGCCCGTTCAAGGATCTGTTCGACCTGTCGCAGCGGCTCGATGCGCGCAGCTTCAACCGGCGCCAGTTCGAAAGCCTCGCCAAGGCCGGTGCCTTTGAGTGCCTCAACCCGAACCGCGCCCAGACCTTCACTGCCGCCGATCTGCTGTTGCGGCAGGCGAGCCGCGCCGCCGAGGAACGCAATGACGGGCAGCAAAGCCTGTTCGGTGGCCTCGACAAAGGGTTTGCGGCGCGTCCGTCACTGCCGGTCATCCCGGATTGGCCGCCGGTTGAGCGGTTGCAGCACGAGTTCGACGCGATCGGCTTCTACCTGTCGAGCCACCCGCTCGACCCCTACGGCAAAAGCCTGGAGCGGGCCGGTATCCTGCGCTGGGTGGATTTGCCGGCGGCGATGGCGGCGGGCGGCACGACGCGGTTCAAGCTCGCCGGTATCGTGATCGGCAGGAAGGAGCGCACCTCATCGCGCGGCAACCGCTTCGCCTTTGTGCAGCTCTCCGATATGACCGGCATGTTCGAGATCACGCTGTTCTCGGAAACCCTCGGCCAGTCGCGCGCGCTGCTCGATAGCGGCCAGCCGCTGATCGTGACGGTCGATGTGCGGCGGGAGGAAGAGACGCTGCGGCTCACCGCGCAGAAGATCGAGGCGCTCGACAATGTCGTGGCGCACGCCGCGGCAGGCTTGCGCGTGTTCGTCGCCGAGGCCGAGGCGCTGTCGCGGCTGAAGGGCCTGATCTCGCGCGAGTCAGGCGGTCGCGGCCGGGTGACGGTGGTGCTCGACCTGCCGAGCCGTGAAGTCGAGCTGACCCTCCCCGGCGGGTTCCGCATCAATCCCGGCATCCGGGCAGCCGTTAAATCGCTGCCCGGCATCGTCGACGTGCACGATATCTGAGCGCGCCGCCCCGCCCGCCGGTTACTGCATCGTGGATCGCGAAGTCGGCGCGATGCGGGTGATCACCATCTTGTCGCGATCGAGCAGATCGGGGATTTGCGGCCCGATCTTGGTCTTCCAGAAATCGGTGTCGTATACCGCCTTGTACAGCGCCTCGCGCTGCGCCTCGCTCTCGAAGCGCCGGATCCAGACATAGACCGACTCGTCCGTCTCGCCGCGGAAGCTGCCGCAGATCACCATGCCTTGAGCCACCTGGAACGGGATGATCTCCCCTTCCATCAGCTTGAGCCATGCCTGCATCTTGCCGGGGCGTACGTGGTATTGGCGCAATTCGTAAAATGCCATTTCGCTTGTCCTCCCGATCGCGCGACGCTGGGTCGCGCCCGCGAGTGCAGCAGCCGTAAGGCGCGCCGTCAATCGAACTCAGCTGAGGGCGCTGAGCTGCCCATCAGCCAGCGCGACGACACGATCGAGGCGGTAGGCCAGGTCGAGATTGTGGGTCGCGATCAAAGCCGCGAGCCCGGTGTCGCGGACGATCTCGATCAGCGTCGCCATCACATCGTCGGCGGTGTTGTGGTCGAGGTTGCCCGTCGGCTCGTCGGCCAGCAACACCTGCGGGTCGTTGGCCAGCGCCCGCACGATCGCGACACGCTGCTGCTCGCCGCCCGAGAGACGCGCGGGACGATGCGTCAGGCGCGCCGCGAGGCCGACCCGGTCGAGCAAATCCGCCGCCTTTTCGCGCGCCGCGCCACGTGCGACCCCAGCGATCATCTGTGGCAGCATCACGTTCTCCAGTGCCGAGAATTCCGGCAACAGGTGATGAAACTGGTAGACAAAGCCGAGCGAACGGCGGCGCAACAGCGTCCGCTGCTCGTCGGAGAGGCCGCCACATTCCGCGCCATTGACCATAACCGCGCCGCTATCGGGCCGTTCCAGCAAGCCGGCGACGTGCAGCATCGTCGATTTGCCGGCGCCCGACGGCCCGACCAGGGCGACGATTTCGCCGGGTTCGAGCGCCAGGTCGACGCCGTTCAATACCGCCAGCTCGACATTGCCCTGCCGAAACACTCGCCGCACATCGCGCAATTCCAGCGCCGGCTCATATCCCTCAAGCGTCACCAGCAGCTGCTCATTCGTAGCGCAGCCCCTCGACCGGATCGAGTCGCGCGGCGCGCCACGACGGGTAGAGTGTCGCGAGGAATGACAGCGCCAGCGCCATGCCTACGACCGTGCCGACCTCGTGCGCGTCGATGCGCGCCGGAATGCGGGTGAAGAAGTAGAACTCCGCCGAGAACAGCTCGACGTGCAGGATGCCTTCGAGGAATTGGCGGATCGCCTCGAGGTTGCGCGTGATCAGGATACCGAGGCCAAACCCGACCAGCGTTCCGACCACGCCGATACTGGCGCCGCTGAGGATGAAGATGCGCAGGATCATGCCGCGCGAGGCGCCCATCGTGCGCAGGATCGCGATGTCGCGTCCCTTGTCCTTCACCAGCATAATCATGCCGGAGATGATGTTGAACGCCGCCACCAGGATGATCAGGGCCAGGATCAGGAACATCACATTGCGTTCGATCGACACGACATTGACGATGCCCGAATTGGCCCGCTGCCAGTCGAGGATTCGGACGTGGCCGCCCAGCGCCGCACTGATCGCGCGGGCGACCGCAGTACTGCGATCGGCGTCGGTGACAAAGACTTCGAGATAGCTGACCGCGTTGGGCAGTCGAAAAAACACCTGAGCCGCCTCGAGCGGGATGTAGATGAAGGTGTTGTCGTATTCGTAATAGCCGACATCGAACAGCGCCGCGATCGTATAGGTCTTCAGGCGTGGCACGGTGCCAAACGCCGTGTCGGTCCCTTCCGGTGCGATCAACGTGATCTTGTCACCGACCTTGAGGCCGAGCCGGCGCGCCAGCCGATCACCGACCGCGATCTCATCGCCGCCGAACTGATCGAGGGAGCCGAAGGCGATATGCTCGGCGATCAATTTGCGTTGGCGGATATCGTCAGGCCTGATGCCGCGCACCACCGCGCCCGAAGCGCTGCTCGGGCTGGTCGCCATGACCTGCCCTTCGACCAGCGGCGTCACATCGGTGACACCGGGCACCTGCCGCACCTTCTTCGCGAAAGCATCGAAATCCGGCAAGTCAGCGGTCTCGCCATAAACCGCGAGATGACCGTTGAGTCCGAGAATGCGGTTGATCAGATCGGTGCGAAACCCATTCATCACCGCCATCACGATGATCAATGTCGCCACCCCCAGCGCGATGCCAAGCAGCGAAAAGATCGCGATAACCGAGACAAACCCCTCCTGGCGCCGCGCCCTCAGATAGCGAAACGCCACCATCCGCTCAAACGCACTAAAGATCATAACTGCGCGCTCGGTGCGAAGGCTTCACTCATCATGCAAGGCTCTCGTAGAGATCGTCCCAGTTCAGATTGCCTTGGAGGATGAGCCGCACCTTCCAGGCACGCTTCCAGTGCTTCGAATTGCTTTCCCGCTGCTTCGCCGCTTCCAAGCTGTCGTGTCGCTCGAAATACACAAGCCGCTTAAGCCCATACCTCTTCGTGAAGCCCTCCGCGACGCCTTCGCGGTGCTCCCAGACACGCCGGAGTAGGTTGACCGTACATCCGACATACAGGGTGCCGTTCGGCTGATTGGTCATGATGTATACCCGGGCACCGTACTCGGGCGCACTCGTCACCTAAGCGCCTCCCACTTCACCTTGCCCGGACTTGATCCGGGCATCCCACGGAGGCTTCCTGGCAGGCACATTGCCGGCCGAATTAAGTCGTGGATGGCCGGGCCAAGCCCGGCCAAGGAGACTGAGATAAGGCACTAGTCGCCTTGATGAGCAGCGAAGCGAGCGATCGCGCTGTCCAGCGGCAGGTCGGTGCGCTGGCCGGTGCGGCGGTGTTTGTGTTCGATGTTGCCGGCGGCGAGGCCGCGTGGTCCGACGATCAGCTGGTCGGGGATGCCGATCAGATCCATAGCGGCAAATTTGGCGCCCGCGGACTCGTCGCGGTCGTCATACAACACATCGATCCCGGCGGTGCGGAACTTACCGTAAAGGTCCTCGCAGGTCGCCCGGCATTTCTCATCGGCATTGCGCAGGTTGATCAGCCCGATGCGGAACGGTGCGACGCTCTCCGGCCAGATGATACCCGCGTCGTCGTGGTTGGCCTCGATCAGGGCGCCGACCAGACGCGATACGCCAATGCCGTAGGAGCCCATCTCCAAAGCGACCTCTTCGCCGTTCGGGCCGGTCACGACAGCGCCCATCGGCTTCGAATATTTGTTTCCGAAGTAGAAGATGTGGCCGACCTCGATGCCGCGTGCCGTCACCAGCTGCTCTTCGGAGATCGGACAGCCCTCTGGTTTGTGCATTTCATCAGTGGCGGCGTAGAGGCTGGTCCATTGCTGAAAGAACGGCTCGAGATCGCCGTCATAATCAAGGTGTTCGGCGAGCACGTCGGCTTCCAGCCAGCGCTTGTCGCAGAACACCTCGCTTTCACCCGTATCGGCGAGAATCTGGAATTCATGGCTGAGATCGCCGCCGATCGGACCGGTATCGGCGCGCATCGGGATCGCCTTCAGCCCCATCCGGGCGAAAGTGCGCAGATAGGCGACAAACATCTTGTTGTACGAGTGCTTCGCGCCGGCACGGTCGAGGTCAAAGCTGTAATTGTCCTTCATCAGGAATTCGCGGCCGCGCATCACGCCAAAGCGCGGGCGCACCTCGTCGCGGAATTTCCATTGGATGTGATAGAGGTTTTTCGGCAGGTCGCGATAACTCCTGATCGCGTCACGGACGATGACCGTGACCTGCTCCTCGTTGGTCGGCCCGTACAGCATCTCGCGTTCGTGCCGGTCGGTGATGCGCAGCATCTCCTTGCCGTAATCATCGTACCGCCCACTTTCGCGCCACAGCTCGGCGGGCTGGATCGTCGGCATCAGGATTTCCTGCGCACCTGAGCGGTCCTGCTCCTCGCGCACGATCTGCTCCACCTTCCGCAGCACCCGCAACCCAAGGGGTAACCACGAATAGATACCGGCGCTCGATTGCCGCACCATGCCGGCGCGCAGCATCAGACGATGCGACACGATCTGTGCCTCACTGGGCGTCTCGCGCAGAAGGGGCAGGAAATATTGTGAAAGGCGCATCGGCTCGGATCCTGCGGCGTGGTCGGCATCTACTAGCGAGCCATTCCGGAAATTACTAGGGCGTGAAAAAAAAGCTGGTGACCCGGTGCGACAATGTGCGTACTATGTGGCCACAAGCAAAACGCACAGGCAGATAGCCTGGTCCGAGTTTAGGGAGGTTTCCGATCGACGGCCGAAAACCTCAAGTTTTCGGTGATAATGATCCGCAAGACATCCCTGGCAGGGCCGTGGCCCTGCCTTATTTTTGTTCAGCCTCTGTTTTCACGGTTTTTGCTGCTTCGCCCTCAACTCGCGAACGATCGCGTGATCGCCAACGTTATCCTTGCGCGAAATACTTTGGTGGTGGCGAATGGCTCAAGAGCAGAACCGTAGAGACGAGACTGTCAGAGACGAGACCGTCGAAAGATCGCCAGAAGATCAGCCGCCGCATCACATCGCGGACGAGCCGATAACGGAGCCGCCGCAAAGCCGGCCGCCCGCCACCCGCAGCCCAGTGACGTCGACCGGCATTCCGATCGAAGAGCAGATCGAGAAGGAGTGGAACCCTAACAAGGATGGCGGATTGCCAACCTTCCTGGGGAACAACCGCTGATGAGCACGCCGATTGCCGATTACGGCATCATCGGCAACGCATACACCGTCGCGCTGGTATCAAGGTCGGGGTCGATCGACTGGCTTTGCCTGCCGCGTTTCGACTCTGACTCGGTGTTTGGCGCGTTGCTGGGCAACGAGGAGAACGGCCGTTGGCTGATTGAGCCGACGGCCGAGATCACCAGCACTTCGCGGCAGTATCGCGGCGACACGGGTATCCTCGAGACGCAGATGGAGACTGCCGAGGGCAAGATCACGATCATCGACTTCATGCCAATGGCGGAGGGCGAGGATCAGGTCGATATCATCCGTATCGTGCGCGGTGATGAAGGCACTGTCGCGATGCACACCGATATCGTCATGCGGTTCGATTATGGACGCGGCATTCCGTGGGTCCGGCATCATTTTGGCGGTCCGCGCGCAATCGCGGGACCGCATGCGGTGCAATTTACCACGCCGGTGCCACTGGATGGCACGCCTCAGATGCACACGGCAGGTGAGTTCACGGTCAAGGCCGGCCAGTCTCTATCGTTCACGATGAGCTGGTACCCCTCGCATCACCGCGGCTTTATTTACCGCGACCCTTACGAAATGCTGCAGCGGACCGAGAATGCCTGGCACGATTGGGCGAGCCAATGTATCTTGCCCAAGAAATGGCGCGATCCCGTCATGCGCTCGGCGATCACGCTGAAAATGCTGACCTATCATCCCACTGGCGGCATTGTCGCGGCGGCAACGACGTCCCTACCAGAAGCATTGGGCGGCGTGCGCAATTGGGATTACCGCTTCTGCTGGCTGCGCGACGCGACCTTCACGCTGTACGCGCTGCTTACTTCCGGCTACCGCAGCGAGGCGCGCGCCTGGCGCGAATGGCTGTTGCGAGCAGCGGCGGGACACCCGGCCGAGATGCAGATCATGTATGGGATCGCAGGCGAACGACGGCTGACTGAATACGAGCTCGCCTGGCTTCCCGGATATGCCGATAGCAAACCGGTACGGATCGGCAATGCCGCGCACGAACAGCTTCAGCTCGATGTGTACGGCGAATTGATGGACGCATTTTACGCCTGTCATCGCTTCGGTCTCGAGCCCAGCGACGTCACCTGGGATTTGCAGCTCAAGCTGCTCGAGTATCTGGAGACGATCTGGGACAAACCGGATCAGGGCATGTGGGAGGTCCGCGGCGAGCCGCGCCACTTCACCTTTTCCAAGGTGATGGTGTGGGTTGCCTTCGACCGCGGCATTAAACTAATCGAGCAATACGGCTGCAAGGGGCCGATCGAGCATTGGACCGAAATTCGCGATAAGATTGCCGCACAGATCCTCGGCAACGCCTTTGACAGCCACCGGAACACCTTTGTCCAGTACTACGGCGCGACCGACTTGGACGCCTCGTTGCTGCTGATCCCGCTGCTCGGCTTTCTGCCGGTCGAAGACCCGCGCATTCGCGGCACCATCGAGGCTGTCGAACGGGAGTTGATGGTTGACGGCTTTGTCATACGCTACCCGACGCACGAGGAAACCGACGGCTTGCCTGAAGGCGAGGGTGTATTCCTCGCCTGCAGCTTCTGGCTTGCCAATTGCCTCGCTCTGATCGGCCGGCGCCATGACGCGATCACCTTGTTCGAGAAATTGCTGGCCTTGTGCAACGATGTCGGCCTGATGTCAGAGGAATACGATCCCCGCACGGGATGCCTGCTCGGCAACTTCCCACAGGCCTTTTCGCACACGGCTATCATCAATACCGCCGCGCACCTGGCGCAGATCGAGACGGCGTCGGCAGCCCGCGGCAATGACTGAGACACCGGTTGCGGCGCCCTCCGGCGCCAAACCGGGGCGCGCCAACAATTTCGACGCACTGCGCCTGTTCGCGGCCGTTTCGGTCATCTTCTCGCACGCTTTTCTGATCGCCGAAGGTACTGAGGCGAACGAGCCGATCGTGCGCCTGACCGGCAACCAGACGATCCTCGGCCTGTGCGGTGTCTTTATTTTCTTTACGATCAGCGGCTATCTCGTAACCGAGAGCTATTGCCGCAACCCGTCGCCGTGGCGCTTCGCGGTCAAGCGAACGCTGCGCATTTATCCCGGCCTCCTGCTCAACATAGCAATCTGCGCATTGCTGCTCGGACCCCTGGTGACATCATTGCCGCTCGGCACGTATCTGCGTGGTCCCGAGTTGCTCAACTTCCTCTACAAGCTGACGACCTTGAACCCCGGACCGACGCATCTCCCCGGCGTCGTCTTTGCCGACACCTCGGTCGGCGACCTGATCAACGGATCGATGTGGACACTGCGTTATGAAGTGATGATGTATGTGATGGTGCTGCTGCTGGGGGTGACCCGGCTGTTACGCCTGTCGACATCGCTGTTCCTCGTGGCTCTTGGCATCGTTGCCATCTATTTCGAGAAGTCGCTGACCCCGTTCGGCGATCTCGGCGAGTGGGCCTGGCTGGTTGGTTTTTTCGCGGCCGGCATGGTGCTTCATTTCCTGCGCGATCGCGTTTTTCTTAACCGCCCGATCTTCAACTGGCGCATCGCATTGCTTGCGCTGGTGGTGCTTGTCGCCATTACCTGGATGGGACGGCTGATCATGCTGTTCCCGCTGTGCGGATCGTATCTCGCGATCTATTTCGCCCGACGCTACAACCCCCGTCTCGATTACGCCCGCTACTTGGGCGACCTGTCTTACGGGCTCTATATCTACGGCTGGCCCGCTGAGCAGTTCGTCAAGTGGGTCTCGGGCGGCCATGCCAGCTGGTGGGTGGTATACATAGGCTCCCTGCCGGTCGCCGGAGTGCTCGCGTGGGTCTCCTGGCACACCGTCGAAAAGCGCGCGCTCGCACTGGGGCGCACACGGCGCGCCGGCACCGTTCCCATGCCGGTGCTGGCAACCAGAGTTGGCAGCCGGGGCTGAATAGGCGCCCCGGTCCGGCGCCACATCGCAATCGACAGGCCACGCGGCTCGGCTTACCGTTCGCGGCAACGAACGAGGAGGACGCCGACCATGGCATACGATCTGCTGATCAGGAACGGCACCGTCATTGACGGCACCGGCGCGGCGCGCTACCAGGCCGATATCGCCGTGGCGAAGGGCAGAATCGCCGAGATCGGCAAGATTAGGGACGGCGCCACAAAGACTATCGACGCGGCGGATTGCGTCGTCGCGCCTGGCTTTATCGACCCGCACACTCATTACGACGCGCAGATCTGCTGGGACCCGGCGATCAGCCCTTCCTCCTGGCATGGTGTCACCTCGGTGGTGATGGGGAATTGCGGCGTTGGCATCGCCCCCTGCAAGCCGGAAGCGCGCGAGATCGCGATGCGCGACCTCGTCAATGTCGAGGGTATCCCGTTCGATGTCCTGAACACCGGCATCACCTGGGATTGGGAGAGCTTTCCGGAGTTTCTCGACGCGGCCGATAAGCGCGGCTCATCACTCAATCTCGGTTTTCTCGCCCCGCTGACCCCGTTCCGCCATTGGGTGATGGGGGAAGCGTCGATGGAGCGCGCTGCTTCCGCCGACGAGCGCGCTCAGATCACCCAGCTGATGCGCGAGGCGGTCAATGCCGGCGCCTTCGGCTTTTCGACCACGACACTGAACCAGCACATCGGCTATCAGGCGCGTCCGCTGGCCTGCCGCAATGCCGATCGCGACGAGCTGAAGGCCTATGCCAACGTGCTGAAGGAAACCGGCAAGGGCGCCATCGAGATCGCCCTGACGAAGAAGATTTCCGTCATGGCCGACGAGGAGGAAGATCTGCTCGCCTTCCTGCTGCGCGAAAGTGGCCGTCCGGTGACCTTCCTGGCGCTCTTCCAGCGCGACGACGAGCCAGATGCCTGTCCGGAAACCCGCCGCCGTGCCAATGCCCTCCCCGGCGCCACGCCGCAGACCTCACCCCTTGCGCTGACGCGTGAGGTCAACATGCGCAACCCGTTCACCTTTGCGTCATTCCCCTGCTGGGGCCGGGTCTTTGCCGACAAGTCAAGAGAGGCGCAGCGTGCGGTCTATGCCGATCCCACCTTCCGCGACGCGTTCCGCGGCGAATTGAGAGGCGCGGCCGGGTTCAGCGACAAGAATTGGGGCCGCATTACCGTGCACGAAGCGCATAGGCCCGAGATGAAGCATCACGAGGGCCGCACAGTTGCCGAGATCGCACAGGAGCGCGGGAAAGATGGTGTTGACACCTTCCTCGACCTGACCCTCGAGGATGATCTCGACATCGAGTTCGTCCTTGCGCAGTTCAACACCGATGTGAAGCGCGTCGCCGAGAACCTGTGCGATCCGCGCGTGTTGATCGCGCTCGGCGATGGCGGAGCCCATGTCGACATGCTGTGCGACGCCGGCTACCCGACCTATCTGCTGGGCACCTGGGTGCGCGAGCGCCAGATCATGTCGCTGGAGCAGGCCATCATGCGCCTGACCTCGCAGCCGGCCGATCTGTTCGGCATCCGCGGCCGCGGGCGGCTCGCCATCGGCAATGCCGCCGACCTCGCCATCTTCGATCCGACACGCGTCGGGTCGGCGAGCCGCGGCGAGCGCTGGAACGACCTCCCGGGCGGCGCCAAGCGCATGGTGATGCCGTCTCGCGGCATGGAATATACCATCGTAAACGGCGAGATCGCCTATGCGCAGGATCGCGCCACCGGTTCGCTTTCGGGCAAGGTCCTGCGCTCCTGAAAACCCTCTTTTCGGGGGTGGCGACCGGTTGCAATCGTCGTTTGAAGGGCGTACATGCTCCCAACTTTTAAACAAAGGGGGGAGCAGGGGGATGTGTTCGGGCTAGTCGCCGAACAACCATTACCTTGCTGCGCCGCGGTCATCATCATGGAAAAGAGCGAACGCTCGGCTCTCGTTGTCAACGCTGCCACCGTGATGCTCGAGTGCTACGGTGTCGGGGCGATATGGGAATTGAATATTGCCGCCTCGCTGCTCGGGTATCGCGGCCATAACGCCGCCGCCGAGGTCACGCTGGCGATTGCCGATGAGGCCGAGCGCGAATGGCTGCGACGTCAAACGCGCGGGTTGGCCTCCCCCGACGGCAGTCTTACCTCGATCGCCAATTCGTAAAGGCGGCGTTTTTAAGCAGAACACTCCGCTTTAAAATCAACTTAAGCGAAGCACCGAAGGTTAAAGCTGGGTTGTCAGCCCGCTGTCGTACAGCGCGTCGGGGTGCGTCACGGCAAACCAGCACGAGCTGATCCCCAATACGACCAAAAAAGCCCATGGCACCCAGGATGGGACGGCGACCCGCTTCCATCCGGGTTTCGATCGTGAGAACACCATCATGGCCGTCAGCGAAATCGCGACCGCGGCGGGGGTATTCGTGACCAGGGCTGGCATCATTGTTTCTATCCGACCAGGCGAAACGATGCGGCAAGCATAGCGCCGTCACCGGCGCGCGATGTGTGACCCCGCTCACAGCAACGGGATCAGTGCCTCGGGAGAACCGCAGTGGTGCCGACCGCACCTGCCTGATCAGCACTTGGAATTCGATGCTCAGCGGAGGACCGAGCGCCTAACATCGAACGATCTTGGAACCAACTGAGCTCAACCAACGATTGCTCCTAGGCTTGGCTGCATCGGAGAGATCCCCATGGGCACCATCATCCTCATCGTCTTGATCATTCTGCTGCTCGGTGGCGGCGGCTTCGGGTACAACCGCTATGGCTATGGCGGTGGTATCGGCATCGGCGGCCTGCTGCTGATCATCCTGATTCTGTATCTGTTGTTCGGCTACCGTTAGTCTGAACGCGGCCGCGCGGGGCGCACCGAACCCGGCGCCCTGCGGCTGAGCTTCCTGTCGGCGATTGTTTATATCCACCCCGGCAGACCTCGCATGCCGCGAGGATCGACGGCATAGTGAGCGCTTGCTTAGTGTTCTTGCGGGTTCCCCATGCGCATTACCGCGATCCACGACATCGTCGCCCCCATCAGCTCGGCGATCGCTAACGCCTATATCGATTTCAGCAAGATGACGGCGAGCGTCGTTGCGATCCACACCGATGTGAAACGCGACGGCAAACCGGTGGTCGGGTTTGGCTTCAACTCGAACGGTCGCTACGCCGTGCAGGGCCTGCTGCGCGAGCGCTTCATTCCACGTCTGGGCGACGCAAGCCCTGAAGCACTCCGCGACGAAACCGGGCTGATCGACCCGGCCAAGGCGTGGGCGATCATGATGGCCAATGAAAAACCCGGCGGCCATGGCGAGCGTTCGGTGGCGGTCGGCGTTCTCGACATGGCGTTGTGGGATTTGCGCGCCAAGGCCGAGGGCAAGCCGCTGTGGGGCCTCCTCGCCGACCGCTATCGCCCAAAGGAGGCGGGTGGCGAGGCGGATCCACGCGCCTGGGTCTATGCCGCCGGCGGCTATTACTATCCCGGCAAGGGTATCGACGCCTTGCAGGATGAGATGCGGCACTACCGCGATCTCGGCTATGCCTGCGTCAAGATGAAGATTGGCGGCGTATCGCTGGCCGATGACCTGACGCGGATCGAGGCGGTATTGAAGATCGTCGGCAGCGGCGAGAACCTGGCGGTCGACGTCAATGGCCGCTTCTCGCTCGACGAAGCCTTCGCCTATGCCGATGCGCTGACGCCATACGGGCTGCGCTGGTACGAAGAGCCGCTCGATCCACTTGATTACGCGGCGCATGCCATCCTGGCCGAGCGCTATGCGCCCCCGATAGCGACTGGAGAAAACCTGTTCTCGGTGCATGACGCGCGCAACCTCATTCGCCACGGCGGGTTGCGCCCGGACCGCGACATCCTGCAATTCGACCCCGCGCTGTCCTACGGGCTGGTAGAATATCTCCGCACCTTGACGATGCTGGCCCAGCACGGCTGGTCGCCGCGCCGCTGCGTCCCGCATGGGGGCCACCAATTCGCGCTCAACATCGCGGTGGGTCTTGGGCTCGGCGGCAACGAGAGCTACCCCGACGTATTCGCCCCCTTTGGCGGCTTCGCCGATGACTGCCCGGTCGAAAACGGCCTCGTGCGGCTCCCTGATATTCCTGGCATCGGCTTCGAGGCCAAGGCTGCGCTCTACAAGGTCATGCGCCCCCTGGCCGACCTGCCTGCGTGAAACTCTTGCCCGCAGGGCGATCCGAAGGTCAGTCGGTTGGCGCGGCAGGCGTGCCGGTGCTCTCGCGCGATTGAGGAACCCGAGGAAGGAATGATCATATGAAAACTGCTTGGCGCGCCGATCCGCTTGTCTGGGGGAACGGTCATCGCATCCTCGAAGTATTCCTGGAGCCAACCTGCCCCTATTCCGTCAAGGCGTTCGGCAAGCTCGACGACCTGTTGAGCCAGGCGGGCGAGGACCGCCTTACCATCAAGCTGCGGCTGCAGTCGCAGCCCTGGCATATGTACTCGGGCGTGATCGTGCGGTGTATTCTAGCCGCCTCGACGCTCGACGACGGCAAGACGGCAGCCAAGTCTGTCATGGCGGCGGTGGCGGCGCATCGCGAGGAATTCGAATTCGACCACCATTGCAGCGGCGCCAATCTCGATGCCACGCCCAACGACATCATCAGCCGGATCGAACGCTATGCCGGGCTGCGGCTTTCCGCAGCCTTCGCAATCCCGGATCTCGACCGCGAGGTGAAGTGGCACTGCAAATACGCGCGCCAGAACGGCATCCACGTATCGCCCACCTTCATGATCGACGGGCTGGTTCAGGCCGACATGAGCAGCGGCGAGTCGGTCGCCGATTGGCTCGCGCGCCTGCTGAAGCCGTGACCTGAACCAAGCGGCTCCGGGAGTGCGGGTGGCCGAGACGGCGCTACTGCCGGGCCCCTCGGATTCTCGGATCGCCCTGACCCGGCGAGGTGGCCGGGTCGTAAGCGTCGCCCTGCGCCGCCGTGATGATGTCTTTGACAAAACTCTGATAGCCCGCGGCGAGATCGGGATAGGCGCTGCGGAATGGCGCCAGAAAGACCGACCCGCCCGCCTCGCCGACATGCTTTGTCGCCGCCTGCAGCTCGAAATTGCCGTCGCCGTCGGGCACCGACAGCACTCGCACGCCGTGTTGTACTTCGATATTCGACTGATCGTTCTCGCTGCTGTTCCGCGCGAACTCGTCCGCGGGGTAGATGCGTTCGATCGAGGTTTGATCGTGGATGTTCGCGGTTCCCATGCGAGGAGGAACGGCCGCCATCACCGGACGTTCCGGCCCCGCGGCGACCGAGAGGAGAGCTCGGCGCCTTCGCGCGCCGAGCGGCGACATCAAACGACAGGTCATGGAGACGAATGGTGGGCGCGACAGGGATTGAACCTGTGACCCCTACGATGTCAACGTAGTGCTCTCCCGCTGAGCTACGCGCCCTGACCCATGCGGCAGGGGCGAGGGTGTAACCGAATTGCCGTCGGGGGGCAAGGCGGCACAACGCAGGTCGCGAGGCGTCACGGCAGGAAAATGGGAGGGGCGATGATCGTCGAGCGCGACATCATGGTGCTGGCACGCGACGGAGTCACGCTGGCCACCGATATTTACCGGCCCGACGGGGCTGGGCCATTTCCGGTGATCCTCGAGCGTACCCCCTACGACAAGACATCGCCCAGCCGCTCCGAGCGCACCGCCGCGGTGGCGGCGCCCCGCTCGCGCGCTGAGGTGGCGGCCTACTTCATCGATGCCGGTTATATCGTCCCCTATCAGGACTGCCGAGGACGCTATGCCTCAGGCGGACGCTTCACAAAATATCTCAGCGAGGCCGAAGACGGGTATGACACGATCGCCTGGCTGGTGCGGCAGGGCTGGTGCAACGGCCGCGTCGCGACCATGGGCTTGTCTTATGCGGCGCATACCCAGCTGGCACTGGGCTGTCTCGACCCGCCGGGTCTGGCGGCGCAGTTTCTCGACTGCGGCGGTTTTTCCAATGCCTACCGCAGCGGTATTCGCCATGGCGGCGCCTTCGATCTGAAACAGGCGACCTGGGCCTATCGCAATGCCGTCGCCGATGCCCGCGACTTAAGGGTCCGATCGACGCTGGAAGCGCAGGATATCGCCGCCTGGATGGCGCGCCTGCCGCGGCAGCCCTGGTCGCGTGGCGACTCTCCGGTCAGCGCCGCGCCGGAGTACGAAGAGTACCTGTTCGAGCAATGGGAACATGGGCAGTTCGACGCCTTCTGGCAGCAGGCCGGGATTTATGCCGAGGGCTGGTACGGACATTACCCCCCGGTACCGACCGTACACCTGTCGGGCTGGTACGACCCCTATGCCCGCACCGCGATGGAGAATTACCAAGGGCTGGCGCGCCCGGGCGGGGCAGCCACCCAGCTGATCCTGGGCCCATGGACACATGGCGACCGGTCGCTGAGCCATGCCGGCGCGGTCGAGTTCGGCTCCAGCGCGACGGTCGATGGCAACCTTGCCCATGATTTCTTCGCATTGCGGCGACGCTGGTTCGACCGCTGGGTGCGCGGCATCGAAAGTGGCGCCGACCGCGACCCGGCGGTGCGCATCTTTGTAATGGGCGGCGGATCAGGCGGGCGTAACGCTGAGGATCGGCTCGATCATGGCGGCTACTGGCGCGAGGCGGGCGAATGGCCACTGCCGGAAACGCAATGGACTCGATGGTACCTGCGCGAAGGCGGTGGACTGAACCTGGAAAGCGGTAACGAAGGCGCGACCGCGCCTGTGCTGCTGGCCGACCCGCGCGATCCGGTGCCGACAATCGGTGGGGCGTTGTCATCGGGCGAACCTGTGATGCGCGGCGGCGCCTATGACCAACGCACTGAGCCGGCGCTGTTTGGCGCCGACGCGCCCTACGGTCCGCTGACCCGGCGCCGCGATCTGCTGTCCTTCGCGACGCCGCCGCTCGCCGAACCGGTCGAGATCGCCGGTCCGATCGAGTTGCGGCTGTGGCTTTGCAGCGACGTCCCGGATGCCGACCTCCACGCGAAGCTCATCGACGAATACCCGCCGAGCGCCGATTACCCGGGCGGGTTCGCGATGAACCTCACCGAGGGCATTTTACGGCTGCGTTATCGCGACTCTTGGACCGAACCGACACCGATGAAGGCGGGTGAAATCTATGCCGTGACTGTTTTGCTGTTCCCGATCGCCAATCGCTTCATGCCCGGCCACCGACTGCGGCTCGATCTGGCGGGCAGCAATTTTCCGCATTTCGACATCAATCCGAATTCCGGCGAACCGGAAGGTCATGCGACAAGGCCGCAACCCGCGCACACCCGCATCTTTGTCGACCGTGAGCGCGCGTCGCACCTGATCCTACCAATCATGCCCTTGCGCTAAACCCGCGTCAGACCGTCTCCTTGGTCGCTCCCTGATCGGCACGGGATTGAACGGAGCCGCCGTTCCCTGCATCCCGGCTCTCCTGCGCTGTTTCCGCGATAATCGCGGCGACACGATCCGGAACGACATGATGCAGCATGTGTCCAACGCCCGGCACGCCGTAAAGAGTGCTGTTTGGGACCTCCGCCGCGAAGCGCTCGGATTGGCGCTCGAAATTGGCGATGCCATCCTCGGTGCCCGCCATCAGGGCGATCGGCACGGTGAGTTCGGCATAGTGCGACGACAGGATCGCGGCGCTCGGCACCATCAGCGCAGTCTCGGCCGCGCTCGCCCGTATCTGCGAGGGACGGACCGCCATTTCGGTCGGGAATTCCCGTTGAAAGCGCTCGGTAACTCGCGACGGCGCAAATAGCTTGCGGTACGCCGCCGACGCGAACAGCCGGGCGAACAATGGCGAAATCGTATACCGCAAGGCGTCGCCAAACAGCGGTACGGCCGGCCATCCCGACGTTGCTGTGTCCGCGCGAACGGTGGGATAATAATAGCCGGACAGCAGCACCAGCCCTCGGATGCTCCGCGCCGGCCGCAACGCCATGGCGACGGCGACAAGCGTCCCCCACGAGTGCCCGACGATCACCGGATGCGTCACGCCAATCGCGCTCAGCGCCTGTTCGAACAACGCCGCCTGCGCATCAGGTGCCCAAACCCGGCTGCGGGGCCGCTCACTGAACCCGAAACCGGGACGGTCGAACGCGATGACCCGATGGTTATGGGCCAGACGCTCGAGCACGCCGCTGATCACGAAATCCTCAGCCATCGCCCCGTTGCCATGCAGCAGGACAATCGCAGGCCCGCTGCCCTGTTCGAGATAATGCAGGCGGACGCCATCAACGGTTATGAATCTGCCGCGCGCCGGATGGCTGCGTTCCGCGCGCCGAGCCAGGGCGTGGTTGGCTAATGCGAGACCAGCGATGGCCAGTGCCCCGGCGCCGGCCATAAACCGCCGACTGCTGATCGCTGTTCTTTCGATTGATGGAATGCTTGAATCAGCGGAGTCTCCGGTGGTCGGAGCCGTCTTGGGACGCGTCGTCATGATGGAGCTTTCTACGGGGCGGCGGTCTGCGACCAAACCGAGCTCCTGAAACGTGCTGCAGTGCAGCAAGTTCCGTCTAATCGGCGGACGGGGGAGCCGCCGAGCGTGGCGCAGCAGGCGGCCGGAGCTCGGCATGGAGCAATAACCGCTTGCACGCATCATAGACGCGGGCCGGCCGCAGATCGCGCAGGCACGCCAGGCCGCGACGGCAATCGGCCGCATCCGCGAGGTAGCACGGGGCGCACACCACCTCGCGGGCCACCGCAATCGCCGCCGGCCCAACCGGTCCCCATTCCCGCACGTCCTCCGTACCGGAATGCACACCGACGGTCGGGATGCCGAGCCCGGCGGCGATGTGCTTGGGGCCGCTGTTATTGCCGACGAACAGCGACATGCCGCTGATCAGAGCCGGCAGATCGCCCAGCGGCAGTTTGCCGACAAGCGAGGTCACCGCCGCGGGTTGCCGAACCGCCTCGATGATCTCGGCCGCCACGGCCTCGTCGCCGGGACCACCGATTAACACGATATAGGCGCCGTCCTCGCTAATTAACCGGTCAATGACAGCTGCAAAATAGGCCGCCGGCCACTGCCGCGCGTCGTTGCCGACGGTCGGATGGACGCAGACCAGCGGGCCGGATGTCGGCAGGCTCCGCAGGGTGGCGGCCGCGGCGCCGGTGACCATGGGACGGGTCTGAATCGTCTGGCGTTCGGGATTGCCGGCGGCGGCAACGGTTTCGACCAGATTGGCGAGATCATCGCCGTTATGAAGACGCTTACGCAGGAATATCTGGTCGGCTTCCGCCTCAAGCGGGATATCGAGCCATGGGAACTGGCCGCGGAAATCGAACCCGGCCAGATAACGCGCGCCGGAATACTGCAGAGCCTTGCGGGTTTCCGGATGCTTGCGCAGGTCGATCGCAAGATCGAAGTGTTCCGGCGCCAGCCGTGTCGCCAGATCCTGCCAGTCCGCCTCGGTGCGGTTCAGTTCGCCAAGACCGGAGCGAGCGTGAAAAACGTCGAAGGTGATGGTCTCAGCAACGCACGGCTCCATCGCCCAGACGGGACGCGACGAGTTCGAGGTCAGCACGGAAATACGCGCCGCCGGAAAATGCTGTTGCAGGCGACGCACTGCCGGCAGCGCCAGCACGCAATCGCCGATGTGGTCGAGCTTGATCACCAGAATTTTGCGGATGCTGTCGCGGCGATAGATCGGCCGGCCAGTGATCAGCAGCCGGGTCGGCTCGTAGTCGGGGCTGTAATCGTCCTGCGTCTTTGACAGATGCGGATTGAAGAACGGGTCACCTGCCTGAAACAGCCCGGCCCAATTGGCGTCGAAGGCGACCTCGTCGTATTCGTCGCCGAGTTCGGCGCGGCTGACCGCCTCATGATGTACCAACGTCACATGCGGCGTGTAGAGGGTCAGCAGACCCTCGCGCCACACCCGAAGGCAATAATCGAGATCGTTGTTGATGATGCTCTGGCGCTCGTCAAATCCGCCGAGCCGAGCGAAAACATCGCGTCGCGTCATTAGGCAGGCGCCGGTGACCGCGATGACATCGCGTTCGGTCAGGGCGAGGCCAAAATAGCCGGGCGCGTCCGGCGGCGCATAGCGGAACGCGTGCCGCGCCTGACCCGGAGCGGCGAGGAACATGCCGGCGTGCTGCACCCGCCCGTCGGGATACAGCAGCCGCGGCCCGACCACGCCGATCTCGGGCCGCTGCGCCAGCGCGACCAGCCGAGTGAGCCAATCCGGGTCGGTGATCTCGATATCGTCGTTAAGAAACAGCAGATAGTCACCGCGACAGCGAGCGGCCGCGAGATTGTTAAAGCGCGCCCAATTGAAGGGCTCGGTTGTCGATATCACCCGGTCGGCATGCCGCTTCAGCCAGCTCCGCCATTTGCGGTCGCTGGCCGGAATGTTCTCGATGCACACGATCTCGTAATCACGATAGGCGGTATGCTCGCGCAAAGTGGTCAGGCAGGCCTCGATCATGCCCGCCGCGGCGCGGGTTGGGATCACGATCGATACAAGACCCGGCTTGATCAGCGAGCGCTCGATCCGGTGGGTACCAGCAACCAGGCCAGGACGAACCTCGCCGGCGATGCCGCGCCGTGATAAGGCGCGCCGCAGTGCCTCGCGATCGGACACGGGGTTATTTCTCGCGGTCTTGCCTCGCTGGCACAGAACCGATGCCACGTGACGGATCGCAACCGCGGCTTCGGTACATCGCAAGACCAGCTCATAATCCGACAGATCGGCCAGAGCCTCTTCGGGCCGCAATGCCCGGCGCATCACGCGGGTACGGACGCACCAGGGGTGGCCGATGTAATTGGTCGCGAGCAACAGGTCGGGCGACCAGTGCGGCTTGAAGAATGCCTCGACCGCGCCGCTGGCCGGATTGACGCGCCGTTCATCGGCATAGAGGAAATCGGACTGGGGGTGCATCGCGGCCGCCAGCGCCAGCTCGAGGAAGGCGTCGCAGCCGAGTTCGTCCCCCGCCGCCAGCACCCCGCAAAACGCATCCGGCGCATCGGGCAGCGCGTCCAGCGCGACGCCGGCAACCAAATCCGCGTTGGTCGGCAATTGACCGAGATCGCGCAGCAGATCGGCTAGGCGCGCCTTGCCCTGCGGCACCACCAGCAGGCGCCAGGCCGGATAGACCTGCGCTGCAAGCGAGGCGATCGTGAGGCGCGCGGCGGCGGCCGCCGCCTTGCCCGAGCGGAGCGGCAAAATGACGGTGAATGACGCGCGCGCCGGCTGCCGATCGAGCAGCCGCAGCCCGAGGTCGATCTCCGCCTGCGGCATCTTGCGGCGCAACGACCAGGGACCGGTCGCTTCGGCAACCGCCTCGACCTGGAGGCTGAACTCGGTCCTCGCGGTTCCGCCCGCCTTGTCGAGCAGCGTGACTGAGATCGTGTGCCTGCCCACCGGCAACATTCGGTGCGGCAACACAGCCGAGTAGCCGCTGGCGAGGGAATTGTCCCAATCCGGAAAGGCGGCGCGGATATCGAGCCGTCGCAAGCCGTAATCGGCGCGCACCAGGGGGGTGCCGTTCAGCGCGATCTCGACCGCCTGGACCCCAGCCTTAGCCAATGCCCAGCCGCCGATTTCGAGATTGCCCCGCACCGGAGTGGCGGCCGCCCCGTCGATCAGCTGCGGCGTATCGATTTGCAGCTTGCGGCTGGAATCATCGGTTTGCTGCTGTGCCGGGGCGCCGCGCACGTCAACCGAAAGCGCGATCGTGCGCTGTACGCCATCGCCGCTCTCGAAACGCAGGGTCAGCCGATGCGCGCCCGGCGCCGGCGGAGCCACCGTCGTCGCGACGCCGAACCCGGCCCCCCGCGCCTGTGGAAGGCTGGGGAACAGATTGCCGATCTCGGGCCGTTCCAGGCCCAGCACCGCGCGGCCAACGGGCCGGTCATCCAGGTCGATGGCCACGTCCTTGATCGGGGTGCGGTCAACCGCCCACCCCTTGAGCATCAGATGCCCGGCGGTGCTCAGCGCCACCTCGTCGATATTGTGGTGGAACCCCAGGTCGTCCTGCGCCATCGCCCGTGCGCGGCGTTGCGGACCTTCGACGAAAGCGTGCTCTTTCCCGAGCACGCCGTCCCGCGACCTGACCCGGACGGTCACTTGCCGGCGTCCGGCGCCGCCCCGCCCGACATCGCCGATAAACAAGAATCCGGAAAATCGAGCATTGCGATAACCGGGTTGTGCGTTCTCGATGTCGGGTCGCACTCGCCCGTACTCCGCGGCGCCGATAGAGTTGCCGTCGAGCAGCACATCAACATCGGCGATCGGTGTTTGGCACACGACCCAGCCCTCGACCCGCAGAAGGCCGGTCGGATCGATGACGGCGCTGTCGATTTGCAGCCGCATGGGGTCGAGAGCGGGCGCTGACGGGCCGGTCGCGGCAGCGAGCTTCGTCGGCAATTCGAGCGGCAGCGGTTGCTGCCCCGTTTGGCCGTCGCTGGTGTGAACGGTTAGAATGGGCTCGGCGTGCCGGTCCAGCCCATCCGGCAGGTCCAGCGACAGGATAAAGCCGCTATGCGGTGCCTGGCCACGATCGGGGTAGAGCCGCGCGATATCGGGGCGTGGGAGGCCGTAAGCGGCGGTGGCGGCGAGCGCGTCGCCCAGCGACAGGATGATTTGCGTTACGTCCGCAGCCGCTAAAGCCCATCCCGCGACGGACAGGCGCGATCGCCCTTTATCTGCGTCGGTGACGCTCAGTGCCTCGATGGCAACGAGGATTGGCGCTCTCTCCCCGGCGCTTTCACCCGCCGTCTCGCGCCGAGTGCGGCTGTGGCGTCCAGGCGGCCTTGTCGGAAAGCCGCGAGCCCGTCCCACCCGTAAATAGTGGAGAAGCGGATTTTGTGGATGTTCGTCCTTTTGAGAGCAGTATCCGACATAGAACGCGGCGTCGAAATCCTTGCTCGGGTTGTTGCCGGCGGCGGCACCCTCCTCGAGGTAGTGGACCAACGGATCGAGGTTAAGTTCGGCAACCTCCGGATAGGCCGCGAGGTAGTAGTCGGGATCGAACAACCCGGACCTGCGTAGGTCCTCGTATTCGCTGAACAGGGCTTCCATCGAGTTTCCGGCCCATTGGGCGCTCGTTCCAGACCAAACTGGGGAATGGTCGTCCGCACGGACGCCTGGGCTGGAGACAGCCTGTTTATCGAGCGGATGAGGTTGTTTCAACACGTCTTCCGTGTACCGGCCAACTTCATCACCCGTCATCACCCGTCGCGGCGCTGCCTCCGCACGGGGATACAAAGAGATTGCATGCCGTATAAAGCTACGGCACCGTAGCGTTTCCTCGCGACCGGACCACCTAGGAGACGAAGGAGACATCAAATGCTTTGGAAACAAACCGCGGTGTCGGCCGCGCTCGCCGTCGGCCTCGCCGCCGCCCCCTTGTCACACGCCGAGGCACATCGGCACTTCCCGCTATTCTGGCCGTTCTTCGCCGGCGCCGCGGTGGTCGGCACCGCCGCTGCGGTGGCGACCGCGCCGTTCCGCGCCGTCGCGGGCGCACCCTACTACGGCTATGGTCCAGGCTACGGCTACTACGCACCGCCACCGGCCTACTACGCGCCTAACTATTACTACGGTCGGCCCTACTACTACCCCTACTAGGACCAGCCATACCGTAGCGGTGCTGGCGTCCGCCGCCTCGACACCGCTACAATCGCCGCCTTCGGAATTGCTTTGAAAAGGCAGGGGAGGCGCGCGATGCGAATTCACAATCTGTATGTCGACGACAAGGGCGAGACCCACTTCCGGGATATCGAAGTGGAATGGGTCGAGGAAGGGGCTGCCGGCAAATTGTCGAAGCGCATGCCCGCCACCGGCATCATCTTCCGGGAGGTACAGCCGACCTACGATCTCGACTGGCATCCGGCGCCGCGCCGGCAATACATCATCAACCTCGATGCCGGCGTGCAAATCACCGCCAGCGACGGCGAAGTCCGCACGATCGGCGCCGGCGAGGTCTTCCTTGTCGAGGACACCAGCGGCAAGGGCCATCTCTCAAAAGCGCTCGACGGCAAATTGCGCCACTGCATCTTCGTGCCGGTCGAATAAGGGCCGGGCGATCGAGGGCCAGGCGCCCGCGGCTCAACATCGCGGCTCTAATCCGCGGATCGCCGCAGCGCCTGGAACATGGCCGGTGAGTCCCCGGCCATGACGACCTACTAAGGGAGGACACCATGGCACGCGACGGTTTTCTGATCCTCGACAGCGATCTGCACATGATGGAGCCCGACGATCTGTGGGCTCGCTACCTCGACGGGCCGCACAAGGCCAACCCGCCGACCTTCTTCGGAGGCCAGCGGCAGAAGCTTGAGAAAAGCCAGCAGGATAAGGGCAACGCCGACTCGATCATGGGCATGGAGGTGCAGGGCCTCGCGATCCCGGCGCACAACATGCAGCAAGGCGCCACGGTGTCGAGCCGCGAATTGCGCCGCCGCAGCCGGGCCCGCCACCCGCATTTCAATATCGCCCGTGCCAATGGCTACGATGCGCCCTCAACGCTGACCGCGATGGACATCGAAGGGATCGATGTCGCCGTGATGTACGGTACGCGAGGCCGCCAGATCCTGTGCCATGACGATCTGCCGCCGGATTACGCGGCCGCCCTGGCGCGCGCCTACAACAACTGGGCCGCGGATTACTGCAAAACCGACCCGCAGCGCCTCAAATTCGCCGCCCAGGTGGCGATGCACGACGTCAAGCTCGCGGTTGAGGAAGCCCGCCGCGCGGTCAAGAAACTCGGCGCTGTGGCGGTGATCGGCACGCCGAACCCGGTTAACGGCCAACACCTGCACGACGATGCCTGCGAGCCACTATGGGATGCGCTCGAAGAACTCAACGTGCCGATCGGCTTTCACCCCACCGGTAACACCGCCCTTAAGGACGATGCCGGCCGTCGCTATGTCGGTCACGCCAATTTCCACCCGATCGCACACGCGATCCGCAACCCGGTCGAGTTGATGGGGGCGGTCGCCAGCTTCACCACGGGCGGCGTTCTGGAGCGCCACCCGAAGCTGCGCGCTGCCTTTCTTGAAGGCACCGCCGGCTGGCTCTATTGGTGGCTGTGGCGGCTCGACGATCAGTGGGAGAAATTCGGGCCCGGTTGCGAGCACCAGTTGTCGAGGGCGCCGAGCGAGTATTTCAAGCGGCAATGCTACATCGCACTCGATGTCGACGAGGAGCCGGCGATCGACGCGATCAACAAGATGGGCGCGGAATACTTCGTGGTATCGAGCGACTATCCGCACTCCGACGGGGCATTCCCGGACGCGATGAAGGAGTTCTTCGGCATGCCGCTCAAGCCCGAGCAGCGCCGCAAGATCCTGTGGGACAACTGCGCCACGCTGTACGGGATCGCGACCCCGGCCGCCGCGTTGACTCGCGACGTGCCTGCGCAGGTCTCAGCCGCGGAGTAGACGCGAAGCTCGCCGATTTCGATCAAACGAAGCCATCATTGCAAGGGCAAGCGAAGCAATCTTACGCCGGCGAACGCCGATCGCGAGATTGCCTCGTCGCTTCGCTCCTCGCAATTGTCTCTTGCGGCTGGTGTAAGGTGAGGTTGTCTCGTGTTGAGCGGGATGCCGTGGCCCGGATGGCCGTCCGGGCCACGGCGCGGGCAGATTGACCGTCTCGCAATAGGGCTGTGAGGCCCGTCGTCATCATGG
>JAFAYW010000105.1 GCA_019240125.1 Alphaproteobacteria bacterium
CGCCGCGGGCGACCCAGGCTTGACCGCCGCCAGATCACCACCGATCTCGGCCCCAAGGCTGTCGCGCACCTGCGTCGCGCGCGCCGGGTTACCGCGCGCCTGCTCCTCGACCACCCGCTCCAAGAGGCTGCGCACAAACGTCACCCCAGCCGCCTTCACCGCCTGCAGATCGATCGGCGCCAGGAAATACGGCTGATCCGGGTCGTGGGTGGCCGCCGCGCTGTTGGCGAGAATATCGGCGACATCGCCGATGCGCTCGCCCGCAGCGCCACGCGCAATCGCTACAGGATCGGCCTCATTGAGGAGGCCCGCGCAGGTCGGCGCCTGCGGCGTGATGTCGAACACACCCTCGGCACGCACCGCCACCACCGCCGGCCCGACGCCCGGTAGCCAGACGCGCCCGATCAGCGTCCCAGTACAGCCGTCATCGGGAAGACAGGAGGCGTTCAGAGACAGTTCCACTGGCTTCCTTTGGGTTTACTCATCTCGCCGCCGCCTTATGGGGCGCGTTGGAGTGTCGGAAAAGAGGCTGACATAGGCCTCATAACGAAAGCGCCGATGTCGAACCTGGCCAGTAAACTCGGTCAGTATTCCGATGGTTTCCAGTCTGCCGACTAATTGATTTGCCGCGGGAAAGCTCGTTCCCGTTAGATCACGCAATTCAGAGACGGATACGATAGGATGCTCGAACAGGTATTCTAAAACTCGGTGTCCGTTTCCTGCTCCTCGACCGAGTTGATCCGCAATTAGCGTTCTGTGATTTTCGCGAAGAAGCAGTATTTTTCTAGCGGTGTTTGTTGCTTCGGTGCTCACTTCGATGACGCCTCGCAGGAAAAACTCTAACCACCTCTCGTAATCTCCAGTATCTCGAGTAGCTTGAAGAAGATCATAATATTCCTGGCGATGTCTCTTGAAAAAATAAGATAGGTATAAAACCGGTTTCTGTAAAACGCCTTGCTGACATAATAGGAACGTTATGAGTAGTCGTCCGACTCTCCCATTTCCATCAAGAAACGGATGAATAGTTTCAAACTGCGCGTGAGCAAGACCGATTTTTACTAGCAGAGGCATAGCATCGGTATGATGCAAAAATACCTCTAATTCTCCAAGAGCATCCGCCAACATATGAGGTGGCGGTGGGACGAATGTGGCCTCGGCCAACGTGCAACCGCCTGGGCCAATCCAGTTTTGACTTGTTCTTATTTCTCCGGGAGTTAGTCTAGACCCACGCACTCCCGAAAGTAATTGTTGATGTATTTCCTTTATCAGTCGGACCGACAGTGGTAACTGTGATAACTTATTCAGTCCGTAATTCATCGCTCTGACATAGTTGAC
Source organism: Alphaproteobacteria bacterium (assembly GCA_019240125.1). Lineage (GTDB taxonomy): Bacteria > Pseudomonadota > Alphaproteobacteria > ATCC43930 > CGMCC-115725 > DATARH01. The sequence continues at coordinate 1,336 of JAFAYW010000105.1, forward strand.
AACTTCGTCTACGTCATGCGGACGCTCTGGCGCAAACAGCTGTGCCTCTGCTTCCAGCAAGTCCTGCAAGGAACTCTGCGTGCCCTCGATTTGGCTCGATAGTACAGCTTCTTTTCGGACATACATGAAAACGAAAAGGTCCGGATTTGGAAGCGTCTGGATTGAGCCATCAAGCCGTCCAAGCGCCAGATCGGCCTGAGAGAGCAGTGTCTGTAAAGGACCCTTGATTCGAACGGACGGCTTTGGCGGGAGCGGAGCTGGGATAAAAGCGCGGTATCCGAGAGGTTGTCGGCGATACGTCCCCGATCTGCCAACGGCTGGGTTTAACATGGCGTCCAAACTGATCCATACGCAAGCCAGACTTTAATATACGCGCATAAAGGCTCCTTATGAAAGGCTGTCTTTCATCCCGGTAGCTCACGTTGGCGCTCAACGCACCCCTCGAATGTCAAAAAATGGGCATTCGGGCCACAATCTCTAAACCCGCCCCTCGCCGAGCGGCTGTTTGCGCAGGAAGTTGAAGTCGCAGCCACGGTCGGCTTGCAGGATCTCGCGGCGATAGAGTTGGGCGTAGCCGCGCTCCGGCACCGGCGGAGCGGAGGTCGGGCGGCGGGCCAACTCGTCCTCGGCGACCAGCAGGTCGATGCGGCGCTCCTTGACCGAGAGGCGGATGCGGTCGCCATTGCGTACCTTGGCGAGCGGGCCGCCGGAAGCCGCGTCCGGCGTCACATGCAGCACGATCGAGCCATAGGCGGTGCCGCTCATGCGCGCGTCGGAGATGCGCACCATGTCCTTGATACCGGCCCGCGCCAGTTTGCCGGGGATCGGCAGATAGCCGGCCTCCGGCATGCCCGAGGGCGACAGCGGCCCGGCGTTTTGCAGAACCAGGAAATCGTCGGGCGTGACATCAAGATCGGGATCGTCGATGCGCGCCGACAAATCTTCCAGTGAATTGAACACGACGGCGCGGCCTTCGCGCTCGAACAGGTTGGGGTCGGCGGCGGAGCGCTTGAATATCGCGCCCTTTGGTGCGAGCGAGCCGAACAGCGACACCAGGCCCCCATAGGGCAGCAGCGGCTCGCTGAGCGGCTTGATGACATCCCGATCGACCGGCCCCATCGGCCGTTCCAGCCGCTCGCCGAGGGTTTCGCCGGCGACGGTCAGGCAATCGAGGTTGAGCAGCGGCTTCAACTCGCGCAACACCGCGCCGATACCGCCCGCCGCGAACAGATCCTCCATGTAATGCGGCCCTGTCGGCTTGAGGTCGACCAGCACCGGCGTCGAGTCGCTGATCTCATTGAGGTGCTTCATATCGATATCGATGCCGGCGCGTCCTGCCACCGCCGTCAGGTGCAACACCGCGTTGGTCGAGCCGCCGATCGCCATCAATACGCGGATCGCGTTCTCGACCGATTTCGGCGTCACGATCTTGTCCGGGGTGATCTTTTCCAGCGCGAGGCGCATTGCGGCGCGGCCGGTCGCCTCGGCGGCGCGCAGCCGGTCGGCATGCACCGCCGGGATCGCGGCGGTGCCGGGCAAGATCATGCCCAGCGTCTCGGCGATCGAGGCCATCGTGCTGGCGGTGCCCATGACCGCGCAGGTCCCCTGCGTGGTCGCCAAGTTTCCTTCGATATCCTGGATTTCGTCGTTGCTGACCTCGCCGGCGCGGTACTTGGCCCAGAAACGGCGGCAATCGGTGCAGGCACCGAGCCGCTCGCCATGCCAGCGCGAGGTCATCATCGGGCCGGTCACCAGGTTGATCGCCGGCCGGTTGGCCGATACCGCGCCCATCAATTGCGCCGGCACGGTCTTGTCGCAGCCGCCGATCAGCACGACTCCGTCCATTGGCTGGGCGCGGATCATCTCCTCCGTGTCCATCGCCATCAGGTTGCGGAACATCAGGCTGGTGGGGCTGAGGAACACCTCGCCGAGCGACACGGTCGGGAAGGTCAGCGGCAGACCGCCCGCCGCCAACACACCGCGCTTTACCGCCTCGACCAGCTCCGGCACGCCGCGATGGCAGTTGTTAAAGCCGGAATAGGTGTCGGCGATGCCGATCACCGGCCGCGACATCATGTCGAGCGAGTAGCCCATCGAACGAACAAAGGAGCGCCGCAGATACAACGCGAAATCGGGGTCGCCGTAATTCGTCAGGCCGACGGACAGACCGTGGCGCGGCTTCGACGATTCGGACATGGCATTACCTTTCGGACCGGACAGCTGTTGGTCCACTGGTAGAGCCTTTCCACCGGACTGATCAATTCCAATCGCCGTCGCCTGACGATCCGGATGCGATCTTCTGCAACCACAGATGTTGTTGCCGTCGTGACCCAAGCTCAAATTCTGACGCTCGCGATATTGGCGGGCATGATCGCGCTGTTTCTCTCGAACCGCGTGCGAGTCGATTTGGTCGGCCTGCTCGGCCTGATGGCCGCTGTCGCGGCCGGGATCGTGAAGCCCGATCATGCCTTCGATGGATTCTCCAACCCGGTCTTGCCGCTTATCGGCGCGGCGCTCGTTGTCAGCGCGGCGATCGGGCAATCGGGCGCCATCGAAATCCTGCTCCGCTGGCTGAACCCAATCCTGAAGATAAACCGGCTGCAGGTGGGGTCGCTGGTGACCTGCGTCGCGGTCTTGTCGGCGTTCATGAAAAACGTCGGTGCGCTCGCGATATTTCTGCCGGCGGCGGTGCAGGTGGCGCGGCGCAGCGAGCGCTCGCCGTCCGAATTCCTGATGCCGCTGGCCTTCGCCTCACTGATCGGCGGCTCCTGCACCCTGATCGGGACATCGCCTAATCTTCTGATATCGAGCGTCCGGCAAAACCTCGAGGGGCATCCGTTCCGGATGTTCGATTTCATGCCGGTTGGCGCCGGTATTGCGGTCGTCGGAGTGATATTCCTGTCGTTCGGCTGGCGACTGATCCCGCGCCGTCGTCGTCGCAGCCGCAACAGCGAACCAAGCTTCAGGGTCGAGGATTACACCAGCGAATTGCGCGTCGGCAGAAACTCCGCCTATGACGGACGGACGATTGGCGAGGTCGAGGAGTTGTCCGGCGGCGGCATCACCGTAACCGCGGTCATTCGCGCCGATTCGGGCCGGCGGGTGCCGTCGCGATACTGGCGTCTCGAGCGCGACGACATCGTCGTCGTCGAAGCCGAGCCGCAGGCAATAGAGCTGGTGGCGCGCGATGGCAATCTGGAGATCGTCGGCAGCGAAACCCCGCCATTGACTGTCTCCGCGGCGACGCCCGTTGCGGATGGCAAGTCAGCGCCCGAGGAGGAGGAGCCACCCTCCGGAAAGGACGAAGCGCCGGCACAGTCTCGCCCCGCGGAGTTGGAGGTGGTCGAGGCCTATGTCGCGCCGGACTCGCCATTAATCGGCCGCTCGGCGGTGGATCTGCACCTTCGTGAGCTCTACGGCGTCAACGTTCTGGCGATTAGCCGGCGCGGCCGGCGCAGCCGCTCGCGGTTACGCCGGACGGAATTTCAGCTTGGCGACGTCGTCGTGTTCCAGGGGTATCCGGAGCAGATCTACGATACGGTGGGCTCGCTCGGCTGCCTGCCTCTGGCCGAGCGGCAACTGAAGCTCGGGCGTCCTCGCAAATTGCTGCTGCCGCTGAGCATCCTCGCGGTGGCAATGGTACTGAGCGGGTTCGAACTGGTGCCCGCGGCAATCGCCTTTGTCGGCGCTGCCCTGGCGATCGCTATCCTTCGATTGCTGGGGCCGGAGGAGGTTTACAGCACGATCGAATGGCCGATCCTCATCATGATCGGCGCGATGATTCCGGTCGGCGAGTCAGTCTCCAAAACCGGGACCGCCGATCTGATTGCCGGCGGTTTGTCGCATCTCGGCGATATCCTTCCGGCATATGGCATTCTCGGCGTCATCCTGGCCGTGACGATGCTGGTGACACCGATCCTGCATCATGCGCCGGCGGTACTGGTCATGGGCCCCATCGGCGCGAGCCTAGCGCAGAAGCTCGGCTGTCATGTTGATCCGTTCCTCATCGCAGTAGCGCTCGGCGCCGGCTCCGACTTTCTTTCACCTGTCGGACATCAATCGAATACATTGGTCATGGGTCCCGGCGGGTATCGTTTTGGCGATTACTGGCACCTTGGCCTGCCGATGTCTTTGCTCGTCGTCTTTTTGGGCGTCCCGCTGATCCTTGTCTTCTGGCCCCTGCATTAGGGTTGGGAATTTCCGGCGACTATTCGCGTTGATGGTAATAAGCCGGGCTTGCTTCGTACGCGAGGAAGGCCCGAGCTTCACAACGCAGGTGGTGTACGATGGCAAAGCCAAAGAGAGGGCGGTCCACCGCCGCGATCGACGACCATGTCGGCGCGCGGATCCGCGAACGGCGCATCATGCTGGGGCTGACGCAACAGCAGCTCGCGGAAATGATCGGCGTTACCTATCAGCAAGCACATAAATACGAGCGCGGCATCAACCGCGTTTCGGCCGGACGTCTATTCGAGATCGCGCGCGTGCTGAACGCGTCGATCACTTACTTTTACGACGGTCTCGGCGAGGAAGAGCCGCGTCCGGCGACACCGCATCAGCGCATGCTGCTGGAGATCGCGCGGAATTTCGGCGAAATCCAGAACGAAAAGCATCAGGAAGCGGTAAGCCAACTGGCTCGCGCTCTGGCAGGACATTAAACAGGCCATCGGGCGCCGGCTGGATCGGCGCCCGCTGGCCTGTCAGCCCTCTACATCAGGTGCGATAGCTCGGGTCGAGCTTATCGCACAGCCGCAACAGGGCCGGCCATTCGCGTTGCCCCATCAGACGCGGCATGTTGCCGGCGAACTGCGCCGATTGCCGCTCGCAGGTTTCTTCCGGCGGAACCACGATCTTCTGCCCCGACGCGGCGGCCGCCTGTATCTTCAGCTGCGCCTCGGCCGATCGCTCGAAATGATATGTCATCGAAAATGCCTCGGCGACGTTGCGGCCCGTCGCCAGCAGGCCGTGATTGCGCAACACCAGCACCGGATTGTCGCCGATGCTGTGCTGCAGCCGCTCGCGCTCATCCATGTCGAGCGATACGCCTTCATAGTCGTGGTACCCGAGCCGCTTGAAGAAGCGCATCGCCCACTGGCTCAGCGGCAACAGTCCATCTTCCAGCGCACCGACCGCGATATCGGCCTCGGTGTGGGTATGCACGACGACCTGCACATCCGGCCGGCCGAGATAGATCGCGCCGTGGATGACAACACCGGCGTAGATCGGCTCATATTCCGAGGGCTCAAGCACTTTGCCGTCGAAATCCACCTTGATCAGGTTGGACGCGGTGATTTCGTCGAACATCAGCCCAGACGGATTGATCAGCATCTGATCGGTCGTACCGGGCACCCGCGCCGAATTGTGTGTCAGGACGAGATCGTCCCAACCGAAATGCGCAATCAGCCGGTAACAGGCCGCGAGATCGACCCTGAGCGCCCATTCCTCAGGGCTGATATGGCTCGGCCGTGCCGAATTCCGGGTTTCCAGTGCGTCCATGTCAGGCCTCCCACAGAGCCGTCATTGCGAGCGCAGCGAGGCAATCTCGATCAACAACGAGTTTTTTGTCCCCGTGCAGATTGCTGCGTCGCTCCGCTCCTCGCAATGACAATTGCGGCGATGCGCTACGCCGGGGTGAACATCGGCACCGGCGGGCCGCCGTCGCTGGGCTTGAACACCAGTTTTACCGATTGGCCGCATTTGATGCTGTTGAGGTCGCAATCGACGATGTTGGACATGATCGTCGGCCCCTCGGCCAGGGTCACATAGCCGATCGCGTACGGCACCGGCGCCCGGCGCATCACGCTGTAGGTGTACACCACACCCTTGCCCGACGCCTCGACCCATTCGGTCTTGTCGCTAAAGCAGAACGGGCAGATGTCGCGCGGGTAGAAATGCGGTTCGCCGCAATCCGTGCATTTCTTGATCAGCAATTTGCCCTCGGCCGCCGCGTCCCAGAATTTCTGGGTTTCGACATTGATAGGGGGCGCCGCGATCTTGCGCTCTTTCGGTGCTTCCGACATCGCTTACGCCCTTTCCATGATCACGGTCGACGAGCCGTGACGCGTGCCGAGCGAGCCGCCCGTGCCATGCGCCAGCGCCAGGTCGCAATTCTTCACCTGCACCGCCGGGTGCGCCTCGCCGCGGAGCTGTCGCACCGCCTCGATCACCTTGGTGATGCCGCCGCGGTTTGACGGGTGGTTGTTGCAGAGGCCGCCGCCATCGGTGTTGAACGGCAACTTGCCGACCCCCGAGATCAGATTGCCGTCGCTGACAAACCGGCCGCCTTGCCCCTTTTCGCAAAACCCGAGATCTTCGAGCTGCATCACCACGGTGATCGTAAAGCTGTCGTAGATCGAGGCGTATTTCATGTCGCTCGGCTTGACCCCGGCCATCTCAAACGCCCTCGGGCCCGACCAGCGGGCCCCGGAATAGGTCAGATCGACCTTGCCGCCCATCTGGTTCTTCGAGGCTTCGCCGTTGCCGATCACCCGCACATTGGGGTGCTTTGACAGGCTGCGTGCGACCTCCTCATTGGCCATCAGCACGGCGCCGCCGCCATCGCTGATGACGCAGCAATCGAGCCGGTGCAGCGGGTCGGCGATCATCGGCGAGTTGACGACCTCTTCGACCGTGACGACGTCGCGCAGCATCGCGTGCGGGTTGTGCTGCGCATGATGCGAGGCGGCAACCTTGACCCAGGCGAGCTGCTCGCTGGTGGTGCCGTATTCGTACATGTGCCGCATCGCGCACATCGCGTACATGTTCGCGGTCGCCGGGCCATAGGGCGTTTCGAACGCGGTTTCGGGAAACGGCACCGCCGGCTGTCGCGGCTGCGTGCCGGTCGCCATGCCCTCGGCGCGCGGCCGTCCCGCCAGCGT
>JAFAYW010000204.1 GCA_019240125.1 Alphaproteobacteria bacterium
GAGATGCGCGTGTTCTGCCGGCGCGCTGAGCACATTCGGCACCGCGGTCTGCCCCTCACCCCGGCCCTCTCCCCGCCTGCGGGGAGAGGGAGAAAAGCGGCAGCCTCACGCCAATATCCCATCGCACGACGTTGCCACGGCGTACCCTCTCCCCCGCGAGCGGGGAGAGGGACAGGGTGAGGGGCAGCTCCCGCAATGCCAGTTAACGGCGTACGTAGGGCCGGCCGTCGAAACGGAAACGGTCGGTGAAATGCGGCCGCAATTTCAGGGTCCACGGCGTGTCGGCGGCTTTACGCCAAGCGTCGGAGCGCACCACGTCGGGCGAATTGAGATGGTAGATCGCGACGTATTTCTGCGTCGCGCCACTCCCCTGATAACGCCGCGCGCACAACACGCCCGGTACTGCGGTGAGCCCCAGCAAATGCTCGGTATTGTACCATTCGTGGAATTCGTGCTCGTGCTCCGGCGCGATGTTCATCCCGATCACCATGACAGCGGCGGCGCTCTCCGGCGCGACCTTGTCGCCCGGCACAAGTTGCTCGCCCTCATATCGCATCAGGCTTTTGCGAAAGCGCTGCGTGCGTTTGGTCCAGGGCGAGGAGTTCTCGCGCCCGATCGCATTGTATCCAGGGCTGTTCAGCACCCCGACACTGTCGAGATCGTAGGTCGCCAGCGAGTGCTTGGGGTTCTCGGTTGAGATCCAGCGCTGGGCGTTGATAAAGCCCGGCACGCGCAGCCGCTCCGGCACGTGCTCAGTATCGTACCAGTCGTTGAACTCGTCTTCCGGGCTGGCGGTAAAATCCATCGCCGCGATCAGGATGCCTTTTGCCATCGTTGTTCCTCCCGCATCTGAAGCGTTCCGGCTGACGCTGCGGTTGACGCGGCGCGCCGATGCTCCGAAGCTTGCAGCTTAGCGAAGAGCAGCGGTTTGCGGGAGGATTTGGCGATGGCGCTCGACCTATTGGTCAAGAACGGCACGGTGATCGACGGTTCCGGGATGCCGCGCTATCGTGCCGATGTCGGTGTTAAAGATGGGCGCATCGTCGAGATCGGCCGTATCCGTCAGCCGGCCGAGAAAATCATCGATGCCGACGGGATGATCGTCAGCCCCGGCTTTATCGATGGTCACACCCACATGGACGCGCAGGTCAACTGGGACCCGCTCGGCAGCTGCTCGTGCTGGCACGGCGTCACCAGCGTGGTGATGGGCAATTGCGGCTTCGCGCTGGCGCCTTGCAAGCCGCAGGACCGCGAATGGTTCGCGCGCTGCCTGACCGCCGTCGAGGACATCCCGACCGAGTCAATGCTGACCGGCATCGATTGGAATTGGGAGACCTTCCCGGAATACCTCGCCACCGTCGAGCGCCTGCCCAAGGGGCTCAATTACGGGATGTATATCGGCCACTCCGCCTTGCGCATGTATGCGATGGGCGCGCGCCGCGGCCTCGAGGAAAAGGCCAGCGAGGACGATCTGCGCCGCATGGAGCACGCCGTCACCGAGGCACTCAGGGCCGGCGCGCTCGGCTTTTCGACATCACGCGCCAACACGCATGTCACGCCGGACGATACGCCGGTGGCCAGCCGCATCGCCGACTGGAACGAGATCGAGCGGCTGGTCGCGGCGATGGGTGCGCTCGATACCGGCATCTTCCAGATCGGCCCTGATATCTCCGGCGGCGAGGCGCAGCGCGCCTGCCTCGCGCAACTGCGCAAGATCGCGCTCGATAGCGGTCGCCCGATCATGTTCGGCATGCTCGCGACCAAGCAGGGCATCGATCCGAACCCGTGGGACTACCAGACCCGCTTTATGGATGAGACGGTAGCGCAGGGCGGCCGAATGTATGGGCAGGCCACCACCCGCTCAATCAACGCGGTGTTTTCGCTGCGCTCCTACCTGCCGTTCGATGTGCTGCCCGCCTGGAAGGAAATCCGCGCCTTGCCAATTGAGGAGCAGAAGCGGCGGATGGCCGATCCGGAAGTGCGCGCCCGGCTGGTGGCCGACGAAGCCGCGATGAAGCCGCGCGACCAAATCCTGCAGGGCGGCGGCGCCGCGACCACCGACCCGCGCAAGCCGAATTATGACAATCTGTTCCCGATGCTGACGGTCGATTGGGATGACCCCAGCGTCGGCGAGCTGTCGCGGCGGCAGAACAAGCACCCGGTAGATGTCATCATCGATCTGGCGCTGGAAAACGATAACCGCATGTTCGTGCAGCCGATCGTCAACGAGCGGCCGGAAGATGTGCTGAACCTGCTGAAACACCCGCGCACACTGGCCACCTTCTCGGATTCGGGCGCGCATGTCTGCCAGGAGATGGGCTCGTCATTACAGACCCACCTATTGTCCTACTGGGTGCGCAACAAGCAGCAGTTCACGCTCGAAGAAGCCGTGCGGATGCTGACCTTCGACAATGCCTCGGCCTGGGAGCTTGCGGATCGCGGCCTGATCCGCACCGGTTATGCCGCCGACCTCGTCGTGTTTGACGAGGCGACCGTGAAGCCGCGCCTGCCGACTGTAGAGCATGATCTGCCCGGCGGCGCGCGCCGACTGGTGCAAAAGGCCGATGGCATTCAGTCAACGGTGGTCAACGGGGTGATCGCGATGGAAAATGGCGAGAGCACCGGCAATACCGGGGGCCAGGTCTTGAAGGGCCGCATCGCGGCCAGCTGACAAACGGGGGGCCACTCATGCTGTCCCACGAATGGCGCGAACTCGAAACGCTGTGCGACCGTATCGCCACCCTGCGGGAACGCCACGCAAGCGCCCGCAAGTCGCGCAATCCCGGCCTCACCGACAGCCTTAGAACTGAGATTGAGCTGGCGCAGCGCCAGCGCGAAGCACTGGTGCAGCATATATCGGCGCGATTGGGGTCAGTCGCCGCCGAACCCCTTCAGCAACGCCTTACCAACCGGGGAATACGCCGGACCAAGGGCGAAAAGCCAGATGCCGGCCTCAGTTCAGATTCGTAAGGTCCGGGGCGCTACCATCCACCTTCACCATCCCATCCCGGAGGGTCGGCTTGGCATCAGCGACGCCAGCGGCTGTCCTTTTACCTGTGCCGCCGAATTAATCGCCGCGGCGCCGGCGGGCCCCGTCGCGGGCAATGAATCACGCACCTTGAGGCCGATAAAGCAGGTCGCGTCGAGAACGCCGAGGCCGATCGCCAAGACCATCAGCACCGCGTTCAGTTCATTGATTGCGCGATCAAACCCTAATGTCCGGCGCTTCGCCGTCCGTTGCAAATTGTGAGGCATCCGACTAACTCCCATACGCATCCGGTGTGACGCGCAACCGTCAATTTCCGCTGGTAGGAAAAACGCGAACCGGCCCGAATAGCTCCGGGCGTTGGATACGATTTCGATGAAAGCAGTCGCCATGCCCATGGACGCACCCTTCCGCATCACGATTTGCGGCATCCCGGAGCTAAATGAGCATTGTGCCGTGGGCGTGACCCACGTGCTCTCCATCCTCGATCCAGAGATGCCGGACCCGCCGGCATTCGCTGATTTCGCGCCGCATCACCGGCTCGCCCTGCGCTTTCACGACATCATCGAGGCGACGCCAGGGCGTATCGTGCCACAGCAGCATGATGTCGAGCGCCTGCTGGAATTCGGCCGCGACATCGATCACAGCACGGCACCGCATGTCTTGATCCACTGCCACGCCGGTGTCTCGCGCTCCACTGCGGCGACGGCACTGATCCTGGCGCAATACGATCCCGGCCTGCCGGCGGCGGACGTGCTCGGATTGGTGGCGCAGATCCGCCCGCGTGCCTGGCCCAACCTGCGCATCCTGGAATTGGGCGACACGCTGCTGGGCCGCAGCGGCGACCTCGCCGCCGCCGCCGGCCCGATCTATCGCCGGGTTCTCGATCGCGACCCGATCATGGCCGAGTTGATGACGGAAGGCGGCCGCGGTCGTGAGGTCGTAGCGGGGCTTAGCTTGTCGGCGCCGGCAGAACGCCGTTAACGTCGTAATTCACCTGAATCACGACAAACCACGCATAATCCGGATCAACGATGTTGCCGTCGGGATTGGCTAACTTGCCATCCGTCGTTACGGGAATGTGTTTCATCGACACCGAGTTGTCGACATTGCCGCCGATCACGTCGAGCGTGCCAGGTCGGCTGGCTACGACGATGTCGCAATGGCCCGGAAAACGGCCGGTTGGCAGATCATCGAATTTCAGCGGCGTCTTGCGCCCGCGCGACAGACAGATCAGGTCGCCGATCTGCGGCGCGTATACCTCGGGCCGCTCGGCGGCGATGGCATAACCGCCGCCGCCCTGCCGCGCCGCGTTGATGTAATCGGAATGGGTCGGTGAATAGGGGAAGCGGTGATCCGCACCCGCCATCCGCATCACGTAGTCAATGAAAGCCGCGGACCAGGCGTAATTGCCGTCTTCGCTGGCCGGAAACATCTGACCGCTTTGCGTGTGCATGCCAGTCAGCCCTTGCTCCGGCGTGCCGAGCGGCAGCCCCAGCCACCAATACTCGCCGACGCGTTGCCATAGCCCCTCGGCGCGCTCGTTATCGAACGGCAGATCCTGGTGCGGCACGACGACCGGCTGACCGAAGGCGCGCCACTCCCGCAATGCGATCTGCACCGCCGCGGCGCGGGAAAACGGCTGATAGGGGTAGCGGGCAAAGGGCGGGATATGCGCGTCGTCGCCCTGCAATGCCGCCACACTGCCGGCTGCGCCAGGTGCCCCCGTCGGCGCCTGGCAAGCGGTTAGCGATAAAGCGAACAGGCCAAATAATCCAAGACACGCGCGCCTTGCGCTCACTGACGCAAATCCCCCCGCCCCACCATGCCTCCTATATCCGCCCGAAATCGTAAAGTCGCGCCGGATTGTCGACGAGGATCTTGCGGCGGATGGCCGCGCTGGGCGCCCAAGCGCGCAATTGGTTGAGCGCCAAACCATCGTCAATATCGAAGAGCGGCGCGGTTTCCTCGACCGGTTTACCCGGTAAGGCGTGGTGCGGGTGCGGCCAGTCGGTGCCCCAGACGATCCGGTCCGGGTTTGCCGCGATTAGCGCCTTGGCCAGCGGCGCCACATCGGCATAGGCTGGCGGATGTTCCGAGCTGCGATAATGTCCCGAGACTTTGACATAGGCGTGTCCCGCCGACACCAGCGCCAGCAGGTCCGCGAAACCCGGTTGATCGATCCCGTCCGCGGCGCGAGCGCCGCCGAAATGATCGAAGACGACCGGCACTGGCAAGCCCTCTTCGATCGCCTGCCGCAGGCTGGCGATAACCGAGAGCCGCGCATAAACCTGCACGTGCCAGCCGCGAGGCGCGACCCGCTTGGTCGCCTCCAGCAGGTTGCGGCGCGCGACTTCCGGGTCGGCCTGGCCGGAGGTTTCGAGATTGACCCGGACGCCGCGGATGCCGGCCTCATGCATCTCATCGAGCGCCTTGTCCGATGTCTTATCGTCGATAACGGCGACGCCGCGCGCCCGGTCGCCGAGCCGCCGCATGCCGTCAAGCGTGCAGGAGTTATCACTGCCGTAGACGCTCGGCTGCACGATCACAACACGCGACAGGTGAAGCGCCTCCTGCAGCGCGAGCAGCGCATCGGCGCTGGCCGGCGGCGGCGTGTAACCGCGTTTTTCGACATACGGGAACTCCGGCGCGCTTCCGAACACATGGACATGGCAATCGCAGGCCCCGTTAGGCATCGCGAAGGAGACACCGGTCTTGGGCTGCGCGGCCGTCATCGTCAGGGAATGCGGCCCCGATCGCAGCGGTTCGGCAGCACCCGACGCAGGCTGTGGCGCGGGAGCGGGTACCGCAACCGGCTTCACTGCTTCACCACGCCACAGTGCGATGCCACCGGTCAGGCCGTCGCTGTTTGGAACGGTTGACACATCGCTCGGCAACTCAAACCTGACCTGCTTTGCATTGCCGCCGCCGAGATACAGGTGATCGAAATTCACCACCGTGCGGAGGATCCCAATGACGCGTTCGACCCGCTTGTTCCATTTCTTGCGGCCGATCTTCTCGAGGGCGGCGCGGCCGAGATATTCGTCATACGTCTTGTTGCCGTGCACCGGGTGATGTGCCAATTCGAGATGCGGCATGATCTCCCCGTTGCGGAAGATCGAGGTGCCGGCGCCGGTGCCGAGGGTCAGCACCATTTCGACGCCCTTGCCATGGATCGCGCCGAACCCCTGCACATCGGCGTCATTCATCACGCGCACCGGCTTGCCCCAGTGCGCCTCGAGGGCCGATTGCAGGTCGAAGCCGGCCAGCGTTTCGGTGCCTAGATTGGGCGCGGTGATGATGCGGCCGTCGCGCACCGCGCCGGGAAACCCTACCGATACGCGATCGAATTCGCCGAGCGTCGACACCGCGCCGGCGAGCGCCGTGGTGAGAACCTCCGGGACGATCGGCGGCGGCGGAGTGGTGATCCGCACTCGATCGCCAATCATTTTGCCAGCAGGGTCGAGCACCGCCATCTTCAACCCGGTGCCGCCGATATCAATGGCAAGAGTGCGGGTGTCCGTCATCAACATTCCCCAGAGCTAAAGACCGGCCAATGATACCCCAGGTTGAGCAGCGGGGCCACGCTGCGGCACACCGATACAGCGCGAGGCTCCCCGACCGCCGCAATTTGGCGCTATGCTACGCTACGATGCTCAGACGACTTCTTCTAGTTTTTATACTGTCGATCACGAGCGGTCTCGCTTGCGCGGCGAGTCCGACGGGGCCGATCGCGCCGGTCAAGGCCACGTTGGTGCCCGAACGCACCACGATGATGCCGGGTCGTCCGCTTTGGGTGGATCTGCACCTCGATATCGAACACGGCTGGCATGTATACTGGCGCAATCCCGGTGATTCCGGATTGCCGACCGAAATCGAATGGACCCTGCCCGCCGGCTACTCCGCCGGGGATATTGTCTGGCCGACACCGGAGCGGTTCGTCGTTGGAACCATCGGCAATTACGGCTATGCCGATGCCGCCGATCTGCTGGTGCCGTTGACCGTCCCCGCCGACGCTACGCCGGGCGGCACGCAGCACCTCGCGGCGCACGCCACCTGGCTCGTCTGTTCCGACATCTGCATCCCCGGCGAAACGGTCCTGACGCTCGATCTGCCGGTCGCGGCGAGCGCGGCCCCCGCCAGCCCGGCAACCACAGCGACGTTCGCGGCCGCGCGGACTCGACTCGCGAAGCCCGCCAGCTTTTCGCCGAGTGTCCGGGTCGGCGAGCGGGATATTCGCCTGGAACTCCCGGCCTCCGCCGTGAATGGGCTGGTCAGCCCGGTGGCGTCCTTTTTCCCGAATGAACCCAACATTATCGACGCCGCGGCCGAGCCGCATCAGCAGGTCCGCGACGGTGGGCTGGAGCTGATTCTGCCGCGGGTCGGCGGACCGACCGCGAAGACACCGCAGGCACTCGACGGCGTTCTCGCGCTGAAATCCGTTGATGGCATGCAGCGCGCCTACACCATCCATGCCGCCGTGAGCCCGGCAACTCCCGCCGTGGATGATATCGGTGCAGCCGAGGTGGGCTGGGGCGAAGCGCTGGGGCTCGCCTTCCTCGGCGGGCTGATCTTGAACCTGATGCCCTGTGTGTTCCCGGTCTTGTCGCTGAAGCTGATCGGGATCGCGGAATCGGTGCACCGCGCCGAGCAGCGACGGCACGCTTTTGCTTATGCCGGCGGTGCGGTGCTCAGCTTTGCGGCACTGGGCGGTGCGCTGTTGTTGTTGCGCGGCACCGGCGCGGTGGTCGGCTGGGGTTTCCAGCTGCAATCGCCCCTCGTCGTGGCATTGCTCGCCTACCTGCTGTTCGCCATGGGCCTTAGTCTGTCAGGCGTCGCGGATTTCGGCACCCGGCTGATCGGCATGGGCGACCGTTTCGCCCACCATGACAGCACCATCGGGGCCTTCGCGACGGGGGTCCTCGCCACGATCGTCGCGACGCCCTGCACCGCCCCGTTCATGGGCGCCGCGCTCGGGTTCGCGTTGCTGGCCTCAGCGCCCATCGCGCTCTCGGTGTTCGTCGCGCTCGGATGCGGTCTCGCCGCCCCGATCGCGCTCGCGAGCATCGTGCCCGGCATCGCGCGCATCATACCGGGACCGGGGCCATGGATGCTGTGGCTCAAGCAGCTCCTCGCCTTTCCGCTCTATGCGACGGTCGCCTGGCTGGTGTGGGTGCTGTTGCAGGAAGTTGGGCCGATTGGCGCCTTTGCGGGGCTTCTGGGTCTCGTTGCAATCGGCTTCGCGGTCTGGATTTATGGCCGCACCCGTTTTGTCGCCGCGTCCGGCCGCTACATCGGCAACGCTCTGGCCTGCGTCGCCCTGGCGGCGGCGCTGTTCGCCGGCATCACCCTGTCAGCCACCGGTGTATCGGCTGGCATCGCCGCCACGGGACTTGGCTATGAGCCGTTTTCCGAGTCGCGGCTGGCGCACCTGGAAGCCGAGCACCAGCCGATCTTCATCAACCTGACGGCGGCGTGGTGCATTACCTGTCTGGTCAACGAGCGCGCCACGCTCGACAGCAGCGCGATCCGCGATGCCTTCGCGCAGCACGGCGTCGTCGCGCTCAAGGGCGATTGGACGCGACAGGATCCGGCGATCACCGCGATGCTGCAGAGATTCGGTCGCAGCGGCGTACCGCTTTATGTGCTGTACGACCGCCAGGGTACGCCCACGGTGCTGCCGCAGATCCTCACTGAGGACGCGGTGCTCGCCGCTTTGCCGAAAGGCTGAGGCGGATCAGCGTTCCGCCATCAGAATTGCGCCATCAGCGCTCCATCGCCTGGGTCACGGCGCCGCCCGTCGCGGTGCGACCGCCGTCGACGACGTACTGGCCGCCGGTGATGTTGCCCGCGAGATCGGAGCACAGGAACAGCACCATATTGGCGATCTCTTCGGCCGTCGTGTAGCGGCCGGTCGGCATTGCCGCCTGATAGCGGCGCGCGACGCTCGCCGGATCATCCGGGCTGATCTGCTGTTCCAGCGAATGAATCATCCGCGTATCGACCGGTCCCGGGCACACCGCGTTGACCCGGATGCCGCTGCGCGCAACCTCGCCGGCGGTTGTCTTGGTCAAGCCGATCACCGCGTGTTTGGAGGCGACATAGGCCGGCATGCCCGGCGTCGCGACCAAACCGGCGACCGAAGCGGTGTTGACCACCGCGCCGGATTTCTGCCGCAGCATCTCCGGCAAGACGTGCCGCAGACCGAGGAAGACGCCCTTCACATTCACCCCGATGACCTGGTCGAACATATCCTCGTCGTATTCGGCGGTATGCTTCCAAGCGCCCTCGATGCCGGCGTTGTTGAAGAAGCAATCGATGTGGCCGTAGGTATCGATGGCGGTCTTTACATAGTTGCGCACATCGGCCGACTTAGTAACATCGGCGGCAACAAAAACCGCCTCGCCACCCTGCTGCCGGATGATTCCCGCCGTTGCCTCGCCGCCGACCGCGTCGCGGTCCACCACGACGACCTTGGCGCCGGATTTCGCGAACGCTACCGCCGTTGCGCGGCCGATCCCGTTGGCCGCACCGGTGACCACGGCCACCTTGCCGGTGAAGTCAATATCCATCACTTCCTCCCTCCCCTGTATTATTTGGCCATTCAGGCTTGGCCGATCAGGCCTTTTTCGCGATCAACCTTGTCCAGATAGCGAGATTGGCCATCAGGTCGCGGAGTAGATCGCGCGCGACCGCGTCGGTCAAATTGCCGTCGGAATCGAACTTGTTCTGCGCCTGACCGATCAGCACCTCAGGCTTGTTGAGCGGGTGTAGGTCGAGGAACACGCAGGAACGCCGCAGATCGTATTGCGCCCGCGCGCTTCCGGCCATGCCGGCGGCGGCGCCGATGATCGCGAGCGGCTTGCCGGCGAATGGCTGTTCCGGCGGCCGCGAGGCCCAGTCGATCGCGTTTTTCAGCACCCCTGTCATCGAATAATTGTATTCGGGGCAGGCGATCAGCAGCGCGTCGGCCATCCTGATCTGCTGCCGCAGCGTTTCGACCGGTCCCGGAAAGCCTTGAGCCCGCACATCCTCGTTATAGAGTGGAATTGCCGATATATCGGCAATTGACACGGTCATATCGGCCGGCTTGGCCGCAATCGCGGCTCGCAACGTGGCCATGTTGTAGGAGCCCTGTCGCAAGCTGCCGCAAATGGCGAGCACCGAAATGTTCGCGGGATCGCTCATTCTCGCCTCCGTTCGGATTAAGCATCTCTGCCTGAAGGAGCGCTTATCGCACAAGCCGAGACCATGGGGCCATGGGTAGCCTTAAGATGGGCGACAGCGCGAGGCCCCCTTGCGGCGTTCCGTCGCCGTACGCTCCCGCCTTGTGCTGACCATAGTCTTGAGCCATTTCAAAAGGGTTTCGCGAGAAGGATGATTAACGCGAACATTTTTCGCCCTGTATTGTTTTGATCGGGCGGTGTTGCCAACGCTCAACACGCAAAGGAGATGGTTATGAAACGGACATTTCGCGCGGCTGCTGCCCTGGCGGCGGCGCTGGGTCTAGGCGCGGCGCTCACAGGCACCGCCAACGCGCAGGGCGGGGTTGCGGTCGGCACGCTGACCTGCAACGTATCGAGCGGTTTTGGCTTCATCTTCGGCTCCAGCCGGGCGCTTAACTGCACCCTCAGCGGACCGGCCGGCCGCTATGAGTATTATGTCGGCAACATCTCGAAATTTGGCGTCGACCTTGGCTACACACAGGGCGGCATCCTGGTTTGGACAGTCGTCGCGCCAAGCACCAATCTCGGGCCCGGTGCGCTTGCCGGCCATTACGGCGGCGGCACCGCAAGCGCGACCGTGGGTGTCGGTGTGGGGGCTAACGCGCTGGTCGGTGGCTCGAACAACACGATTGCGTTGCAACCCGTCAGTATCGAGACCAATCGCGGTCTCAATGTCGCCGCGGGTATAGCGGAGATGACCCTAAGCCCCGCCCCCCGCTGAGGATCAATAGCGGCACGGGCATCCGGAGAATAATCCATGACAATCAGCGTTGCTCACCTGCAGCCTATCGTGGCGATCATCGCCGGTGTCCTGATCCTGCTGGTGCCGCGGATCCTCAATTACGTGGTGGCGGTTTACCTGATCCTGTTCGGAATCCTCGGGCTCGGCCTGATCCGCTGACCGCTCAGCGATTACCCGCAAGCCGGTGTAACGCGTCATAGACGAGGGCATCGATATCGATGCCCTCGTTCACGAGGCGAGCCCGGTTGCGCGCCGATTGCTCTCCGGGGATGCGGATTTCCGCCACCCCGGCGGCGCGCGGCGTCGCCTTTACCCTCGCGATTAACGCGCTGACTTCGCGCTTGCAGGTGTCGAGCGGCACCAGCAGATCGGGACGGAAGGCGATAAACAGATAACCGTCCTGCGCCCCCGGCACCAGCCCGGCCCCGGCCACGATGCCGAGCGCCTGCACGATCAGCCCAAGACCAAACCCCTTATGCGCGTCCTTGGCGCCGCCGAACGGCAATAACGCCCCGGCTTGTGCCTCCGCCGGATCACGCGTTGGGCGACCATTGCAATCCAGCGCAACACCTTCGGGCAACAGTTCGTTACGCCGCACCCGCAACTGCAGCTCGGTCGCCATGAACGCCGATGTCCCCATGTCGAGGATCAGCGGGCCATCCTCGGTCGGTATCGCGAAGGCGATCGGATTGGTGCCGAGCGCGCCCTTCACCCCACCGAGTGGCGCGACGACACCGCCGCTGCTGGCAGTGTGAATCGCGACATAGCCGGCGTTCGCGATCATCTCGACAAAGAACGCGTTGCGGCCGCTCATCCAGCTGTTGGTCATTCCGACCACCGCGATGCCGGTCGCCTCGGCCTTGGCGATGGTCGCTTTTGCGGCGTGGTACATCGCCAGCATGCCGACATTGTTGCCACCATCGTACAGCGCCGAGACCGGTGTCTCGTGCAGCAGTTTGATCGGTGTGCGCGGCTGCGCGAAGCGGCGGTGCTCCGGCACATTCAGAATTTTCGCAAGGCCGGAATACTCATATCCGCACACAGCGGCGTCGATCACGTGATCGGCGATAATCCGCGCCTCGTCGGCGTCATAGCCGATCCCTATGAGGGCGCGCTCGCCGAGCGTGCGGGCTTGATCGACGCTGAGATGGATACGGGTGTCGGGCATGGACCGCCTCTGCTGCAATGAGATTGGCCCCAGCATAACCTGCCGTCAGCCATCGCTCCCAACAGTCTGCGCATGCGCCACAGGGGTGCTATCCCTTGATCGCGGCGAAATCCCGATTCCCTAGGCTTTGTGCCCGACGAACAACTCAACTGTCGCGGCGTCGGGAATGGCGTCGCTCGGCATGATGCCACTTTGATACGGAATGTTGGCGCGCGACAAGCCATCGACCAGCAGCTTCGCGGTGTCGGGAGGGGCGGTGCCCGACCTGACGTAAAGCGAAATGCCCATTCCGGCTCCTTCGCCGAAGATCGTCGTGGTTTCGGGGCCGAGCGCGTCCCAGCCGGCTTGGCGCAGCAGGGTCGCGACCTGGTTGGCGTAGCCATAGGCCTCGACATCGCCCGGAACGCAGGAGATCACGACGCGATGGTTGCCGGCCTGCCGTAATGCTTCCACCAGTTTAGCAGCGTTCTCCGAGGTAATCGCGCGCGCCTGCGACTTCTCCTGGTTCGATGCCAGCTGATTCTGCAAGGCGCTGATCTTGGTCGTCAGCCCCTCGATTGCGCTGGCAACCGCCTCAACGGTTTCCGCTGGCGAGGCGCCGGCCGGCAATGCCGGCAGTCCCTTCACATCGCCCAGCCGCGTCCAGACCTCGTCGAGGCGCGTGCCGGTCTGAAAGCGGTTCTCCTGCTCCCAGCCGCTCACCCCGATCGCCGCGATGCCGATTGCGGCGAGCGCCAGCAACGATACGCGCTTGCGCGGATGCGGCGGCTGCGCCAAGGCAACCGCCAATCCGCAAAGCCAGACAAGAACAACCGCGCCCGTCGGCAACCAGAACAACAATGATTATCCTCGACTATTGAGCGCCGCGGCGCCGGTCACTCGCTGTCTGGAACACCGTGCTCAAGCTCTTCGAGCCATACCGCGGCGTGCGAGTCGGAAGGGGCGCGCCAATCGCCGCGCGGCGACAGCGACCCGCCGGATGAGATTTTCGGGCCGTTCGGCACCGCCGACCGCTTGAACTGGCTCTGCTCGAAGAAGCGCTTGAGAAAGACACTCATCCATTTCTTTATGTCCGCCAGCGCGAAGGCGCGGTACGCCGTCGCCGCAACATTGGCTGGCCAGTTCCCCGCTTCTGTATCGTGCCAGGCATTCCACGCGAGATAGGCAATCTTGGACGGCACAAAGCCGTAACGGGTCGTATAGAACAGGGTGAAATCCTGCAATGCATACGGCCCGACAAAGCTTTCAGTCGACTGGATCACGCCATCCTCGCCGGCCGGCACCAATTCCGGCGAAATCTCGGTATCGAGAATGTCGAGCAATACAGAAGCCGTCTCCTCGCTGACATCGCCGCTATGCGCGACAAACCGGATGAGATGCTGAATCAGCGTCTTCGACACCGATGCGTTCGGGTTGTAGTGCGACATGTGATCGCCGACGCCATAGGTGCACCAGCCCAGCGCCAGTTCCGACAGATCGCCGGTCCCGACCACCAGGGCAGCATTGTGGTTCGCGAGCCGGAACAGGTAGTCCGTGCGCAGACCGGCTTGCACGTTCTCGAATGTGATGTCGTACAGCTTCTCGCCGCGCGCTGAGCCATGCCCGATATCGCCGAACATCTGATTGGCGGCGGGTCGGATGTCGATCTCGTCCGCGCTGACGCCGAGCGCCTGCATCAGCCGCCACGCATTGGTCTTGGTCTGGTCACTGGTGGCGAACCCGGGCAGCGTATAGGCCAGCACATTGGTGCGCGGCAGGTTCAGGCGATCCATGACACGCGTCGCGACGATCAAGGCCTGCGTCGAGTCGAGACCGCCGGAGACGCCGATCACCAGCTTCTTCAGCCCGGTCGCCTGCAGCCGCTGCGAAAGCCCCTGCACCTGGATGTTGTAGGCCTCGTAGCAATTGTCGCGCAGCATCGCCTGGTCGGCCGGCACGTACGGAAAGCGCTCGATCGGTCGTCGCAACTCGATGCGCCCTTCGGGAGGCGACCAGCCGAATTCGACGCGCCGGAATGGCGGCGCGCTTGCCGAGACCTGCCGCGCGCTGTCGCCGAAGGTGTTGGTGCGCATACGCTCCTGGCGGATGCGGCCGACATCGATATCGGCGACCGCCATCTCGGCGACATTGCTGAAACGATCGGTCTCGGCCAGTGCCTCGCCGATCTCGAAGATACCGGCCTGACCGTCCCAGGCGAGATCGGTCGTCGACTCACCGGCGCCCGCCGCCGAATAGGCATAAGCCGCGATACAGCGCGACGATTGTGAGGCACACAGCAGACGCCGCGCCTGCGCCTTGCCGATCACGATGTTGCTGGCCGACAGATTGAGCAGAATCTCGGCCCCGGCCGCGGCCCCGAATGTGCTTGGCGGCAGCGGCACCCATAAATCCTCGCAGATCTCGACATGAAAGGTAAAGCCGACCGGGTCGCCGTCTGTCGCGAAGATAAGGTCGGTCCCGAATGGCGCCTCATGGCCGCTGATGGTCAGCGTACCGCCGCGCATCCCCTCGCCCGACGTGAAGTGGCGGCGTTCATAGAACTCGCGGTAATTCGGCAGGAAGATTTTCGGGACCACCCCGAGCAGCCGGCCGCGATGAGTGACCAGGCCGCAATTGTACAGGCGGCCACGCCAGCGCAGCGGCGCGCCGACGACGAAAACAGGCGACAGGCTGGCGCTGGCCTTGATAAGCCGGTCCACCTGCGTCTCGACCGCGTCAAGCACCGCATCCTGGAACAGCAAATCGTCAATCGCGTAGGCTGAAAGGCACAGCTCGGGGAAGACCATCAGAGCGATCGAGTCGCGATCACCCTGTTGCACGAGGTCGAGTACCTGCGCGGCATTGCGCGCGGGTTCTGCTACCGTGACGGACGGCACACAGGCGCCGAGCCGCACGAGTTGATGCCGATAAGGAGAGAAAAACTCGGACATCTCTACGCCCGCTTCATCAAGATATCAGTACCCGCGAGCAACGCACCTTATTATACTCAATATGAGTATTTATCGGAAAAGTTCAATCGGCGAAGGGGTCGCGCACCAGCACCGTGTCGTCCCGTTCCGGGCTCGTGGAGAGCATCGCCACTGGCGCATCGATCAACTCCTCAACCCGGCGGATGTATTTGATCGCGGTGGCCGGCAGGTCGGCCCATGAACGGGCGCCACGGGTACTCTCCTGCCAGCCCTCTGCGGTCTCGTAGATCGGCTCAATTTCGGCCTGCGCCGCGGTGGCGGATGGCAGATAGTCGTACGTCTCGCCGCCCCGCTTGTAGCCAATGCAGATGTTGATCTCGTCAAATCCGTCGAGCACGTCGAGCTTGGTCAGGGCGATGCCATTGACACCAGTGATGCGGCTTGCCTGCCGCACCTGTACCGCGTCAAACCATCCGCAGCGGCGCGGCCGTCCGGTCACGACGCCGAACTCGCGGCCACGCTCGCCCAGTTTGCGGCCTATCTCATTCTCCTGCTCGGTCGGGAATGGGCCCGAGCCGACGCGAGTCGTGTAGGCCTTGCTGATCCCCAGCACATAGCCGATCGCCGACGGCGCGATCCCGGATCCCGCGGCGGCCTGCCCGGCCAGTGTGTTGGACGAGGTCACATAGGGATAGGTGCCGTGGTCGACATCGAGCATCGCTGCCTGCGCCCCCTCGAAGAGGATACGGCGGCCACTGCGCTTGGCCTCGTCGAGCACCCGCCAGCACTGGTCGGCGTATGGCAGGATTTTCGGCGCGATCTCGCGCAGCGCCTCGAGCAACTCGTCGCGGTCGACCTCGGGTGCTTCGAGACCGCGCAACAGCGCGTTGTGATGCAGCAGCAGGTCATCCACCCGGTCCGCCAGAGTGCGTGGATCGCCCAGATCGCACACCCGGATGGCGCGACGGCCGACCTTGTCCTCGTAAGCTGGCCCGATGCCGCGGCCGGTGGTGCCGATCTTCCTGGAGCCGCGGCGTTCCTCGCGGGCGCGGTCGAGCTGCCCATGCGATGGCAGGATCAGCACCGCGTTATCCGCCAGTCGCAAATTCTTCGGCGAGAGTTCGAGCCCTTTGCCACGCATCGTGTCGATCTCGCGCAGCAATGCCCACGGGTCTACCACCACGCCGTTGCCGATGATCGACAATTTGTCAGGGCGCACCACGCCCGAGGGCAGCAGGCTCAGCTTGTACTCAATGTCGTGCACGACCAGCGTATGGCCGGCATTGTGGCCGCCCTGAAAGCGCACGACGACGTCGGCTCGTTCCGAGAGCCAATCGACGATCTTGCCCTTCCCCTCATCGCCCCACTGAACGCCGACGACGGCGACATTGGCCATTATTCTCCTCCCGGCCGCTACTAGGCCAATTTCCCTTCACCACCCACCGGCTGCGCCGTATTGCCGATCAGGACATAGCCACAATCGAGACGGCGCGCCTCGTCCCGCCAGTCGGCCGCACTCGAAAGTGCCGCCACGGTGATCCAGCCCCCGCCGCGCAAGGTCGCTGCCTGTTCGCGGGGCGTGCCAAGCGGCACCAGCACCCGGCGGCGCAGCGTCGCCTCCGGCAGGGTACGCAGGATGGTGTCGGTGTACAGGGTAAAGCCGGTCGCCGGCTCCGGCGCCGTTGGGTCCCCGACCTCATAGCGGCCGCCGCGTCCCAGCTCGCCGAGCGGCCCATGCTCGGGATCCATCCGCGCAAAAAAGGTAAAGCTGATCCCGGTATGGTATTCGAAGCCGCGATTTTCGACCGGGTCCACCGTGACCTTCAACTGCGGCATGGCCGCTTTGAGCCCATCGAGAACGGCACCCAGCCGGTCGCACTCGCGGCGCGCGGTTGCCGGCAGTTCGAGGCGCTCGAGCGCGGCGCGGGTGGCATCCGCCGGGCCCGCCGCAGCGATGAGCTGGGCCAGCAGATCACCGGCCGGCCCGGCGATTGCGGCAACGGCGGCGGCATCCTTGCGGTCGAGTGCGGCGCGCAGTTCGGCGGCGCGGTCACCGGTTACCGCGCAAACCTCTGCCACAGCAGGGACCAGCGTCGGCAATGTGACATCGACCGACAGGTGCGGTACCCCAACCGCTAACAGAGCCTCGGCCGCGACCGCGATTGCCTCCACATCGGCCACCGGGCCGCCGGTTCCGATCAACTCCGCACCAGCCTGCCCCATCTGGCGTTCGGGCCGCATCTGCGACGAGCGCGTGCGCAGCACCTGCCCGGCATAACTGAGGCGCAGCGGCCGCGGCTTGTGCCCAAGACGCGTGGTGGCGATCCGCGCCACCTGTGGGGTCATATCGGCCCGCACCCCGATCATCCGGTGCGAGCTGGGGTCGAGCATGCGGAATGTATCGCTCGCCATCACCGTGCCGGC
This sequence comes from Alphaproteobacteria bacterium, assembly GCA_019240125.1. GTDB lineage: Bacteria > Pseudomonadota > Alphaproteobacteria > ATCC43930 > CGMCC-115725 > DATARH01. The sequence continues at coordinate 17,456 of JAFAYW010000204.1, forward strand.
GCCGGTCAGCAATGTCTCCTCGAACTCGACGAGCGGCGGCTTCACCCGCTCGTAACCGTGCGCTGCCAATACCCCCATGAGTCGGGCGGTCACGTCGGCCTCGACCTGCGCCTCCTCGGGCAGCAGGTCATAGAGCCCGGCAGGCAGCAGCGCGGGATGCGGATTATCGTTCATCTCGAGGTCGGCGGGCTCAATATGGCGAGGAGGCCCGGTGTAGCACGCGGCGAGCCACGAAGGAAAACCGTACAACGGGCAAGAGCCGTGGAGAAGCCGCGATCCCCGAAAATGGTGCACATCTTGTGGATAAACTTTTCCACCGGCCGTATCGTGATATAGCCGTGGCTATAAACTACTTCGAATGCATCACGCACCAGAACTAACCTAAAATAAGTTGTTGGCTCGATTGCAAAAGCGGGGGCATCCAGTGCCTAAAATCCGATCATTGAGTTACCGATTTTGACGCGCGAGCCACTAAATTGCTATTGCACCCAAAGGCGATTATCCACAGAATAGCGCCTCACCGTCCTTCCCCCACCTCGACGGTGCACGCCTGTTCCGTCCCTTAAAGACGGAGCTCGAAACCCCGGTCCGACCCCCCGGCCGGGGTTTCGCATTTTCTGGATCAGCATCCCGGGTTCAAAATCGCATCGCTTTCGCCTGGATCACGTTCGGCAGGTGCCGCACGCTGTCGAGCAATTCCGCGGTTAGCGGCTGATCGACATCGATCAGCGCAATCGCGTCGCGGCCCGGCGCGATGCGGCCGAGGTGAAAGGTGGCGATGTTCACCTCGGCGCGCGCGAGTGTGTGACCGAGCGCGCCGATAAAACCGGGTTTGTCGTTGTTGCGCACGAACAGGACGTTGCGCCCGAGTTCAGCCTCCAATGAGATGCCCTCGACATCCACCAGGCGTGGCTTGTTGCCGGCAAAGACGGTACCGGCGACGGTGCGCGGGCCGCTCTCGCCGGTGACTGTCACCCGCATCAGGGTCTGGTAGTCACCCGCGTCGGCATGACGCGTCTCGCTGACGCGGATGTCGCGCTGGCGGCAGATCAGCGGCGCGTTGACCATATTGACGCTCGCCAGCTGCGGGGTCAGCAGCCCGGTCAGGACAATAGCGGTCAGCGGCTTGATGTTCAGCTCGGCAATCGCGCCTTCATACTCGATCGAAATCGCGCTGACATCGGCTTCGGTGAGCTGACCCGCAAAGCTGCCGAGCTGTTCCGCCAAGACCATGTAAGGTTTGAGGCGGGCCGCTTCCTCGGCGGTCAAGGACGGCATGTTGACCGCGTTCGACACCGCGCCGCTGAGCAGGAAATCCGACATCTGCTCGGCAATCTGCAGCGCGACGTTTTCCTGCGCCTCATTGGTCGCGGCGCCGAGATGCGGGGTGGCGACGACATTTTCATGGCCGAACAGCGCGTTCTGCGTAGCTGGTTCCTCGACGAACACGTCGAAGGCGGCGCCCCCGACCTGACCGCTATCGAGCGCGGCGGCAAGGTCGGATTCGACAACGAGACCCCCACGGGCGCAGTTGATGATGCGGATGCCGCGCTTCATCTTGGCGATGGCGCCCGCGTCGATGATGCCCCGCGTCGCATCCGTCATCGGCGTGTGCAGGGTGATGAAATCAGCGCGGGCGAAGAGTTCGTCGAGCGTCACCTTCTCGACACCAAGATCCCGCGCTCGCTCCGGCGACAGAAACGGGTCGTACGCCGCCACCTTCATCTCGAGACCGAGCGCGCGGCGCGCCACGATCGCGCCGATATTGCCGCAGCCGACGATGCCGAGCGTCTTGCCGAACAGCTCGACACCCATGAAGCGCGACTTTTCCCATTTACCGGCCTGGGTCGAGCTGTTCGCGGCGGGGATTTGCCGCGCCAACGCGAACATCATCGCGATGGTGTGTTCTGCGGTGGTGATCGAATTGCCGTAGGGAGTATTCATGACGACGATGCCGCGCTCGGTCGCCGCCGCGACATCGACATTGTCGACACCGATCCCGGCACGCCCCACCACCTTGAGATTGCCGGCGGCGGCGATCAGTTCAGCCGTGACCTTAGTGGCCGAGCGCACCGCCAGTCCCTCATACGACCCGATGCGTTCGCGCAGTTCGGCGGGGCTCAGCTTGGTGTCGAAGTCGGTATCGATACCGCGCGCCCGGAAGATGTCGACGGCACGCGGACTCAGAGCATCGCTGATCAAGACTTTCGGCATTAAAAAATCTCCAAGATGCCGCGTCGACGTAGGATGGGTTGAGCTGAGCGAAACTCACCGCTCGGGCCGGTACGCGGATAATCATGGGTTTCGCTACGCTCAACCCATCCTACCGTGCCGCATAGACGCAAACGCCGTGCCTCGCCTCAGGCGGACTTGGCGGCGTCGCGTTCCTGTTCCCAGGCCCAATCGAGCCAAGGCAATAGCGCCTCGACATCATCGCGCTCGACCGTGGCGCCCGCCCAGATGCGGATGCCGGGCGGTGACTCGCGATGGCTTGCCAGATCGTAGCCGGCCTTTTCGGCTTCGATACGGCCGGTCAGCGAACGCACGATCTGGAACCGCTCGTCGCCCGACAGGCGCTCAAACCACGGGTCGTCGATTGACAGCTGGATCGACGTACAGGAACGCGTCGCGGGGTCTTCCGCCAGAAACTTTGTCCAGGACGAATGCTTAACCCACTCCGCGACAACCGCCAGATTGCCCTCGGCGCGGGCAACCAGTGCGTCAAGCCCACCAACCGCCTCGGCCCATTTCAGTGAATCGAGCGCGTCCTCGACGCACAGCATCGACGGCGTGTTGATCGTCTCGCCCTTGAAAATGCCCTCGATCAGTTTGCCCCCCGAGGTCATGCGGAACAGCTTAGGTAGCGGCCAGGACGGCGTGTAGCTCTGCAGGCGTTCGACGGCGCGCGGGCTCAACGCCAGCATGCCGTGTCCCGCCTCGCCGCCCAGCGCCTTCTGCCATGACCAGGTGACGACATCGAGCTTGTCCCACGGCAACCGCATCGCAAAGGCGGCCGAGGTCGCGTCGCAGATCGTCAGCCCCTTGCGGTCGTCGGCGATCCAGTCGCCATTCGGCACCCGCACGCCGGCAGTCGTGCCATTCCACACAAAAACTGTATCGCGGTCCTGATCGACCTCGCTCAGGTCTGGGAGACGGCCGTAAGGCGCCGCGAGGTGCCGCACGTCGGGGAGTTTCAGCTGCTTGAGGATATCGGCAACCCACGCCTGCCCGAAATTCTCCCACGACAGCACATCGACACCGCGCGCCCCGAGCAATGACCACAAGGCCATTTCGACCGCCCCGGTGTCTGAGGCCGCAACCACACCGACCCGGTAATCCGCCGGCATCTGCAAGATCGCTTTCGAACGCTCGATCACCTCGACGAGCCGCGCCTTTCCAGGCCCGGAGCGATGCGAGCGGCCCAGCAACGCATCATTCAATACAGCGGGCGACCAGCCCGGGCGTTTGGCGCAGGGACCGGACGAAAAGCAAGGATTGGCCGGACGCCGGGTCGGCTTCATCGTAAATTCCTCGGCACAGAAGGAAACAGCCCGCTCACCTTACGTGAGCGGGCTGTTTCCTAGAACTCGTCCAGCGCGGCGTCAATGCGCCGCCCACCGGCCTGATAAGATGGCGCTGTTCGGTGCGGCTTAAAATACGGCCAGACCAACCGGACCGGAGTGCCAAGCCTTGCGGATCTGCTCTTCGACGGAGAGACCGGCATCGGTGAAGGCCGAATGCCGTGTCGGCGTCGCTACATTGGACGCGCCGATGCTGCTTACCAGATGATCGATTGTCGCCTTTTCACGCCGATGCAGGCGCTTGATCAGATTTCGGGATGATAAAACATCTTTCATTGACTTCCTCCCGAATGGCGCGACGCGCGGGTCGCGGCTTGTAACGCCGAGACATTGATATGACAAGTGCTGTTACAAATGCAATTTCCGTTTTAGCGATAAACAGCCGCGAAATTCACCCATTTTACGGATTTGTTCGCATTGGCCCGGCTGTCTCCAGGGAGGTGATGCGGGAAATAACTGCGTCCCTTCCTATCTATCCAGAATGATCAGTTCCGACTTTCCACAGCCGCTCTCCGGCATGAGCACGCCGCGCTTTGGCGAGGTGGCGACGTTTATGCGGTTGCCGATCGAGCGCGACCCCGCCCAACTCGACATCGCGCTGGTTGGTGTGCCGTGGGATGGCGGTACGACAAACCGTCCAGGCGCGCGACACGGCCCGCGGGAAATTCGCAGCATGTCGACGCTGATGCGCCGGGTACATCATGACAGCCTCGTCGCGCCCTATGAACTCTGCCGGGTCGGCGATGCCGGCGATGCCCCGGTCAACCCGATCGACCTGCAGGACGCGCTGGAACGCATCGAGGGATTTTATCACACCCTGCACGAGGCCGGGGCGGCACCATTATCAGCCGGCGGCGATCATTTGGTGACCTTGCCCATCCTTCGCGCGATTGCACGTCAGCAGCCGGTCGGCATGGTGCATTTCGACGCTCACTCCGATACCGGCGACAGCTATTTCGGGGGCCAGAAATACACACATGGCACCCCATTCCGGCGCGCCATCGAGGAAGGGCTGATCGACCCCACCCGGATGATCCAGATCGGCATTCGCGGCTCGATGTACAGCGCCGATGAAAAGGAGTGGGCCATGGCCGCCGGCATCCGCATCGTCCATATCGAGGAATTCTTTCACCTGGGGCCGGAGGCGGTGGTCGCCGAAGCCCGGCGTGTCGTCGGCGAAGGTCCGGTTTATGTCAGCTTTGATGTGGATGGGCTCGACCCGGTCTACGCCCCCGGAACCGGGACGCCCGAAATCGGCGGCTTTTCCACCGCCGAGGCGCAGCGCATGATCCGCGGTCTGGAGGGTCTGGACATCATCGGCGGCGATGTTGTCGAGGTGGCGCCGCCCTTCGATCCCAGCGGCAACACCGCCCTGGTCGGCGCCACGATGATGTTCGAAATCCTGTGCGTCCTGGCGCCGGCCGTACACAAGCGCCGCAACCGCATGCGCCGACTTTAGCCGCATAAAGAACTCAGCAATGCGTCGAAGCGGGCGTAAAATGCGCCATCCGTGTATCGCGACGCCGTCTGCCGGGCGGCCGCCCCGAGCCGCGCGCTCAAATCGGGGTTCGTCGCCAGGTTTCCGATCAGTTGTGCGAGCAGCCCGATCGCCCCGACCGGGTACGTCAGGCAATTGTGCCCATGCCGCCAGATACCCTGATAGACCGACAGGTCGGAGAGGATGAGCGGCTTCTCGAGCATCGCCGCCTCGAGCACGGTCAGCGGCAGCACCTCCGAGCCTGACGGCAGGCAGAACACGTCCGCGGACGCGACCAGTTCGAGCGTGGCGTCACGCGCCAGTTCGCCGGTCAGTTCATAGCGCTCGGGATCACCGGCGATGAGGCTCATGCAATCATCCGGCAGGGAGAAGAATTTACCCGCGATCTGACACTTGATCGGCGTACCGCCGCACAGCGAGACCGCCCGGATCAGGTCTTCGTGTCGCTTGCGCGGATAGATGCTCCCGACCGAAACAATGCGGATGAGGTTAGCGTCGCGCCGGGTGGTAGCCGCCGACCCGACGGCCGGAATACCGTAGGGGATGATGGTGAAGCGTGCCGCGTCTTTGTCGTACACAAACGATTGATAAATCGCGTCGCGCAGATGAGCGATCGGGAAGACGACTGCCGCGGCGGCGCCAAAAGCTGCGATCTGCGGCGGATGTTGCAGCAGATGCCGCAGGCCGACCGAGCCTTCGTGTATCCACCAGATGGTTTTGGCCGATCCGGCCCATTCCAGTAGCTGCGGCGCGGTCAACACCGTGTTGCAGATCACGACATCGAAGGCGCCGGTTGCCGGTGCATCCAGTACCGGGATGTCGCGCTGACGATATTGCTGCTTGATTGGCCCCTCCGCGGACTCCACCGCGGAGACGCTGACCGTATGGCCCGATGCGCGCCAGTAGTCGAGCAGCCACAACAGCGCGAGGGTTGAGCCGGTTGTCGTATACTCATAATTCAGGCCAAGTATTCGCATCGCTCCAGCCGATGTTTCGCACAGCGCGGATTCGCGATCCGGCATTGCCGAAGATGCGCCAATATGCCAGCGTTCCGGCGCTGCCCGGGCAAGCCGCGCGTGATAGAGCTCGCACTTGCCTGCCCTCGACAGCGTAACCGCGCCGTCAAGAAAAAGGAGCCTGCATCGTGAGCATCGGATCTCTGCCGCTCTCCGGCTATACCGTCCTCGATCTGACGCACGCGCGCGCGGGACCCACCGCGGTTCGCCAGTTCGCCGATTGGGGCGCCAATGTCATCAAGATCGAACCGCCCGGCGCCTCGGCGACCGACATCACCGGCTCGAAGCGCGAAGGGTTCGATTTCCAGAACCTGCACCGCAACAAGCGCAGCCTCGCCCTCAACCTGAAAACCAAGGAAGGGCTCGACATCTTTATGAAACTGGCCGCCAAGTCGGATGTCATCGTCGAGAATTTCCGCTCGACCGTAAAGCATCGCCTCGGCGTCGATTACGAGAGCGTCAAGAAGATCAACCCGCGCATCGTCTACGGCAGCATCTCCGGCTTCGGCCAGACCGGCCCTTACGCCAAACGGCCCGGCGTCGACCAGATTGCCCAGGGCATGGGCGGCCTCATGTCGATCACTGGGTTTCCCGGGCAGGGCCCGGTGCGGGTTGGCATCCCGATCGACGACCTCTGCGCCGGCCTCCTCCTGGCGCAGGCGATGATGATGGCGCTGATCGAGCGCGAGAAGTCCGGCGAGGGCCAGTGGGTCCATACCTCGCTGCTCGAAGCGCAGATCTTCATGCTCGACTTTCAGGCGTCGCGCTGGCTGCAGGCTGGCGAGGTCGCGAAGCAGGCGGGCAATGACCATCCGACTGGCATTCCGACCGGCCTCTTCCCGACCGCCGACGGGCAGATCAACATCGCCGCCTCGGGCGACAATCTCTACAAGCGCTTCTGCGAGGCGGCCGGTGCGCCGCATCTGCTGACCGACCCGGATTATGCCACCGGCCCGCAGCGCTCGAAAAACCGCAAGAAGCTGAACGAGGTGGTCAGCGAAATCACCAGGCAGAAGCCGAGCGCCTACTGGATCGAGCTGTTGAACGAGGTCGGCGTCCCATGCGGCCCGCTCTATACGATCGATCAGACCTTTGGCGATCCCCAGGTGCAGCATCTCGAGATGGCGCGGCCGATGGATCACAAGAAGCTCGGCGAACTCAAGGTGGTCGGTCAGGCGATCAACATGATGAAGACGCCTGAACCGGCGCGTATGCGTATCGCGACGCCCGATCTCGGCGAGCACACCGAGGAAATCCTCAGCGATCTCGGCTATGCCGCCGGCGATATCGCCGCGCTCCGCAAGGCCGGCGCGATCTAGGGGCTCACAACACTCGTCATTGCGAGGACCGCAGTGACGAAGCAATTTCGATCCGCCGTCACGGGCTGCGCGGGATTGCTTCGTCGCCTCACGGCTCCTCGCAATGACAATGGAAAATCTGAGTAATGTTCAGTATGGGTGCCGCAAGCCGCGGGACGCGCAATTTCCTGCTCGTCCTGTGCATCATGTATTTCATTCTCTATGTTGATCGCGTGAACCTGGCGGCCGCGGCCGGCGCGATACAGAAGGATCTGGGGCTCACCAATACTGAGCTCGGGATCGCCTTCTCCGCCTTCAATTATTCCTATGCGACGTTCCAGATCGTCGGTGGCTGGATCGCCGACCGCTTCGGGTCGCGCTGGACGCTGGCGATCTGCGCGCTGGTCTGGGCGGTCACGACTCTGCTGACCGGCGCGGTCACCGGATTGGCGTCTCTGTTCGCTGTGCGGCTGGTGCTGGGCATGGGCGAAGGCGCCACCTTGCCGGCGGCGACACGCGCGATGGCGAGCTGGATGTCGTCGCGACTGCGCGGTGTCGCGCAGGGGATCACCCACTCCGCCTCACGCCTTGGCGCGGCGGTCACGGCGCCGGTCGTCGCTTTCCTGATCACCTATCTGTCGTGGCGCTGGTCGTTTGTCGTGCTGGCGAGTCTGTCGGCGGCGTGGGCTTTTCTGTGGCTATGGTGGTTTCGCGACGATCCCCGCCAGCATCCGGCGATGACACCGGCGGAAGTCGCCGAGCTGCCGGTCATCGATCAGGCCGCGCGGGTGCGCGCCGGCCAGGTGCCTTGGGGGCCGCTGGTGCGGCGCGTCGGCCCGACCATGTTCGTCTATTTCACGATGGGTTGGACCGGCTGGCTGTTCGTGACCTGGATGCCCTCGCTGTTCATGCACAATTATGGGCTGGATTTGAAAAGCTCGGCCTTCTTCACCTCGGGTACGTTTCTCGCCGGCATGTGCGGCGATACGGTCGGCGGCGTGGTCAGCGACTGGATCCTGGTGCGCACCGGCAGCCGCCAGCTCGCCCGCTCGGCATTGATCGCGGTGTGCCTGGTGCTGGGCCTCGCCTCGCTGATCCCAGCGATGCTGATCCACAACCTGCTGCTCGGCGCCGCCGGGTTCACCGCCTCCTATTTCTTCCTCGAATGCGCGATTGCGCCGATGTGGTCGGTGACGATGGATGTGGCGCCGGAATATGCCGGCACCTCCAGCGCGCTGATGAACGCGTCGGGGGCGGTCGCGGGCATCCTGTCGCCGGTCGTATTCGGCAAGATCCTCGACATGACGGGCAGCTGGACAATGCCGTTCGGCGTTTCGATCGCGCTGCTCTTTGCCGGAGTGATCATGACGATCTGGATGCGGCCGGATCGTCAGGTCGAGATCCCCGGCTCAACCCGCACAGCTCTAGCGTGACCGGCACATTCCCGCCGCGCCATAGTGAATGGGTGCGTCGGCCCGGGTAATCGGCCATACTCCCTCGATAGCGACACGGATGAGGCAAGACTCGTCCGATCGAGGGAGAAACGCTGGCAGCCTCAAGCTGCCAAGCCGGAGACGGGGCCGATGATCGTGCTTCCGGGGCGCGCGACGCGGAATTTCCTGCTGGTCCTCAGCATGATGTACATCATCGTGTTCATAGACCGGGTAAACCTCGCCGCTGCCGCGGGGGTCATCAAGGACGATCTCGGCCTCAGCAACATTCAGCTCGGCCTGGCTTTTTCCGCGTTCAACTATGCCTACGCCCCGTTTCAGCTGGTTGGCGGCTATATCGCCGACCGCCATGGGGCACGCGTGACGCTGGTCGTGTGCGGCCTTGTCTGGGCGGTCGCGACGATGCTGACCGGCGCGGTCGGCGGGCTCGCCAGCCTGTTTGCCATTCGCTTCGTGCTCGGCATGGGCGAAGGCGCGACGCTGCCGGCGGCCACCCGTGCGCTCGCGCGATGGACGTCGGAAGACATGCGCGGCTTCGGCATCGGCATCACTCATGCGGCGGGACGTGTCGGCGCCGGGATCGCGGCGCCGCTCGTCGCGTTTCTAATCGCAGTTCTGTCGTGGCGCCTGCTGTTCGTCGTGCTCGGCGTCGTTTCCGCGGTCTGGGCGCTCTTCTGGCTGTGGTTCTTCCGCGACGATCCGCGCGATTACCCCGGCATCAGCGAGGCTGAGCTGGCGACCCTGCCCGGCGCCGCCGCGACGACGCCGGCGAATTCTGGGCCGGTGCCGTGGCGGCGTCTCGTGCCGCGGACCGTGCCGCTCATGGTGACGTATTTCTGCATGGGCTGGACGGGCTGGCTTTACGTCACGTGGATGCCGTCGCTGTTTTCCAAGAACTACGACATCGATATGAAGAAATCGTCGATGTTCTTTGCCGCGACGTTCCTCTGCGCGATGTTTGCCGAGTTCTTCGGTGGGATTATCAGCGATTACCTGCTGCGGCGCAGCGGGAGCAAGCGGATTGCCCGGTCGCTGCTGGTGACTGTATGCCTGCTGCTGGCGATGAGCGCGCTGCTTCCCGCTATTCTTGTTCACAACCTTGCTGTCGGCGTCGTCAGCTTCACGCTGGCGCTGTTCTTCCTCGACACGGCGATCTCGCCCATGTGGATCGCGACGATCGATATTGCCCCGGACTATGTCGGCAGCGCCAGCGCGCTGATGAATGCCGCCGGCGCGGTCGCCGGTATTCTGTCGCCGGTCGTATTTGGCTTTATCCTCGACCGCACCGGCAGCTGGACCCTGCCTTTCTTCGTCTCGATGGCCCTGATGCTGCTGGGCGCGGTGACCGCCTTCTGGATCCGGCCCGATCACCCGCTTGGCGCGGGTGCGCCGGCGGCAAGGCTGGTACTCGCTTCGGATTGAGCACAACCCGGATTGTGCGGGTGCGCCGGGCGGCGCGATCTGCCACACTGGGGGCATCTCATCAGGAGCCAAATCAGCCATGCTCGACCAGCCGTTGACCAGCAAGATGCTCGCCGAAAAGGATGGCGGGATCGGCCGCATCACCTTCAACAATCCGGCGCGCCACAATGCCGTCTCGCTGGAGATGTGGCAGGCGCTGGCGGCGATCATCGAGGACTTCAACCAGGACGATGCGATCCGCGTCATCGTATTGAGCGGCGCCGGCGGCAAGGCGTTCGTGTCGGGCGCCGACATCTCCGAGTTCAAGGAAAAGCGCAACAGCGCCGAAGCCGCCGCCGAGTACGCCCGCATCTCCGAAGCCGGCCGCAAGGCCTTGCAGGAGACGCCCAAGCCGACGATCGCGATGATCCGCGGCTATTGCATCGGCGGCGGGCTCGGCACCGCGATCGCCTGCGACCTGCGCATCGCCGCCGAAGGATCGAAATTCGGCATCCCGGCCGCCAAGCTCGGCCTCGGCTACGCCTACGACGGCATCAAGAAGCTGGTCGATCTGGTTGGCCCGGCCTTTGCGCGCGAGATCTTCTTCACCGCGCGCCAGTTCACCTCGGACGAGGCCTTGCGCATGGGCCTCGTCAACCAGGTGGTGCCGAGCGACGAACTCGAGCCCTATGTCGAAAACTACTGCAAGACAATCGCCGGCAACGCGCCGCTGACCGTCAAGGCCGCCAAGGCGATCGTCAAGGAAGCGCTGAAGGACGAAGCACACCGCAACATGGCGCTGTGCGAACAGCTGGTGAAAGACTGCTTCGCCAGTCAGGACTACACTGAAGGCCGCACCGCCTTCATGGAAAAGCGCCGCCCGGTCTTCACCGGCCGCT
>JAFAYW010000367.1 GCA_019240125.1 Alphaproteobacteria bacterium
CGCTTCAACACTCACGCCGAGCGAAATGCCTTCATCGCAAACTTCGTCCGCAACTACAATCGCACACGATTGCGATGCCTCGGACACAACGCACCCGCCGAGCTCCTCGCTAACCTCCCGGGACACAACACCTTCGCAGGGACGACAGTAACTGGGTAAATACGGTTAGGTGGGGCGGGCGCCGAGCAGGGTGCCGAGGGCGTAGCCGGCCCATACAGAGAGCAGGCAGAGCACGACTGACAGCACGATATTGGCGGCGGCGTCGAACAGGAAGCCGCTGCGTGCCAGTTCCAGCGTCTGCAGGCTGAACGACGAGAAGGTCGTGTAGCCGCCGCAGATGCCGACCAGGATAAATGCACGGATATCGAACGACATCGGCACCCGCCCGAGCGGCGCGCCGAGATAAGCGACAAACCCGATCACGAACGACCCGATGATGTTGATCGCGATCGTGCCCCAGGGAAAACGTGGCCCGGTCACCGCCGCCACCGCATTGGCCATCCAGAACCGCGCCACGCTGCCGAGCGCGCCACCCAAAGCGACCCAGAGATAAGTCGATATTCCCGACACTTAACCTTCGCCCGCATTGCGGGAGAGGGGGGACCGCTCGCGACAGCGAGCGGTGGGTGAGGGTGAGGGTCTGAGAAGAAGATTCTTGCGAGTCCCCTTCACCCCAACTCCCGGATCAGGTCCGGGGCAGGCTCTCTCCCCTAATGGTGGCGAGGGGGCTCGACGGAGTGGTTGCGACACCGATGATCAGATGTCGGCGTAGACGTGCGTTTCGGCTTTGGCGCCGGGATGCGTCACCGCGCCCTTCTCGGCTTCGCCGACGGTCTGCGCGTATTTCCACAGCGAGCCGGCCTGGAACTCGTGACGGCGTGGCTGCCAGGACGCTTTGCGCGAGGCCAGTTCAGCCTCGCTCAGCGCGACGTCGATCGTGCCCTTCACCGCGTCGATGGTGATCATGTCGCCGTCGCGCAGCAGGCCGATCGGGCCGCCGACCGCCGCTTCCGGCCCGACGTGACCGATGCAGAAGCCGTGCGACGCGCCGGAGAAGCGTCCGTCGGTGATCAGCGCCACCTTCTCGCCCATTCCCTGCCCGACCAGCGCGCCGGTGGTCGACAGCATCTCGCGCATGCCGGGGCCCCCCTTCGGCCCCTCGTAGCGGATGACGATGACATCACCTTCCTTGTATTTGCGGTTGGTCACCGCGTCGAACGCCGCTTCCTCAGTGTCGAAACACAGGGCCGGTCCGGTGAACTCCAGCCGCTCCATGCCGGCCACCTTCACGATCGCCCCCTGCGGCGCGAGGTTGCCCTTCAGGACCACAACGCCGCCGGTTTTCGAGAACGGGTTCGAGGTCGGCCGCACGACATTCTGGCCGCTCGGGAATTGCACGTCCTTGAGGTTCTCGGCGATGGTCTTGCCGGTAACGGTGATGCAGTCGCCGTGCAGGTAGCCGCCATCGAGCAAGGCCTTCATCAGCACCGGCACGCCACCGACCTCATAGAGGTCTTTCATCACGTATTCGCCGCCCGGCTTCAGATTGCCGATATACGGCGTGCGCGCGTAGATCTTGCCGACCTCATGCAGGTCGAAATCGATCCCCGCCTCATTGGCGATCGCCGGCAGATGCAGACCCGAATTGGTCGAGCCGCCCGCCGCCGCGACAACCGCCGCCGCGTTCTCCAGCGATTTACGGGTGACGATGTCGCGCGGCCGCAGACCGATCTTGATCAATTCCATGACCTGCTGGCCGGATGCCTCGGCATAGGCATCGCGCGAATCGTAAGGCGCGGGGGCGCCGGCCGAGCCCGGCAGCGCGAGCCCGATCGCCTCGGAAACTGCCGCCATCGTGTTGGCCGTGAACATGCCGCCGCACGACCCAGATGACGGGCAGGCGACGCATTCCAGCTCGTGCAAATCCTCGTCGGTCGCCTGCTGCACGCTGTGCTTGCCGACCCACTCATAGACATCGCCGACCGTCACGTCGTGGCCGCGGAAGCGGCCCGGCATGATCGAGCCGCCATACATGAAGACGGCCGGCACATTGAGCCGCACCATTGCCATCATCATGCCGGGCAAGGACTTGTCGCAGCCGGCCAGCCCGACCAGCGCGTCATAGCAGTGGCCGCGCACGGTCAACTCGACCGAGTCGGCGATGCATTCGCGGCTGATCAGCGACGCCTTCATGCCCTGGTGGCCCATCGCGATACCGTCGGTG
>JAFAYW010000102.1 GCA_019240125.1 Alphaproteobacteria bacterium
AGATCGAGCTCAGAAAGCTCCTTGAGCTGCTCGGCGAGCAGGCGCTCGTCCCAACTTGATGTCTCTGTCAGTCTGTTGTCGGCGATCGTCAGCGCCACAAGTTGGGCTCGGCTCAGGTGTTCGACCTGGATCGTCGGCACTTCGGTAAGGCCGATTTGCTTTGCCGCTTGCAAGCGGCCGTGACCGATGATCACATTTTGGCCGGCGTCTATGACGATCGGAGAAATGAACCCAAAGGTCGTGATGCTTTTGGCGATCTGGCGAATCTGCCGGACAGAATGCTGGCGCGCGTTTTTCGGATTCGGCACCAGCAGATCAGTTGGGCGATAGGCCACCACGATCCGGACAGACTGGTGGCCGACAATAGGTTGCTTTTTGCGCCTGTAACGCAGGTCAGATGGATGTTTGTGCATTGGCGGTTGCTCCGAACGAATCTTTCAGGAGCAACCCATCTACACCGTTTGTGCTGGAAGACAGCCACCGCGAGTCGACAATGTTGCACAATTAATTCCGGCTCGTCACGCTCGTCATGCTGCGCAGTCGAACCAATGCATGGAAGCTGGTGAGTTTACTGAGCATATCGGAGCCGCAGCTCCGTCGTTACCGGGATCGCTATGAGGAGGGAGAGGCTTGAGGGCTGCGCGATCGCCGGGCCGGCCAGCCGTCGCGCGTCGGAGGCGTCGCGGATGCTGGCGCTTTATCGGGAGACTTGTCGGGGTTGAGGTGTGAATCATAGCCACGAGCATCTGGTGCGCGACCAGGGCTGCCGCTGGGGCTACACGTGTGTAGAATGGGCAGTTGCACGCCTTGTTGAGCGGGCGCAGCGGCGCGGCGCGCACCGGCGCGAGCGCGAGCGCAAGCCATGCGCCGACATGATGCTGCACCAGGATGGCTAAGCGGGCCCGCTGGTTGGCGGACGAGGCGCCGCGCGACCCTTCTCTAGGACCGCCGCCATGGTGGGGCGGCCGAATCCGGCGGTAAACCGAGCATGTCGCGCACCATCTTGGTCCAGGCGGCTCGGACCGCGGGATTGTTGCGTACCGTCATTTCGCCCTGTATGTAACGATTGCGTAGCGATCCGCCGCTCGGGGATCTATAGCTCACAACTAAACGGCCATTTTCATCGGCCACATAGCGACCGCTTTTTGGATCCCAGCCACATCTTCTCCACGTTGAAATCGGGCGTTTGGACGACCGCATCTCACTCGCGATTGCATTGATATTCCCGCCGACTGCCCAACTCAAGCCACCTCGTTTGTCGATCAGATGGCAGGCCTTCGACACCGAAAGCTTATTTCCCGTTCTCGTCCACTTGAGCCAACGATAAGCCTCAACCCAAAGCCACACATCGTTGTAAAATCTCGAGGGCGTCGTGAACGTCCCTTTGGGCCGCCCACGCTTTGTAATCTTCCTTGATTGGGCTTGCGATGCTTCAATTGCCTCCATGTCTTCTTCTCCTAGTTCCACCCTTCCGAACTCCCTGCGTTCTCCGGAATCGTCTCGTCAATAAGGCTAAGAGCCGATTCGTGCAAACGTCAATCAATCTCCCAACTGGCCCTGGCGCGGTACGAGACACCGCAATCACTGCGCGCCATTGAAAATTCCCGCAGTCCTCTCCAAACTTCCCGCAACCCGCCTAAAAATTTCCCGCACGTTTGCACCCGGAATTTTCGCCATAAGATCTTGAATTTGCTCACTCAATGGCCGTCAGCTCTGACTAAAGTACCTGGAATCCAGCAGAATTCCCGCATAAATTCCCGCAGAGCGGGATTTTGCCGCCGAAGACCGGTCCGACGAGGACTGCGACGTCAGCCACGCAGTCGGTCTCACCGATGTGTCGAGGGCGTGCCCGTGCGGCCGAGTGGAGAAGACCACGAGTTCATGCGCGGAGGACTCGTCCGCCAGCGGGGCAGCGGCACAATTCAGGTGTCGGCTTAAGCTCCGGGACGTCCGAGAAGCAGTTGTTCGCATCGCGCACTTCATACGCATAGCGCAGAGTCGTTCCGATGAGGCCCCTTTCGTAGGGCTCAAGTGCCATCACCCGTTCGCGCTTGGAAAGCACGATGCGCCCAAGCGCTACCAGCGCCTTGCTGCGCATCGCCTCGCGGATGACCGCGAAGGCCTCGTGTCCGACCGGCTCGTTGGCGGTGATGTAATAGGGCGTATCGAAGAAGCGCTGATCGATTTCCGAGCGTGGCACGAAGCTATCGATGTCGATCGTGTGGGTGCTCTCGATCTCAATCGCC
>JAFAYW010000167.1 GCA_019240125.1 Alphaproteobacteria bacterium
GGGTGATTTAAGTATTGATTGGCCCGAGCAAGTATTGGCGGCGGCGCCGGCGCGCTGAGATTCAAGTATAAAATCCGAGGCCGGGTCGCGAGTGCTTATTGGTTAACGGGAGGACTTAGCGAGCACTTCAAAAAATTTGTCATAATATAGATTTATGCGGCTATAATCGAAATTGGCCGATGATGGTGGCCCACCAAATCTAGAAACTGCACGAAGATTTTATGGTCAATGAACCAGATAGCATCTCAGAACCGTATCGCTTATTGGAGAAATCTCTCGCCTATCGTGATCGGCAAGCACAGATCAGGGTTCGTGTCGTAGGAACTTTCGTCCTTGCTGCGTATGCATTTGCCGCTGTTGTCTATGCAGTGAAACCTGATCAGCCGACGAAAGATGTAAACTCTATTTCCTGCCCGACAAAGGTCGATTGTAGATGCCCCTAGGAAATTTATTGCTAAAGAGCGGGCGGCCATAATTTATTGGCGGCCCCGCGGCCGCTTTCAATGCTTCATACCATAAAATGAAATACGTAATTGTCCGATCATCTTTGCTCGAAAATACAATACCATTATCATAATTGTTAAAATTCCAACCAAATAGAACCTCCTGCCCATTTGGATAGGTGAAAATGATCATGTTTGGAATCGGTATTTTTGCGTGCTCAAGCACATATAGTTTATACTGAGAAACTGATCCTCGTTCGCGTGCCGCATCTATGGCAATGCCAGCAAAGTTTAGAGCGGAAGCAAGGTTATGTTTTGATAAAATCAGTTCAATAAATCCCTCCCGTTGGATTACACTTCTATAACCTTCTTCGACAGCCCGTATCTCGGCAGGATAGCCCGGTAAAATTTGATCGCTCTCTGCGCGGAAATATGTGTCCCGTATTCCGGTGGCATATTTAGTGCGCTCTGCAGAATATCGTAGAGCTTCTACGTGAGTGCCAATGTATGTGACGGTGAGCGATCTGCGAATTTGATCGATAGCCTTATCACCCGCAGCCTTTGTGGCGTCAATGATCGAGGCAGCGGCCGCGGCATTGGTTTCTACTACGTCAAGCTTAAGTTCTTCTTGGGCCTCGTGTGCAATCCAGGACATTAAAATGTCGTGAAGAGCATACAAAAAGAAGATCAAAACAATGTCCCATAGAGAAACCGCACTATAGGAAAAATGAACAAAAAGCGAGATGACGCCAACAAGAGCAGCCAGAGAGATAACCCGCGGAACAGTTATACGCGGCCGCAGACGCTTCGGCACGCGGGGGTCGGGCAGCATTGGACGCCTTAGCCCTCTCACACAGAATCAGCTTGAGGACAGACTATATAAGTCAATGGTCAATGACCTATATCCCACAACCGCCCAAACGCACCAGACCGTCATGGGCCTTCCTCAGCATGTACCACTTGTTACCGTACCATTTTTTAGTGTCGGCCACCAAACCTGCGATTCCGTCCTTTACGGGAAATGACGGCTTGTACCTGGACGCCTCCAATGGGAAAACGGGCGTCCACCCGTTGCTCGAACTCGAATCTAAGACGGCCCGTGGTGGTGGCGTGAGGGCGAAGCGGTCCTAAAACACCACGAGTCGCTAGGTTTTGTGACCAGCTCCTTGAGAGCTACCGTATTTTGAGGCACGCTCGACCTGCGCGCGAATTGATTCGCGCGCATCGTCGTAACTGAGCCAAGGAACGGAAAGCCTAGTCCCACAAAGCAAAACCCCCCGAAGCGGGGGGCTTTATACCGGCCGAGGCCGGGAAACTCGGTGTGTTTGGCGACCCCGAGCTTCCCAAAATCAGCCGATGTTTGCAAGCCGATTCTTGCCACAGGCAAGGTCTGCCCAAAGCCCTGCTTCCGGGCGGGTTGCGCTGCAACCCACGAAAGGAAGCCCCATGTCTTACGACCATCAAGGCACCTCGCTCGATCCGTTTGCGGGTGAGCGGACCGAATCGAAGGCATCGCTATACCGCGACCTACATCGGGAACCGAATGATCCAGACCGATGCCGTTACCAATGCGCGCAGCCGCTCGCCAATCTGCTCGCATTGCCCGGCTTGCCTTCAGTGCCGCGTGAGGCAGGAAGCCTTAAAACCCAAGCGGCCTGGCCAGTGTGGCGCGACAGCGTCGCGAAGAAAATTCGGTTTGCGCCGTTATCGAAAAAGGAAGCTGCCAAGCGCTGGCACAAGGCACGCCGTTTCGACCGGCAGACGCATACGGCCGGTAAGCATGGCGGCGTGATTGGGCGCACTGGCCTCGCGGTGCTTTACGTGCTGCTGTTCGATTTTCTCGACTATGCGAGCGGCCGGCTCGATCCGTCTTACGACGCGATCGCGCGCAAAGCCGGCGTTTGCCGCCGTGCGGTCGCCGGCGCGCTCAAACGGCTGCGCGATCTCGGTCTGCTGCATTGGCAACGCCGGTGTCGTGAGGCAATGGACCAGCTCGGCCGCTTCTGCCTCAAGCAGGAGACGAACGCTTATGCGGTGCTACCATCGACACAGTGGCGCGGCTACTTCGAGCCGCCGCCAGCTCCGGCGCCGGCGCCAGGCACATGGGGGGATCATCCGCCGCTACCCGATCAGCTCGCGCAAGCGCTCGCAGATCGCGCCGGCGGCGACAGCGAACGAGCGGTGCTCATGCGCCTGTCCGACGATCCGGCCGACAACTTAGCCTGTGCTCTGGCCAAGCTGTTCGGCCACGTCATGACCGTCAAAGCTTAGGGATTTACTGGAGTGCAGATGCTGCCAAGAACCCTTACCCGAACTTAATTCCTAATGCGGAGCGCGCTGCCGCGCGCAACTTTTCCTTAGACGAGGGCCTCATTGCCGGCCCTCGTGCTCCCGCTAGGATACTTATCCAAGGGTATTAATGCTCGGCATAGAGCCGAGAACCGGCAAAGTGTGTCCGCCCTGCCTCTCCATTTTCCCTCCACGTGCTCAGGCATCAAGGCCGCCGCTGCGCGGCCCCTGTCGGGCTGCGGGCCTTGACCCCTTCGGCGCGTTCCGGGAAGCAAAAAAGCAGGCGACGGGACGAAGAACGGCGTTTCAGGCTCCGAACAAAGAACGGGGTCTAGGCGAATCAGACGTTTCGGTGTAACAGGAACGTGTAACCCATTATTTTACGATGTGAAACCCCATGTCTTACACCGTTGGTCAAGCCGCTAAGGCAACCGGTAAGAGTAAGCCGACTATCTCACGTGCTATTAAAAATGGCTCTATATCAGCTACAAAAAACGATGATGGTTCTTATACGATTGACCCGTCCGAGTTGCACAGGGTTTTCCCGCCAGTGAAAAGTAACAGTAACGACGAAACCGATTTGAAACCTTCTGAAACCCCTTCGTTACAGCGCGAGATTGAGCTGTTACGGGAGCTTCTTACCGATAAAGACGGGGTGATCGACGACCTCCGGCAGCGGCTCGACCGGGAAGGGGAAGAACGCCGCCAGGCACAGGCCCAGCTCACCGCATTGCTGTCGGATCAGCGCGCGCCGGAGCCGCAAGCGCGTCGATCATGGTGGCGCTGGGGCAAGTGATGCAGCGTCACCCGCCGAGAAACTCCGTCAGCAGCTCGCGGTCGATGGGCCGCGTAACGTGCTGCTGCAGGACGAGCTGCAGTGAGGCACGGAAAGCAGGATCGCGGCCGGCCTGGGCGAGCACGACAGCGCCGACGACGATCTTGCGGCGCGTTTCGGCTTTGCGCGCACGGAAAGCGCGCCGCGCCTCATCGAGCTGGCGGCGGGCTTTGAGCTGGTCTTCGGTCGGCAGCGTCTGAGGCAGCATGCGGGAGCCGGGGCAGGTTGCCGCCGCAATATACAGTAAAATTCTGTCGATTAAAAACCAGCCGTTCGGCGTGCCCCACGAAGTGCGCACTTATACGTCGCGTGGCGACGTGTGCGGCCAAGGCTCCGCCTCGGCACTCCGGCAGGAGCGCGGCCCCTGCACCCCGATTCGCATTTTGCGATGGCCCCGAAACGTTCCGACAACTTCCTGCGCGCGTATGCATGGCGATCTACCGATTGTCGGCTGACATCGTGCGGCGGTCGGAAGGGCGCACAGTGACCGCGGCCGCCGCGTACCGCGCTGGGCAAGCGATCCTCGATCAGCGCACTGGATTGATGTTCGATTACAGCCGCCGGCATGGCGTGTTCGATGCCGAGATCCTCGCGCCGGCCGCTGCGCCGCCGTGGATCTTCGACCGCGCCCAATTATGGAACCGGGTCGAAGCAACCGAGCGCAGGAAAGATGCGCAGCTTGCGCGCGATATTGAATTGGCCTTGCCGCATGAATTGAACCCGGCAGCGCGCCGTGACCTGGTGCATCGATTTGTGCGCGCGGCTTTTGTCGACGCCGGCATGGTGGCCGATGTGGCATTGCATGCGCCGGATGCCGCCGGCGACGGTCGCAATTTCCACGCGCACATTCTGCTGACGATGCGGCTCATCGAGGGCGAGAGTTTCGGCCCCAAGGTGCGCGCCTGGAACGATCAAGCGTTACTTGAGCAGTGGCGGGCGTTGTGGGCCGATCACGTCAACCAGGCCCTCGAATTGGCCGGTGAAAACGGCCGCGTCGATCATCGCAGCCTCGAAGCGCAGGGCATCGACCGCGTGGCGCAAATTCATCTCGGGCTGGCGGTGACGGAGATGCGCCGGCGCGGCATCGCAACCGAGCGCGCCGATTACGCCGGCGAGATCGATGACGTAAACGACGAGCTCGACAGCCTGGCGGCCGAGCCGTCCGCATCGATGCCGGCGATCACCAGCATCACGCACGCAGCGGCGGTCGTACAGGCACCGGAAAAATTCCCGGCGCTCTATGTTGCCGATCAGGACAAAGCAGCATCCAGAACCACCGCGCGCGCTGCGCCGGTTGGTTTGTTTCGGAAGGTCGCCGGCGAGGTGGCAAAACGGCTGAAAATGCTGATAGCGATCCGGCCGATCATCCCGAGCCGATCAGCAAAGGGCGCACTTACGCATTGCCTGCGCAATGTGCCAGGTGCGTTTCTGAAATTTCAAACAGCGGCCGGTTAACAATCCATCCCTCTCACCGGCTAACCGGCTGACACGCGAGCGCGCCAACCGGTTTACGCTCTAACAAGCTTGCCGGTTTACAGGTTGGATGTAGCTTTTTGGCGAGTCCGGAGAGGGCAGGCTGAGAAGCACAGCCAGTATGGCTAATTCCTTTGGAATTAAAATCGAGACACTGGTTGCCGGTTGGGCGCGGATAAACTGCGCAGGAGGGCAGGAGGGCAAGCGGTGTGTTGTACAACAACACGCGCTCGGCAAGGTCGCCCGTTGCATCCCACACCCAAAAACGATCACGGCCCGGCGGTTGCCCGCCGAGCCGCGATACCCTTGACGGTCATCGCCGTCCCCGGCTGTACCGTGCCCTGAGCCTAGCACTCCAATACCCTTGGTCAAATATCCCGGAGAGCGCGAGAGGCTGGCCTCTCGCCCGGCGCGGCAGCGCCGGCAACGCTATTCGGTTCTGGGAACGCGGCGCGCGCGACGCTCCGCAGCAAGAGCTAAAAACTGATCGCGGATCGCGGCGAAGAATCCCGGCGGCAGCATGCCGTAAGCAACCGAGCTTTCGTCGCCGCCCGGCGCGCGGCGCACATCCGGTCCGGGCCAGGTAAATTCATTCCACTCGGACAACACGACCCAGGAGCGGGCATCGTCGAGCTTCAAACGTTCTTTGACACGCGCAGGAATTTCGACGGCGACCGTCGATTGCGACGGCGGGCTGTGCGTCACCGGCAATACCAGCACGCGCGTTTCGCCGGGATCATCAGCCGGGCACAGCGCTGCAATGATCGCACACGGGCGATCTTTGCCTTCTTCGTGGCCGGCTAAGTGGTCGCTGTGCCAGAGATAGCCGTAGCGGATGACAAGACCGGGGATCGGGGCGGGCAGCGGCACGCGTTATTGAAGTTCGGCATCGAGCGCTGCGAATTCGTCCGGCACCTTGGCCTTGCGCACGGCCTCGATCCATTCTTCCGGTAGGTCCTCAGTCAAACCCACACGCCGGTCACGCCGTTTGAGGCGGGCATATTCATCGGCCAGCAGCACGGCGATTCGTTCGTGCGGGGCGAGGCCCCGACGCGCCAGCTCGGCTCCGGCCTCGGCCAGTTTATCGACCGTGGTTTCGATCACTTCGGGTTTGCGGCCATCGTCGGGCATGTCTCGCTCCTGAGCCGGAATCTACGCCGCCGCCGTTGCAGGGTCAAACCGACCCCGGCCGATCAACATCTTGTGGCGGGGTGATTTAAGTATTGATTGGCCCGAGCAAGTATTGGCGGCGGCGCCGGCGCGCTGAGATTCAAGTATAAAATCCGAGGCCGGGTCGCGAGTGCTTATTGGTTAACGGGAGGACTTAGCGAGCACTTCAAAAAATTTGTCATAATA
>JAFAYW010000096.1 GCA_019240125.1 Alphaproteobacteria bacterium
CAGGGCTTCGGCGTAGAATTTCGGGTCCGCGAGCAGCTGTTCGGCAAGCTTCATGTCGATCGCCGGGCTGGTCTGCTGGCTTGGACACATATTACGCAGCTCGACCCAGGCGTCGTCGTCAAGGCTGGCACGCGATGCAAGCGCGCCAATACCGACGGCCCGTATCGCCGCGTCACCATTCGCGGCGAGCGCCGCCGTGCAGATGGTCGGCACGACGCCATGCCGCTGTAGTCGGTAGCCGGCGGGCGTAATCAGCCGTGCCCAGGTCAGGATCAGCTCGCCATCATTCGCCATGCGCATCACGGTTTGCACCGTGCCTTTGCCAAAGGACGAGCTGCCGAGCACCACGGCACGGCCGGCATCCTGCAAGGCCGAGGCGACGATCTCCGCCGATGAGGCAGAGGCACCGTTGATCACCACCACCAGCGGAAGGCTCGGCGCCATCGGGTGCCCGTCCGCCGTGAAGCTCTGGTAGCTGGCAGGATGACGCCCTACCGTCGAAACGATTGGACCATGCGAGACAAACAGGTCGGCGAGGCTGACCGACTGGTCGAGCAGACCACCGGGGTTGTTGCGCAGATCGAGCACCAATCCGGCCAGAGGCCCGCCGCTCGCCTGCAGCCGCTTTAACGCGTCCGCGACCCGCTCGGTGGTGGTCCGGTTGAAATTGGTGATCTTGATGATGCCGACATTGCCCTCGCGGCTCGCGGTGACGCTGGGGCTGGTGACAAAGGCGCGCTGCAGGTGCAAGTCACGCGGCGCCGCGCCCGGATGCTCGACGCGGAGCGCGACTGGCGTACCGAGCGGACCGCGCAGCTGATGTACGATTTCCTCGTGGGTGCGGCCCGCGGTCGGCACGCCATCGACCGCGGTTACCCGATCCTCGGGATGGATACCGGCGCGATCGGCCGGTCCGTCCGGCGTCACGGCCGTAATCCGCGCGAGATCGTTGGTATTCTCAAAGGTGATGCCGACGCCACCATAGCCGTTGCGGTCAGCTCGCTGGTCAAGCGCGACATCGGGATCGGAGTAGCGCGAGAAGCGGTCGAGCGCGGCGGTCATGCCGTCAAAAACCGCCTTGTCGATCGCAGTCTGAGGCGCGGCCGCGAGCTTGGGCGACAATTGCTTGGCCATGCCGGCGATAGAGGTCAGCGTATCGCCCCACTGACGGCGTTGGTCGTCAGCGGGAATCGCGAAAAACGCGACATCGCGGCCGTCATAGGTCAGAGACAGCGCGCTGCCAAAACCTGAGCCGAGTGCATCGCTGACCCCGATCCGATTGTCGAGCCGGGCGAGGTGCATGGCGCCGGAAACAGCCACTTTGCGCGTCGACACGGGTTCCAGATAGAGTTCTGCGATATCGTCGAGACCTTGCGTATAGAGCTGGCTGCCCCCGGACGGCGCGGCGGAGGCGCTGGGAGCGGATTGTTGCTGGACGCAGGAAGACAGCGCCGTCAGCAGCAGCGCAAGCGAAACGAAGAGTGAGGGTGGCCTCAGCCTTTGGTTCAACACCAGCAAGCCCCTGTTCACCGTCGGCGTGCCTTGGCGGCAGTTCGCCGTTCCTCCCTGGACGGAAAGACTAGAGCGAGCGAGGGGGGGCAATCAACTCGTCAACCGGAACCAGTGGCGAAAAAGTGACATGTCAGCGTCTGCCGCGTGTCACCCGTCGGCGGGGCGGAGCGGCACCGGAAGGCCGCGCCGGGGTTTCGCGATCATCTTCGATGCGGAAGAGCAGGCGGCCGCCAACGGCATCGGCTTCCACGAGCTTTACGGTGGCCGCGTCGCCGAGCGCGAAGACCCGGCCGCTGCGCCGCCCGAGCAGCCGGTGGCGCGCGCCGTCGTGGTCGTAAAAGTCGGACGGCAGGGTTGAGATCGGGATCAGCCCATCGGTGCCGGTTTCGGGCAGGGTGACAAACAGCCCGAACGACGCGACCCCGCTGATCCGGCCGCTGAATATCGTGCCGATCTGATTGCCGAGCAGGGTCGCGCGATATCGCCCGAGCGCCTCGCGCTCGGCCGCGGCGGCGCGCCGCTCGGTGGCCGAGATGTGTTCGCCGATCGCGGCGAGCTGCTCGTGGTCGGGCGAATGGCTGCCCGCCCCGGCCAGCAAGGCGCGATGCACCAGCAGATCGGCATAGCGTCGGATCGGCGAGGTGAAATGCGCGTAGCGCGGCAGGGCAAGGCCGAAATGCCCGATATTGTTGGGGCTATAGACCGCCTGCGCCTGCGACCGCAGCACCAGGTCGTTGACCATCGCCGCTTCCGGCCTTCCCTTCACGCGCTCCAGGATGCGGTTGAAGAGTTCGGGGCGGATCACCTGGCCTTTGGCGAGGGCCAGGCCGGGAATGCCCGCCTCGTCAAAAAAATCGCGCAGCGCCGCGAGCTTTTCCGGGTCCGGCGCGTCATGCACCCGGTACATGCACGGCTGCCGTCGCGCCTCCAATTCCTCGGCGGCCGCCACATTAGCGAGGATCATGAACTCCTCGATCAGCCGATGGCTGTCGAGACGGGTGCGCGGCACGATCGCGAAGGGCCGCCGCTGCTCGTCGAGCAGAACCTGATGCTCCACCAAATCGAGTTCCAGCGCACCGCGGGCGCGCCGGGCGCGGTCCAACACGGCAAACGCGCCATACAGGGCGGCAAGGCGTTCGGCAGCGACCGCGATCTCCCCGGTGCCGTCCCGCGCTGCTTGCACCGCCTCATAGGTCAGGCGTGCGGCCGAACGCATGATCGCCCGCTCGAAGCGGTGCTGCCGCTTGCGGCCGTTGGCATCGATCCAGAGATGCGCGGCCATGCAGGGCCGCTCGGCGCCCGGCACCAGCGAGCACAGATTGTTCGACAAGGCCTCCGGCAGCATCGGCACGACCCGGTCCGGGAAATAAACCGAATTGCCGCGCTTCTCGGCGTCGATATCGAGCGCGTTGCCGGCAGTCACATAGGCGGCGACATCGGCGATCGCGACGACGATGCGCCAACCGCCTGGGTTGCTCGGGTCATCGTCGGGCGCCGCCCACACCGCGTCGTCGAAATCGCGGGCATCGCTGCCGTCGATCGTGACCAGTCCCAATTCGCGCAGATCGACGCGGCCGGCGAGGCCGATCGGCTGCGCCGCCTCGGCCAGCGCCAGCGACGCCGGCGAGAACTCCACCGGAATATCGTGGGTGGCGATCGCGATCCGGCTGATGGCAACCGGATCATCCGCTGAACCCAGCTGCTCGACAATGCGGACACGGCGCGCCCCAAAGCGTCGCGCCGGTGCCTCCTCGGCAATGACCAGTTCGCCATCGCCGATGCCGGCAGCGTCGTGGCCGAGCACGCGATATTCGCCGCGGTCGCGCCGGTCGGCCGGGATGACCTCGCCACCCTGCCGCGTCGCGCGAAACACGCCGACGATGCGGTTCTGCGTCGTATCGATCCGGCGGATGATCTGCGCCTCGACCTCACCCGTGGCGCGATGGTGCAGCCGCGCCAAGGCGCGTGCGCCGGGTGCCAGCTCATCGTGCGTACCGGCGACGAGGCGGAACAACGGCGCCGCTTCGCTGGCACCGCCGGCCGGCCGAACCAGCGGCACCCCGTCGGGGTCGCTGCCTGCGCGTTCGACCTCGATCATTTCGGGCAATTTCTCGCCGGCGACAAAGCCCCGGTCGGCGGCACGACCCACCTCGCCGGTGCCCTCGATGGCGCGCAGCATCCGCCGCAACGCCGGCAGTTGGCCGGGACCTAGATTGAAGGCCCGCGCGATCTCACGCGCCCCCATCGCGCCGGGAGTGTCGCGCAGGAATGCGATCAGCGCGGCGGCTGTCGGAAGCGCGGTAGCGGGTCTGGCCGAGCGAGTGCGAGCCACGCGCGGCGGCCCGCGCCTAGCCAAGCGCTCCTTGCAGGAAAGCCGGCTCGAAGACGCGGTCGGCCATCACCTGACAGCGTTTGATAAGACGCGGTTCGTCTGGCCCGTAATCGGCATGCGCGTTGTGCAGCGTGCCGATATCGTCCCAGAACAGCAGATCACCCTCGCTCCAGCGATGGACGTACCGAAAGCGCGGCTGTAACTGGTGCTCGAATAGCAAATCGAGCATTTTGTCGCTCTCCGCCTGGGGTAATTCGTTGATACGCATCGCATACCCGGGATTGGCGTACAGCACCTTGCGGCCGGTGATCGGGTGCGTCAGAAAAATCGGGTGCGACACCGGCGGCTTACGATTGCGCTGCTCCTCGGTGAGGGCGGGGCGCCAGCTGCCCGGCCGCTGGCGCATCATCTCCCAGAACTTGTTGAAATCGTGCAGCACAGTCATGCCGTCGAGCCGCTGCTTCAATTCGGCCGACAATTCCGCGTAGGCGGCGTGCATGTTGGCGAATTCGGTGCCGCCCAGCGGGCGGCCGTCGCGCCGCGGCACCTTCAGCGCATAGAGCGCGTTGGCGAACGCGATCGTCTCGCTGTACGACATATCGGTGTGCCAATCCTGGCCGGCATCGCGGGCGCCGATAGGGCGGCCATTTTCGACGATGTTCGACAGGATCATGATTTCCGGGTGCTCGGCCTCCTGGAACGCGGCGGCCACGTTGATTTCGAGCGAACCGAAATGCGCCGCGAAGGCCTTGAGCTGCGGTGCCTCCAGCTGCTGCCGGGGAAACCGCAGCACGCCATGCTCGCCGAGCGCGCGCACGATCAGCGCGAAGTGCTCGCGCGCGAGCGGTGCTGCGACATCGATGCCCTCGACCGTGGCGCCGAGCGTCTCGCCGGTGGGAATGATCTGCAAAACCGCCTTTTCCTTTATGCCGCAGGCCTTCCGCAGCGCATCATACGCGATGTTTGGCGAGGTGCGGCACCACACTCTGCCGCCGCTGCGCCGGGCGGACAGTGAAGGTGATCCCATTCCTGCCGCACGGTCTCGCTTTCCTCGCGGAGATAGCGATTCCGTGCTTCCCGGGCGAGCAAGACCGGCGGTGCGACACGGCTCAGGGCCCACACCGCGGCGCCCCGTACCAGTTCGGCGGGATCGTCGAGACAGCGCCGCACTGTCTCGACCAGATCGGTGTCCGGACTGGGGACATTGCCGATCGCGATCAGCACGTTGCGCAGGAAGCGGCCGCGGCCGATGCGCTTGATCGCGGTACCAGCGAACAGCGCCCGGAATGCGGCATCGTCGAGCCGCGCCAACGCCGCGAGACGCGGCGCGGTCAGCTCCTGGCGCGGCAGAAACGCTGGGTCGGCGGTCGCGCGGGCAAACTTGTTCCAGGGACACACCGCCAGGCAATCGTCGCAGCCATAGACGCGATTGCCGATCAGCGGCCGAAATTCGAGCGGGATGGGCCCTTTATGCTCGATCGTCAGATACGAGATGCAGCGCCGTGCATCGAGCCGGTAGGGCGCCGGGAAGGCTGCGGTGGGGCAGGCATCAAGGCAGTTGCGGCAGCTGCCGCAATGGTCCGCCTCGGTGGGATCCGGCGTCAGATCGAGGCTGAGGTAGATTTCCCCGAGAAACAGCCACGAGCCGAACTCGAGCGACACGAGATTGGTGTGCTTGCCCTGCCAGCCAAGCCCGGCCTGCTGCGCCAATGGTTTTTCCATGACCGGCGCAGTGTCGACAAATACTTTCAGCTCGCCCGGCCAGCGCGCCACGATCCAGCGCGCCAGCGCCTTGAGGCGCTTCTTGATCGTGTCGTGATAATCGCGGCCCTGGGCATACACCGAAATCGCGCCACGCGTCGGATCGGCGTTCGCCGCGAGCGGGTCCTCGCTGGGTCCGTAATTGAGGCCGAGCACGACAACGCTGCGCGCCTGCGGCCATAAGATTTGCGGGTTGCCGCGCCGCGCCGCCGTCTCGGACAACCAGCCCATGTCGCCGTGATAGCCGCGCGCGATGTATTCCTCGAGCCCGGCCCGCGCCGTATCCGCCAGCGCCGCCGCGGCGAAGCCGACTGCGTCGAACCCCATCGCCAGCGCCTCGGCGCGGATCGCCTCGCGAATGTTTTCCTCACCGCGGGGATGACGGGCGGGGGCGGGCATCAGCCGCGGCCGCGATAGGATGGGACGCCGGGCTCTGGGAGCCAGACCACGGCGGGCGGCTCGCCGGTCTGGTAGAATACATCGATCGGGATGCCGCCGCGCGGAAACCAATAGCCGGCGATGCGCAGCCAGCGCGGCTGCATCGCCATCACCAGCCGGCGGGCGATCGCCACCGTGCAATCCTCGTGAAACGCGGCGTGGTTGCGGAACGCGCCGAGATACAGTTTCAGCGACTTGCTCTCGACGAGGCTGGCATCCGGCACGTAATCGATCACGAAATGCGCGAAATCGGGCTGGCCGGTCACCGGGCACAGCGAGGTGAATTCCGGACAGGTGAAGCGGACGAGGTAGGGGTGCGCCGGGTGCGGATTCGGCACCGTGTCGAGCGCCGCCTCGTCAGGCGAGGCGGGCAGGGAGGCGGGACGGCCGAGGACGGGCACGGTCATCTTAACGTTATCGTCCCCGCGAAAGCGGGGACCCACCGGGCTAGAAATGGAGTGGTGGAGAGGTGGGGCCCCGCTTTCGCAAGGACGACAATACTGCTCAGAGTCACTGCGTTGGGCCAGGCAGCTCGAATTCGGCGATGCGGCCGTCGCGGATCGCGTGGCGCAGCATCGCCATCAGATCGGCGTAGAATGTCAGATTATGTGTGGTCAGCAGCATGGCGCCGAGGATTTCGCCTGACTTGGTCAAATGATGTAGATACGCGCGGCTGTGGCCGGTGCAAGTCGGGCAGCGGCATTCCGCGTCGAGCGGCGCCTTGTCTTCGGCATGGCGGGCGTTGCGCAGATTAAGGCTGCCCTCGCGGGTCCAGGCTTGGCCGGTGCGTCCGGAGCGGGTCGGCAAGACGCAATCGAACATGTCGATGCCGCGCTTTACGGCACCGATCAGGTCGGCGGGCTTGCCGACACCCATCAGGTAACGCGGCCGATCCTGCGGCAAATGCGGCGCCGTCGCCTCGACCATCGCAAAGGTCGTTTCCTGGCCTTCGCCGATCGCCAGCCCGCCGATCGCGTAGCCATCAAAGCCAATCTCGGTCACGCGTGCCGCGGAATCGCGCCGCAAATCCGGGTGCACGCCGCCCTGCACAATGCCGAAAATGCCGTGGCCGGGGCGCTCGACGAAGGCGGCGCGCGAGCGCGCGGCCCAGCGCATCGAGAGCTGCATCGATGCCTCCACCTGGGCGCGCTCGGCCGGGAACGGGGTGCATTCGTCAAACGCCATCGTGATGTCGGCGCCGAGCAGACGCTGGATGTCGACCGAGCGCTCCGGGGTCAGCAGGTGCTTGCTGCCGTCGAGATGCGAGCGGAAGGCGACGCCCTCCTCGGTGATGCTGCGCAACGAGGCCAGCGACATGACCTGAAATCCGCCGGAATCGGTCAGGATCGCGTGCGGCCAGTTCATGAATTGGTGCAACCCCCCGAGCGCCGCGATGCGCTCGGCCGTAGGCCGCAACATCAGGTGATAGGTGTTGCCGAGGACGATGCGGGCACCGGTCGCCGCGACACCCTCCGGGGTCATCGCCTTTACCGTGGCGGCAGTGCCTACCGGCATAAAAGCCGGCGTGTCGATTGCGCCATGTGCTGTGGCCAGTCGCCCGACACGCGCAGCGCCATCCTGCGCCAGAACTTCAAAGCCAAGCGTCATTCGGCAACGCTGTCATTGCGGGTCCTCGATCAGGCAGGCGTCGCCATAGGAGTAGAAACGGTAATCGGCGGCGATGGCGTGCGCGTAGGCTGATTTGATGCGGTCGAGCCCGGCGAGTGCGGCGACCAGCATC
Organism: Alphaproteobacteria bacterium; assembly: GCA_019240125.1. Taxonomy (GTDB): domain Bacteria; phylum Pseudomonadota; class Alphaproteobacteria; order ATCC43930; family CGMCC-115725; genus DATARH01. The sequence continues at coordinate 7,785 of JAFAYW010000096.1, forward strand.
AGTAAGGTTGAACGCGGCAGGTGAAAATTGGTCAACAGCAGGTCGATCGCGCGGAATTTATAGCCGGGCAGGATGAACAGCCGCGTTGCGTCGGCAAATACGCGCAATGTGCCGTCAGCCAGCGCGGCACTCTCGAGAAGGCGCAGGCTGGTGGTGCCGCAGGCAACGATGCGGCCGCCGCGCTGTCGTGCGGTGTTGATGCGGTCGGCGGTCGCGGCGGTGATTGTTCCCCATTCGGCGTGCATGTGGTGCTGGCGCGGGTCATCGACCTTGACCGGCAGAAACGTGCCGCGCCCGACATGCAATGTCACGGTCAGCCATTCGACACCGCGCGCCTCCAGCGCCTGCATTAGGCCCGGTGTGAAATGCAGCCCGGCGGTCGGCGCCGCCACGGCCCCCTCGGCCGCGGCGAACATCGTCTGGTAATCTTGCCGGTCGCGCACATCGCCGCCGCGCTCCCGCTTGATGTAGGGCGGCAATGGCATCGCACCGTGGCGCGCCAGCGCGTCGCGAAAGGCGTCGCCTTCGCGGTCGAAGCGCAGCAGGACCTCGCCGGTTGCCTCCTTGCCGATCACCTCGGCGGATAGGTCGGCGGCGAAATCGACGCGGTCGCAGCGCCGCAACCGCCGCGCGCCCTTGGCATAGACCTGCCACACGCCGCCGCCCTGGTCATGCGCCAGCGTCACCTCGACCGTCGCCGCGCCGCGCCTTCCGACCAGCCGCGCCGGGATCACCTTGGTGTCGTTGAACACCATCAGATCGCCCGGCCGCAACAGATCGGGCAGGTCGCCGATATGCCGGTCATCAAAACCGCCCGCCGCCGGCAATGACAATAGCCGCGCCGCCTCGCGCGGTTCGGCGGGGCGGTCGGCGATGCGCTCGCGCGGCAGGTCGTAATCGAACTCGTCGAGATGCATGGGTCCAGATGTAAGCATGGTTGGATCGATTGGCCGGCCGGGTGATGCGGTCTGGTTCTTGCTATCGCAACCCCAAATCGGCGAACGGCGGAGGGTAGCATGGCGGGTTTGACGCGTCGCGGCTTTGGCGGCATGGCGGCCGGGGCCGCCTTGACCGGCAGCTTGCCTTTCGGCGCGGCCAGCGCCGCGGCCGACAACAAGACATTGCGGTTTATCGCGCAGTCGGATTTACGCGTTCTCGACCCGCTATGGACGACCGCCTATATCACGCGCAACCACGGTTACATGGTGTTCGACACGCCGTTCGCGATCGACGCGGAATTCGTGCCGCACCCCCAGATGGTCGGCGAGCATGCGCTGTCGAGCGATCAGCTCACCTATAATTTCAAACTGCGCGACGGCCTGGGTTTTCATGATGGGAGCCCGGTGCGCGGCGCCGATTGCGTCGCCTCGCTCAAGCGGTGGATGGCCCGCGACGGGCTGGGCCAATCGCTCAAGCCCGTGATCGACACGATGACTCCGGATGGCGACAAGGGTTTCACGATCAAGCTGAAGGAGGCATTCCCGCTTTTGCTTGATGGGCTGGCCAAAGTATCCAGCCTGCCTCCCTTCATCATGCCGGAGCGCCTTGCCAATACCGACCCGTTTCAGCAGATCACCGAGATGGTCGGCTCGGGTCCGTTCAAGTTCGTCAAGGAGGAATTCGAGCCCGGCCACCGCGTCGTCTATGCCAGGAACACCGACTACAAGCCTCGCGCCGAGCCGCCGAGCTGGGCATCGGGCGGCAAGGTGGTCAAGGTCGATCGGGTCGAATGGCTGTACATCCCCGATGCGATGACCAAAGTCGCCGCGCTGACCAATGGCGAGGCGGATTGGTGGGAAAACCCGACGGCCGACGTGTTGCCGGTGCTCACCGGCAATTCCGATATCGCGATCATGCCGGACAACCCGCTCGGCCAAATGACGATGGTGCGGTTCAACTGTCTTTATCCGCCCTTTGACAACCCGAAGATGCGGCAGGCGGTGTTAATGGTGACCGACCAGCGCGACTTCATGCGCACCCTGGTTGGCGACCAGAAGTACTGGGAGGTCTGCGCCTCATTCTTCACCTGCGGCACGCCGATGGCGAGCACGGTGGGGTCGGAGGCGCTGACCGGGCCGCGCGATTACGACAAGGCCAAGGCGCTGATCAAGGAGGCCGGCTATAAGGGCGAGAAGATCATGGTGCTCGACGCCGTCGATTTGCCCAACCCGCATGTGCAGGCGATCGTCATCTTCGATGTGCTGAAACGCTTGGGCCTGAACGCCGAACTGGTCTCGGCCGATTGGGGGACGGTGGTGACCCGTCGCGCCTCGAAAAAGCCGCCCGAGGAGGGCGGCTGGAACATCTTCGGCACCGGCTGGGTGGGCGCCGACCTGATGGACCCGACCACCAACCTCGCGCTGCAGACGAAAGGCGACGCTGCCTGGTTCGGGTGGCCCAAGGACGACAGGATCGAGACCCTGCGAGCCGCGTGGATCAAGGCGGCGACACCGGCCGAGCGCAAAAAGATCGCCGACGATATTCAGCAGCGCGCCTTTGAGATCGTGCCCTATCTGCCGACTGGCGAATGGACCCAGATGACCGCGTACCGCAAGAACGTCAAAGGCATCATCAGCGCCCCCGCCTTCCTGATGTGGAATGTGGAGAAGGTGTGAGGGCTGTCCTTCCTCCGCTTGGTCGCCGGCCGGTCGCGGAATATCAGGAACGTTTGTCTCCAACCAGGAGACGGTAGTACCCGGTGTTATTGTAGCCGGTGTGCGGCGCTTCTACCTTTACTCCATTAAAGTAAGGATAGCCCAGGGAAATATTCATCTGAGGAACAATCTGGTAGCCTTGTTTGGCCAATTCTTCGGAAAGGGTGAGCGCTGTCTTCGCTGTGGCAGCATCGGGGAGCGTTTTTGTAATCATGATTTTTGATCCAGCGGGGATGTGCTGTTGAAGCTCAGTTATGGTCGCGGAGGTGAGCGAGCTCGAAGCCGCATTATTGGCGCAGCCGGTTGCATCAGGGCTGCCGCTACTGGCGCTGCATGCGGCGCCGCTTGTGGTCTGCGCCACCAGCGGCCATGCGAAGAACGCGAAGGCCGGTGTCACCGCGCAGACGAGCAGCATCGCGGTCCTGATCTCTCGCGACCGCATCGTTCCGTCGCGCGCTCGCGAACGGCCTCGCCCTGTCATGTCCATGATCCCAGCCCACGGCCGATGACGCTCAGCAGAGCGCATCGGCATCCTTGACGTTGAAGCACCCATTGGGTGCTTCAACTTACCGAGCCTAAGCTGTTATAGCGGGCCACCTTCAGCGCGTGCGACTATATTCGTAATCTTCGCGTTCGCCGGCGCCGAGACGCAACCCTTCGGGCAGCGGCGGCCGGGTCTGGTTCAACTTGGCGTGCGTGTCGAGCGCGGCCTGGCTGCTCCAGCGTTCGAGAAGGGCGAACTTGTCGGGGTTCAGGACGCTTTGAAAGATCTCGAATTGCTCGGCGCCCGGCTCTTTCATGCACTCTTCGCAGCGCGCCTTCATCGCCGTCGCCAGTTCCGCGCCCTTGCCCGGCGCCGCGTTTATCGTCACCACCAGCCGAACCGACATGGTCTCTCCTCCCGCGTCTGGATGCGTTGGAGTCAGCCTAGCACACTAGCCGCGCTGGCCGCAGCCGGGCTCGCCGGCACCCTTCCGCATGCAGCGCGGGCGCAGGCGATGGAGCCGCTCGAAACCACCGTTTGCCGGCTGATCGAAAACTCGGCGCGCGCCAATCACCTCCCCGTCAGCTTTCTGACCCGGGTGATCTGGCGCGAGAGCAGCTTTCGAGCGGGCGCGGTGAGCCCGGCCGGGGCAATGGGGATCGCGCAGTTCATGCCCGGCACGGCGGTGGCGCGAGGCCTCGCCAACCCCTTCGATCCGGAGCAGGCGATCCCCAAAGCAGCGCATTTTCTGGCCGATCTGCGACAGCAATTCGGCAGTCTCGGCAATGCCGCGGCAGCCTATAATGCCGGCCCGGCGCGCGTCGCGAATTGGCTGAACGGGCAGAGCGACCTGCCGGCGGTGACGCTCTCCTACATGCGGTTTGTCACGGAAGGGGCGGATGCGCCGGCCGCGAAGCCAGGCGGCGAGAGCTCTGTCGTGACCGAGAGCGAGCGCAATGTGCCGCCGCCAGCATCGGCGGGGTGCGTCGCGATTGTCGCGGAGCTGCGCCGCGATACTGGCGATTCCGCCGACTTCACACCGCTGGCGCCGTGGGGCGTGCAGCTCGCGGGGAATTTCTCGAAAGCGGTGGCGCTGGCATCGTTTGCCCGGGCCGAGCGGCGCTATGTGCGGCTGGTCGGCGATGCAACGCCGATGATCATCGGGCGCGTGCTGCGCAGCCGCGGGACGCGGCGTTACTATCAGGTGCGTTTGCCGGCGCAATCACGGCAAGGCGCCGAGACACTGTGCGCCCGCATCCTTTCGGTCGGCGGCAGTTGCGTTGCGGTACGCAGCTGAGGCTGTCCTAAAAACCCCGGCGTGGCGCCAGACGCCGGTAGGCGTCGGCGTCGTCGACATCCTCCAGCAGCGCCGTCAGTTCGGTGCTGGTATGGGTAGGCAGGTTCGCCAGGGCATCGGCCAGCGCATGCTCGCTCGACCATCTCACCAGGCCGAACCCCGGCGACGGCCGGGGCCGGCGGCGTACCCCGACCAGCCAGAACCCGCCATCGGTCGCGGGCCCGAACACGATGTCGTGTCGCCCCAGCAGGCGGAACGCCTCGGCGATGTGGCTTGGCCCCAGGGCCGGGATGTCATTACCGATCAATACCACCGGCCCCGACGGGCATTCGGCGATCGCGCGGTGCATGCGGCTGCCGAGATCGCCGCCGCCTTGTCGCCGCAGTGCGACGCGGCGCGGCCATAGGCGAGGGCGCGAGCAGGCGGTGTCTGGCGTTACCGCCAGCCGCAGCCGCCAGCGCCGGTTGCGACCCAACCGGCGGAGCGCCAGGTGCAGCATGCGGTAGGCGAAGCGTGCCGCGACGGCATCGCCGAGCGCGCGCGCCAGCCGCCGCTTGCCTTGGCCGTAGCGCGGTTCGCGGACAAACAGCACGAGGTGTCGCCTCATCCGTAAAGCCGCACGATCCGCGCCGGTGCGACGCCGGCGAGGTAGAGAGACAGACAGCACAAATTGCGCAACGGCCGCCTGATGTATCCGTCGCGCCGATAGCGCCGTGACGAGACCAGGATCGCCGTGCCGAGCCGAGACAACCGGCGCCGGCCGAGGCGCCGGATCAGATCGACATCCTCCATCAGAGGGATTGGTGCGAACCCGCCAACCCTATCGTAAAGCGCGCGCGAGATCAGCAATCCCTGATCGCCGTAAGGCAGCGCGAGAACGCGGCAGCGCCAGGCAACGATGCTCTCCAAGCGCCGCGCCGCGGGCGCCGCGTCGTCAAGGACGAAATCGAAATATCCGGCGCGCTCCTGAGCGCGGTCGGCCGCGATGAAGCCTAGCATTGCGGCGTCCCATCCCGCAGCCATTCGACAATCGGCGTGCAGAAACAGGAGCCACGCGCCGCTCGCGGCCGCGGCGCCCGCGGCCAGTTGCGGTCCCCGTCCGCGCGGCGCAAGGAGCACGGCGGCGCCGTTCTCCGCGGCAATAGTGCAGGTCGCGTCCCGGGAGCCGCCATCGGCGACAATGATCTCGTGAACCAGCGGGCTCTGCCGGGCGTCGCCGATGGCCGCGGCAAGGTCGCCGACGGCATTCAGCGTCGGGATCACGACTGAAACGCAATGTTCTTGTAATGTTCCCATTGCAGCGTTATATTCGATGAATGGATATGCAGGCCGCCTTGAAGCCGCGCAAGGGACGCGGCGCCGTCAGCAACGATACCGGGCGCTTCGAAAGCGAGAAGCGGGTGGGGTTCGACGATGGCTGGCCGAGGCCGGAGGATGACGATGACGATGAGGATGCGGCGCCGCGCGTCGCAACGACGCTGACCGTCGACGCGACGCGATCGATCATCGCGCGCAATGACTCTCCGGACATCATGTTCGACCGCTCTATCAATCCCTATCGCGGCTGCGAACATGGCTGCATCTATTGCTATGCGCGACCCAGCCACGCCTACCTTGGATTGTCGCCAGGCCTCGATTTCGAGACGCGTATTTTCTACAAGCCGCAAGCCGCGGCGCTGCTGGTCAGCGAGTTGCGCAAAAAGGGGTACAGCTGCCGCCCGATGGCGCTCGGCAGCAACACCGATCCCTACCAGCCCGCCGAACGCAAGCTCGGCCTTACCCGGGCGGTTCTCGAAACGCTGCGGGACTTCCATCACCCGGTCACGATCGTCACGAAATCAGCCCTGGTCGAACGCGACATCGATATTCTTTCGGATATGGCGCGACAGCGACTCGCGGTCGTGACGATGTCGGTCACCACCCTCGACCGCGATCTTGCCCGACGCATGGAGCCGCGCGCCAGCACACCCGAGCGGCGGCTCGGGGCCATCGCGGCTCTGTCGCAGGCTGGCGTGCCGACCGGCGTCCTGGCAGCGCCGATGATTCCTGCCCTCAACGATCCCGAGATGGAAGCCATATTGGAGCAGGCGCACGCCGCTGGCGCGACGTCGGCGGGGTACACGCTGTTGCGTCTTCCCCTTGAATTGAAGGAGCTGTTCAGGGAATGGCTCGAGGAACACGCGCCGCGCAAGGCGACACATGTTCTGTCGCTGGTGGCGCAGTGTCATGGCGGGCGCATCTACGATTCCGCCTGGTCAAAGCGTATGACTGGCGGCGGCCCTTACGCGGAGATGCTTGCGGCGCGCTTCGATCGTGCCTGCCGACGCCTCGGCTTTACGGCACGCAGTACGCAGGCGCTCGACACCAGCCGCTTTCGTCCGCCGCCGCAAGCGGGCGATCAGCTCGCGCTTTTCTGATAGGCTGCGTTCCGTCTTATCTGACGAGCTGATTGTGACCCGCCGTTTGGCGGGGCAGGGCGGAGGCGGGCGGCGTGGCACGAGAGAGGCGGCTCGAAGCACGGGATGTCGAGGCGATCTTCCGCGAATTCGCCGCGGTGATGAGCGAATTGCCACCCGAGACCGAGGCCGGTTGGCTCGATGCGTCGGGCGATCTGCGGCTGGCTCCCGATATCGGCCGCAAATTGCGAGCGGCGCGTGGAGTGCGCGATCTGCTGCGGCAAATCCGCCTGTCACGCAGCGAACACGACGATGGCGATCACGAAGAGGCTAAATAGACCGGCCGCAGGTGTTCAGGGTCGCGGGTATGGGCTGGTTTACCGGTGTTGTCGTCTACATCCTCGTATGGTGGGTAACATTGTTCGCGGTGCTGCCCTTGTGGGTCAAACCGGCTGAACAAGGCGATCCCGGCCATGCCTCGGGAGCGCCGCAAAACCCGCGATTGCTAGCCAAGGCGGCGCTGACCACGGCAATCGCCGCGGTCATCTGGCTGGCGATTTTCGTGGTGGTCAGCGAACCATGGTTCAGTTTTCGCGAGTCCTGATCGGCATGAGTTATCTCTGACATGAGTTCTATCTGATGAGTGCTGCCTATTGCCTCATCGCGCCCGGCCATCCCTGGCACGGCCCATACCATGACACGGAGTACGGTTTTCCCGTGCAGGACGAGGCGGTCCTGTTCGAACGCCTCGCGATGGAGATAAACCAGGCGGGGCTTTCGTGGCTGACCGTGTTGCAGAAGCGCGCGGCGTTTCGCGCCGCCTTTGCGGGATTTGCGGTCGACACGGTGGCTGCGTTTGACGCGGATGATGTGACGCGGCTGCTCGGCGACGCTGGCATCGTGCGCAATCGGCTTAAGATCGAAGCGGTAATCCACAATGCACGCCGCATCCAGGAATTGCGGACATCGCATGGCTCGTTCCATTCGTGGATCGGGGCGCACCATCCGCGCCCGAGCGAGGCATGGACCAGGCTGTTTCGCCAGAATTTCCGCTTCACCGGCGGTCTCATTGTTGGCGAATTCCTGATGAGCCTGGGCTATCTGCCGGGAGCGCACGAGCCGCAATGCCCGGCCTATACCAGGATCGCGGCCCTGTCGCCGGCCTGGGCGCGGCAATGACGCAGGTCATTGCGGGCGTGATTATTGCACGTTACAGCGTGAAAGTTCATGCCGGTTTTGGCTGCAACAATGATGTGGTACGGTTCTAATCGGCATTTTCATGCATGATTTCGTGAAATTAGCGGTGTATTTCGACAGATATGGAGGTTTAAACGATAATCGTGTCGCTCGCTGCTGAAGATGCGCCGGGTGTTCTTAGGGCGCCGCCCGAGGAAATTGCGAATATCCTGGTGACGACGCCAATGTTCGCACGTTTTGATCGCAAGTCGTTGCTTGCGGTTGCAGCGGAATGCAGCTTTTCGACCTATCGCGGCGGCACCACGATTATGCGTGAAGGTGATCGCGGCGCCTTTGCAATGGTGATCGTCGAAGGCGAAGTCGATGTGTTCGTTGAGCTTCCATCGGGCCCGGTGAACGTCGCGACTCTCGGCCGTCACCGGATCATCGGCGAACTCGGCGTCTTCACCGATCTGCCGCGCACCGCCACGGTGATCGCGCGCACCTACCTGATCGTGATCCGCATCGAGCAGGCCAGCATGATGCGGCTGACGGCGGAATACCCGTCGATCGGCATCTCGATCGTGCGCGATCTGGCAACGCAGGTCGCGAATATGAACCGTTGGTTGGCCCGTCTGAAATTTGCCGCCGAGGCCCTGGAGCGCGATGAATATGACGCGGCGTTGCTCGAAGAGCTGACCGATCAAACCGGCGAGCTGGCCAGCTTCGCGCGGGCATTTTCAGGCATGGCGGCGGAACTTCGCGCCAAGCAGAACCGGCGCGAGGAAATGCGGGCAGCGGCCGAAATTCAGCAATCGATCCTGCCATTACAGCTGATGCCGCAGGAGGTGAGGGGCCGTTTCGAACTGTATGCCGAGATGCACCCGGCGCGCGCGATCGGCGGCGATTTCTATGATTTCTTCCTGATCGACGGGAACCAGCTGGCGGTCACCGTCGCGGATGTCTCGGGCAAGGGCATTCCGGCCTCCTTGTTCATGGCCGTGTCGCGCACCGTTATGCGCAGCGTCAGTGGCAATGACGACATGGCAGCGGCGATGATGCAGGCCAATGAGCTGCTCTCGGCGCAGAATAACAGCTGCATGTTCGTGACGATGTTTCACGGCATGCTCGATCTTTCCAATGGCCGGTTGCGCTACTGCAATGCCGGGCATAATCCGCCCTATGTGTTGCGCCGTGATGGTGCGCGCGAGCTGCTCGGCGCGACGGGCATCCCCTTTGGCATCGATAATGAATGGCCCTATCGCATCGACGAAACAGTGCTCGAGCGCGGCGACGGATTGTTTTTGTTCAGCGATGGGATCACCGAGGCGTTTGACCTCAGCGCGGCTGAATTCGGAGTCGAGCGTCTGGAGGATGTGCTGGAGGATTCGCGAGGTTGCGGTGCTGCCGAGCTGGTCGGCAGGGTTCTGCGGGCGACCGCTGCCTTCGCGGGCGGCGCCGATCAATCGGACGACATCACGTGCCTCGCGCTTGTATATCTGCAGCCTGATGCGGAGACACTGTGACAGACGCCACGCCAGGGCGCCTGTCAGGCGCGCGCTTTCTCCATGCGCAGCACATTGTTGCTTCGCTCTCGCGCGTAACCGAGGCGGTCGGTCAGGCTGCGCATGAGGTGGATGCCGAGGCCGCCGGGATGCCGCTTATCCAAGGGGAGGGTCAGGTCCGGATCGGGCGCGGTCGTGGGATCGAAAGGGCGGCCATTATCGACAATCTCCGCGATGATCGCGTCCGGTGTGATGTCGAGCCGCACCAGTATAGTGTGCGGCGGCGGCCATCCGGTGAAGGCGTGACTGATCACGTTCATGACGGCCTCTTCGAGCGCGAGCTTCATCTTGAAGGTAACGTCATCGGCAATGCCGTGCCGGCGGCACCCGGCCTCCACCCAGTCAATCAGCCGGGAAATTTCGGAAGCGTGGGGCTCAATGCAAAGTTCGTGCATGGCCATACCGCCTCTTACCGCGATGTCAAGCGCAAGCCAAGCCCCAAGACATGGTTATGCTTGCCGTTCGCGGCCCCCGCAACTGCCGCAGTGAAGCCGATACCGATATGTCTCGGCTTCCGTTATGATGTCGCATCTATTTCGCCAAGAGCAACTTAAGCGCGAGGGATCCGATGGACTTCGCACAAGACATGGCCGGTGACGTATCGATCATCAGGTTGACGGGACGCCTCGACAGCAGCACCGCACGCGCCGCCGAGGACAATTTCTCGAAGTTGCTCGCCGGAGAATTCCCGAGTCTGGCGCTCGACCTAACCATGTTGGATTACGTCAGCAGCGCGGGTTTGCGCGTGTTGCTGGTCGTCGCGAAGAAGCTGCAGCGCGCGAATGCCAAGCTGGTGTTGTTTGGTATGCACCCGTCGGTGCGCGAAGTCTTCGCGATCAGCGGGTTCGACAAGATCTTCGCCATCCAACCGGACCAGGCAGCCGCGCTGGCCGCCGTGCGTTAGCCAAGACGCGCCTCGCCGTCGCCCGGCTGATCCCGTCGCACTCCGTCCTGTTCGGGCTTTGAGCGGCTCCGGCGCGAGATCGCGTGACCGGGCGAGCCGCATGGCACAAATGGCCTTCGCGTCGCTCCCACAGTGCCGATTCAGTTTCGGCACAGCGTACCTGGCCAGGCGCCGGTGTTTACGACAGTGATGCGTATGGATCTCGCGCGCCTGCAGCTGCCGCCGTTTCTCCGGGGTTCCGTGTGGCTTGTCGGCGCTGGTCCCGGCGACCCCGGGCTTCTGTCGGCTCTCGCGCTGCACGCGCTCGAGATCGCCGACGCCATTGTCTATGACGCGCTGGTCGATCGGCGCATTGTCGCATTAGGGCGCGACGAGGCGCTGCGGGTTTATGCCGGGAAGCGCGGCGGGCGTCCCTCCTCCGCGCAGCCGGATATTTCCGCGACGCTGGTTCGGTTGGCGCGCGAGGGCCGCGCCGTCTTGCGCCTGAAGGGCGGCGACCCCTTCATTTTCGGACGAGGCGGCGAGGAGGCTCTTGCACTCGTCGAAGCAGGCATCCCGTTTCGGGTGGTCCCCGGGGTGACCGCCGGCATCGGCGGGCTGGCCTATGCTGGCATCCCGGCAACCCACCGCGACTACGGCTCGTCGGTGACATTCGTCACCGGACATGACAGTGCCGGTGGGGTCCCGGCAGTCGATTGGGGTGCGATCGCCCGCGGGTCGCCGACGATCGTTCTCTACATGTCACTCCGTCATCTGGAACACATCGCTGCGCGCCTGATCGAGGCTGGACGGCCGCTAGACGAGCCCACCGCGATCATCAGCAAGGCGACGACCAGCGACCAGCGCGTCTGGACCACGACATTGTCGCAGGCAGCGGAAGTTGCCGTTGCGGCCGAGATCGAGGCTCCAACCATCATCGTCATCGGGGCGATCGCCGTGCTGCGAGATCGACTGGCGTGGTTTTCGGAAAGGGACCTTCCTGCCAATCGCTGACTCACGGCGCCCAAAAAAGCGGCTTATGGCTAATTTATAGGACAGTTCTACTGTCTTATCTCGCCGGTAAACAACTCCCTCCTCCAGCGCTGGTATGGCACGTTACTTGCTGCGGTGCAGCAATCACGCGGCAAGGATGACGCTAAGAGGATTCCATGGGCAGGCGCGGCGCGAGCTGGATTTCGGACTGGAATCCAGAAAACAGGAGTTTCTGGGAGAGTGAAGGCAAGTACATCGCGCGGCGCAATCTGATTTGGTCAATTCTGGCTGAGCATTTCGGTTTTTCGATCTGGCTGATCTGGAGCATCGTCGCCACCAAGCTGCCGCAGGCCGGCTTTCATTATTCGACCGACGAACTGTTTCAGCTGGTCGCGCTGCCGGGGCTCATCGGCGCCCTGATGCGGTTTCCCTATACCTTTGCGGTGGCGCGCTTTGGCGGTCGCAACTGGACGATGGTCAGCGCCGCACTATTGTTCATCCCCACCATCGCGCTTGCGTTTTTTGTTGCGCGCCCTGACACGCCGTTCTGGCTGATGCTGATTGTAGCGGCGACGGCGGGGCTCGGCGGCGGCAATTTTGCGTCGAGCATGGCGAATATCTCGTTCTTCTATCCCGACCGGATGAAGGGATGGGCCCTCGGCCTGAATGCAGCCGGCGGCAATATCGGGGTGAGCACGGTGCAGTTGCTGGTGCCGATCCTGATGGGGTTTGGCATCTTCAACCTGTATCTCGCGACGCCGCAGGCGGGTGGCGTGTACATCCAGAACGCTGGCCTGATCTGGCTGCCGCTGATCGTGGTCGCGGTGTTTGGCGCCTACCGCTACATGAACAACCTGGCGACGGCGCGCTCAACTTTCGCTGATCAATTGGTCATCGTGAAGCGCAAGCATACCTGGATCATGTCGTGGCTTTATATCGGCACGTTCGGGTCGTTCATCGGCTATTCCGCCGCATTCCCGCTGCTGCTCAAGACACAATTTCCCGCCATCACGCTCAGCGTCGCGTTTCTCGGTCCTCTGGTCGGGTCAGTGGTGCGGCCGCTAGGCGGTCTGCTGGCCGACCGCATCGGCGGGGCCAAGGTGACGTTCTGGAACTTCATTGTGATGGCGGTCGCCACCGTCGGCGTCATGCACTTCGTCACCGTCAAGGAATTCGGCGGCTTCCTCGCGATGTTCCTGATCCTGTTTGTCACCACGGGTGTGGGAAACGGCTCGACCTTCCGGATGATCCCGTCGATTTTCCGCGAGCAGAAATTGCGCGAGGCTGGCGCTGCGCTTGACGCGCGTCCCAAGGCGATGCTTGCGGCGGCACGCGAGAGCGCCGCCGTCATCGGCTTTGTTTCGGCCATTGGAGCCTGTGGGGGATACCTCATCCCCCGCAGCTTTGGTGCCTCGATCGCTGCTACCGGCGCGCCGCATCTCGCGCTCGAGGCGTTTCTCATCTTCTACCTGACCTGCATCGGTTTGACCTGGTGGTACTACATGCGCCGCAATTTCCTGGCGCAGCTGTCCCCCACCCTGGCCGCCTCGCGGGTGTGACGTGACACCGGATCAGGTCAAGAACGTCCAGGCAAGCTTTGCCAAGGTCGTACCGATCGCCGACGAGGCAGCGAGGCTGTTCTATGACCGGCTGTTCGAGACCGCGCCCGAGACCCGGGCGCTGTTCAAGGGGGACATGCGGGAACAGGGCCGCATGCTGATGGCGACGCTCGCCACCGTCGTGAACAGCCTGCACAGGATCGAGGCGATAACACCCGCAGTGCGGTCTCTCGCCCAGCGCCATGTCGCCTACGGCGTGCGTGCCGAGCATTACCCGCTGGTCGGCGGCGCCTTGCTGTGGACCCTTGAGCAGGGGCTGGGCGACCAGTTCACCCCGAAGCTGCGGGATGCCTGGGCCACCGCCTATGGTGCCCTGTCTGAAATGATGATTGAGAGCGCTTACCCGAGCGCTGCCGCGCCCTGAGGGCGCCACCCTTTTGTGATGCGCCCCGAGGCGCCACCCTTGGTAAGAAGAGAGCTTCGTGACGCAGAAACTGATCGTCATCGGCAATGGCATGGCCGGGATGCGGACCGTGGAGGAGCTGCTGTCGCGCGCTCCCGGTCACTACGACATCACCGTGATTGGGGCCGAGCCGCATCCGAATTACAATCGCATCATGCTGTCCTCGGTATTGGCCGGGGAGAAGACGGTCGACGAGATCGTCATCAATGCGCGCCATTGGTACGATGAGAACGCGGTCAGGCTCATTACGGGCACCCCGGCGACCGAGATCGACCCGGCAACGCGCACTGTCAAGCTCGCCGACAGCACGGCACTCGACTATGATAAATTGCTGCTGGCGACTGGTTCGAAGCCGCTGGCGCCGCCGATCCCGGGGCTGGGCCTGCCGGGTGTAAGGGCGTTCCGCGACATCTCCGATGTCGAGACGATGATCGATGCCGCCGCTACACAGCGGCGGGCGGTAGTGATCGGCGGCGGCTTGCTCGGGCTCGAGGCCGCCTGGGGGCTGAAGCGTCGCGGCATGTCGGTTGCGGTCGTGCATCTGATGCCGACCCTGATGGAGCGGCAGCTCGACCAGGCCGCCGGCGAACTCCTGCAACGCGACCTCGACGCGCGCGGCATCGCCTTCTTCACCAACGGCCAGACCGAGGAAATCCTCGGGAGCGAGCGGGCGGAGGGCGTCCTGCTCGCCGATGGCCGCCAGATTCCGGCCGATCTGGTGGTGCTGGCGATCGGCATCCGGCCGAATATCGACCTCGCGCGCGCCGCCAATCTCGATGTCAACCGCGGCATCCTGGTGGGCGACGACATGCGCACGTCAGACCCGCATATCTACGCGGTCGGCGAGTGCATCGAGCATAATGGCGCTGTTTTCGGGCTGGTCGCGCCGATCTGGGAGCAGGCCAAGGTGTGCGGCGCGCGGCTCGCCGCCGACGATGCTGCGGTCTATGTACCGCCGCCGATCTTTACCAGCCTCAAGATCACCGGCATCGATGTGTTTTCCGCCGGGGCGCTGGCCGCCGCCGATGAGGGCGACGACGAAATCACCCTGCACGACGCCAAGCGCGGCGTATACAAAAAGCTGGTCTTGCGCGACGACAAGGTGGTCGGTGCCGTGCTTTACGGCCACGTCGCGGACGGCCCCTGGTATATGCAGTTGCTGCGTGAAAAGACCGATGTCTCGGCCTACCGCGACCAGCTCGTATTTGGCCGCGCTTTCGCCGAGAGCGCCGGCGTCGTCACCACTCCGAGCTTCGACGTGGCGACGATGGCGGACAGCGAACAGGTGTGCGGCTGCAACGGCGTGTCAAAGGGCACGATCTGCAAAGCGATCGCCGAAAAGGATTTGCAGACGCTCGACGCGGTGCGTGCCCACACCAAGGCCTCATCCTCCTGCGGCTCATGCACCGGAATTGTCGAGGCCATTCTGGCGCAGGTGCGTGGTGTTGAGGTGGTCCGCCGCGATGATCCGCCGATGTGCAAATGCACCGAGTGCGGCCATGACGAGGTGCGCCACGCGATCGTCGAGCTGAACCTGAAAACCATGCAGCAGGTCCGCGAGACCTTTGGCTGGAAGACCGCCGATGGGTGTCAGAAGTGTCGGCCGGCGCTGAACTATTACCTGCTTTGTGCCTGGCCTGACGCCTATCGCGACGATCCGCAATCGCGCTTCGTCAACGAGAGGGTCCACGCCAACATCCAAAAGGACGGCACCTATTCGGTCGTGCCCCGCATGTGGGGTGGGCTGACGACGCCGCGCGAGTTGCGCGCCATCGCCGACGCGGCCGAGAAATACGATGTCCCGACGGTCAAGGTGACCGGCGGCCAGCGCATCGACCTGCTCGGGGTCAGGAAGGAGCAGCTGCCGGCGATCTGGGCCGATCTCAACGATGCCGGACTGGTCTCGGGGCACGCTTACGCGAAGGGGCTGCGCACGGTGAAGACCTGCGTCGGCAGCGAGTGGTGTCGCTTTGGCACGCAGGATTCGACCGGCCTCGGGGTGAAGCTCGAAAAGCTGCTGTGGGGCTCGTGGACACCGCACAAGGTAAAACTCGCGGTGTCCGGTTGCCCGCGCAATTGCGCCGAGGCGACGATCAAGGATATGGGCGTCATCTGCGTCGAGGCTGGCTACGACATCGTGGTCGGCGGCAATGGGGGCGTCGAGGTGCGTGTGACCGACCCGCTAGTGCGGGTTGCCAGCGAAGCGGAGGTGCTTGAATACATCGCCGCCTTCATGCAGCTCTATCGCGAGAAGGCGCGCTATCTGGAGCGCACCGCGCCGTGGGTGGCGCGGGTCGGCATCGAATACGTGCGACGCCATATCGTCGAGGATGCCGAGGGGCGGCAGGCCCTGTTCGAGCGCTTCCTGTTCTCGCAGAAATTCGTGCAGAGTGATCCCTGGGCGCAACGCGCCGCGGGTGCCGCCGGGCATGAGTATCGCGACCTCGCGAAGGTCGAGTAGGCGATGGCCGAGGATCGCTGGATCGAGGTCGGCTGCCTTGACGACATACCCTGCCGCGGCGCGCGCAAGGTTCGCATGCCGGATGGCGATACGGTCGCCGTCTTCCGCACCGCTGATGACGAGATATTCGCGCTGATCGACCGTTGCCCGCACAAATCAGGGCCGCTATCCGAAGGCATTGTGCAGGGCAGGGCGGTGGCCTGCCCGCTGCATGGCTGGGTCATCGACCTTGCCTCGGGCGAGGCCGAGGCGCCCGATGTCGGGTGCACCCGCAGCGTTCCGGTGCGGCGTGCCGGAGACCGCATCCAGCTTGCCGTGATCAGCGCCGAACCGGCGGGAAGCCTGCACTGGGAAGCCGCGTGACCGGGGCGAACTCCCGTCGGGAGAACACTTTAGAACGATCGTGCGTCAATGGGTGCTGGCACGCGGCGACGCAGCGGGGCGGCACATTGTGAGCGTTGCTGCAACCCGCACGACCTGTCCCTATTGCGGTGTAGGGTGTGGATTGGTCGTCGCGGCGGACGGCACGCTAAGCGGCGACCGCGAGCATCCCGCCAACTTCGGCCGGCTATGCTCCAAAGGCGCGGCGCTCGGCGAGACACTAGGCCTCGCTGGCCGATTGCTTTACCCGCAGATCGACGGTGCGTCCGCCGCCTGGGATATCGCGCTCGACCGGATCGCGGGCACATTCGCTCAAATTATCGCCGAGCACGGACCGGATGCTGTGGGGCTGTATGCCTCCGGCCAGTTCCTCACGGAGGATTATTACGTCGCCAACAAGCTGATGAAGGGTTTCATCGGCACGGCGAATATCGACACGAATTCGCGCCTCTGCATGGCCTCGTCGGTAGCCGGGCATATCCGGGCCTTTGGCGAAGACGTCGTTCCCGGCTGCTACGAGGATATCGACGAGGCCGACCTCGTCATCCTGATTGGCAGCAATGCCGCCTGGTGCCATCCGGTGCTTTACCGACGGCTTGAGGCGGCGCGGCAGTCGCGCGGCACGCGCGTCGTGGTTATCGATCCGCGACGGACCGCGACCTGCGATATCGCGGACCTGCATCTGGCAATCCGCCCGGGCAGCGATGTTGCCGTGTTCAACGGGCTCCTGGCGCACCTCGCCGACCAGGGCGCATGCGACCGCGACTGGATCGGCACGCACACAAGCGGTTTTGGTGACGCGCTGGAGGCGGCGCGGAACACCGCATTGTCGCTTGCCGATGTCGCTGATCTCGCCGATGTCGCCGCCGCCGATCTGGCGCGGTTTTACGACTGGTTTGCCGCGACCGGGCGTAGCGTCTCGCTGTATTCGCAAGGAGTTAACCAATCATCGGCCGGCACTGACAAGGTCAACGCCATCATCAATTGCCATCTGGCGACTGGCCGGATCGGACGCCCGGGAATGGGACCGTTCTCGCTGACCGGTCAGCCAAACGCGATGGGCGGCCGCGAGGTCGGCGGCCTCGCCAATCAGCTCGCCGCGCATATGCGCTTTGAAAACCCGGCCGATGTCGAGCGGGTCGGCCGCTTCTGGGGCGCGCCGAACATGGCGACGCGGCCCGGGCTCAAGGCCGTCGACCTGTTCGATGCGGTGCTCGATGGGCGTGTCAAGGCACTGTGGATCATGGGCACCAACCCGGCGGCCAGCATGCCGCGCGCCAGTCGGGTGCGGCGGGCGCTCGAGGCCTGTCCCTTTGTCGTGGTCAGCGATTGCTGGCCAACCGACACATCAGCGTTTGCCGATGTCATATTGCCGGCGCTCGGCTGGAGCGAAAAGGACGGCACGGTCACCAACTCCGAACGCCGCATTTCGCGCCAGCGCGCTTTCCGCGCCGCGCCGGGTGAGGCGCGAGCCGATTGGTGGATGCTGGCGCAGGTAGCCCGACGCATGGGCTGGGAGACCTCGTTCGCGTATCGCACCTCGGCCGACATCTTCCGTGAACACGCGGCCCTGTCGGGTTTCGAGAACGGCGGAGGCAGCCGCCGCGTCTTCGATATTTCGGCGCTCGCCGAGCTCGACGATGCCGAGTACGGCGATTTGACACCGACGCAGTGGCCGCTGCCGCTTGTGACAGGCAACGCCGCCTGTCCGTCACCCTCCCTATCCTGCGGGCCGGATCCCTCCCTCTCTCCGCGAGTGCGGGGAGAGGGCCGGGATGAGGGGCTGCGGCCCCCGTTCAGCGCCGGCAGCGCGCAGCGGCTGTTCAGCAATGGCGAGCCATTTCCGACACCGGATGGCCGTGCCCGCTTTGTCGCGACGCCCTATCGCGCGCCGGTGGCCGCAGCGGGTGCGCAGTGGCCGCTGCTGCTCAACACCGGGCGGGTGCGCGACCAGTGGCATACGATGACCCGCACCGGCCTGTCGCCGCGTTTGACAGCGCATCAGCGTGAGCCATTTCTCGACCTGCACCCGGATGATGCGTGTCGGATCGGCCTGGTCGAGGGGGGCTTTGCGCGGGTCGAGAGCCCGCATGGCGAAACGGTGATGCCGGTGCGGCTGTCGACCGACCAGCGGCCGGGCGAGGCGTTCGCCGCGATGCATTGGACGGATGCGTTTTCCTCGGCGGGGCCCGTCGATCGGCTGGTCTCGGCAGCGGTCGACCCGGTATCAGGCCAGCCTGAATTAAAGCTGACAGCAGTACAGGTGACGCCGGTGGCGGCGCTGTGGCGCGGTCTGATCCTGCGGCATTCCCAGGCACTGCCGACAGGACCCTATTACTGGGCGCGGGTGCCATTGCAGCGCGGGCATGCCTTCGATCTCGCGGGCTGGATGCCGCTGCCGAGCGGACGCGGCACGGAAGATTGGATCGTTCAATTGCTGGGCGCGCCGGAAGTGCCCGAGCTGGTCATCTACGCCGATCCGGCACGCGGTGCGTTCCGCTATGCCAGCCTGGTGAATGGGCGCCTCGATTCCTGTCTGTTTCTGGCGCGCAATCTTAACGCGCTGCCGTCCCGCGAGGCGATCGCCGCGTTGTTCGGCAACGAGCTCGACCTCGATGCCCGGGTATCGATCCTGTCCGGTCGACAGGGGGCTGGCGGCGGTAGCAGGGGCCGTACCATCTGCGCCTGTTTCGGTGTCGGACTGCAGACCTTGCACGACACGATTGCCAGCCGATCGCTGACGACTGTCGCGGATATCGGCGCGGCCCTGCGCGCCGGGACGAATTGCGGCTCCTGCCTGCCCGAATTAAAGGCGATCTTGCGCGACGTGTCCTCAGGCGCGACCTTGGCGGCATAAACGAGCAGCGAGGTCTGTCGATGAGCCCGCAACACCCGTTGGACGGCCGCCGCATTGCCTTGCTGGAGACACGCGAGGCCGAGCGGCTCACCGCGATGCTCGAGGAGCAAGGGGCCGAGGTGGTCGGCTGCCCGACCACGATCATCGTCGATCTCCCCGACCCAACGCCTGTTCTGGCGTGGCTCGATCGGCTTATCGCCGAACCGCCTGCCGAGCTGATCCTGCTGACTGGGGAGGGGCTGACCCGGTTGCACGCGCTGGCCAAGTCGCGCGGCATGGATGCTGATTTCCTCAAGGCGGTGGCCGGCAGCAGACGCATTACTCGAGGCCCGAAGCCGGCACGGGCGCTGCGGAATCTGGGGATCGACCCGCAACTGCGCGCCGAGACACCGACGACCGAGGGTATTGTCACCCTGCTCGATCGGCTGGATTTGCAGGGGCATCGCGTTGGCGTGCAGCTCTACCCCGGCGCCTCGGAGCGGCTGCCGGCGTTTCTGCGCGAGGCGGGCGCCGTCCCGGATGTCGTGACGCCCTATGAGTATGCTCCGAATGCGTCGGACGCGGCGCTGGCTGGTCTGATTGAGCATCTGATCGCGGGTCGTATCGACGCGATCGCGTTCACCAGCGCCGCACAGGTGCGGCGGCTGTTCGATGTCGCTCGGGGGCGCGGCCTCGAGGCAGAACTGGTTGCGGCATTGCGGGCGACGACGATCGCCGCGGTGGGGCCAATCGTCGCCGGCGAGATCGAGCATTACGGCCTGACAGCCGCAGTTGTACCGCGCGATGCTTATTTCATGAAGCCGCTGGTCACCGCGATCTGTGCCGTCCTCGGCCGCCCGGCATAGTGCCGTATCCGGTCGTTTCCGGTTGCTGCACTTCCTGGTATCGCATCCCGGGAATGGGAAATGGGTGTGTTGATGCGACGATGCGGCTGGTGATCCGACGCGATCGACAGCCGCTCTAGCGATCCGTATCCGCGAGCGTCGCTGCCAGCCACTGGGCGGTGTGCTCGGCGATGGTGCGATGATCGGCGCCAGCCTGGCGCCATTCGGCCCGCAGCACGGCAAACTCCTCAAGATGGTGCTGCCACTCCGGCCCATAGCGTTGTTCAAGGTCGCGCCTGATCGCGCCCGCGAGGCCGGGACCGCGGCCGTTGGTCGACACCGCGATGGTCAGGTCGCCGCGGCGTAATACCGAGGCTGAATGGAAATCGCAACGCGCCGGCTCGTCCTCAAAATTCGCCAGCACTCCGGCAGCGCTTGCCGCAATACGAATTTCCCTAGCCGCCGCGTCATCCAACCCGACGACAAATAACAACTGGGCCTGGGCAATTTCCTCACCGGTCGGCAACCGGGGTTGCAGCCGCCCGCCCGCCGCGGCGAGCAATGCCTCGCTCGGGTGCGGCGCGAAGACCTGGAGACGGCCCGCGCCGGCCCCGTCCAATAGCGAGAGGCGGCGGCATGCCGCCGCTCCAGCGCCGATTAGCAGAACGCGAACGTCGCTGAGATCGACGCTGATCGGCAGCACCTATGCGGCCTGCGTGACGTGCTCGCCGGGGGTGTCCTGGGTGTCGACGATGCCGGTGCGGTGACAGAAATCGCCAAATCCTTCCCCCGGCAGGCGTGCCGCGGCGAATTTGGCGAAGACCGGGTCGAGTATGTCCGCCATGCCTTCAATCGAGAGCCGTTCGGCGAATGGCTTGTTCATGCGCGTGCCCTCAAAATCGCCGCCGACGTAGAGCGAGTACGAGCCCGGCACCCGGCCGACAATCCCGATATCGCCAGTATAGGGGCGGGCACAGCCATTCGGGCAGCCGGTAATGCGGATGCTGAGCCGCTCCTGCTGCAAGCCGTGGCGCTCGAGGCGAGACGCTATGGCCCCGACAATCTCCTCTTGCACCCGTTCGGCCTCGGTCAACGCCAATCCGCAGGTCGGCAGCGCCGGGCAGGCGAGGGCCCAGCGTTCGACCGGCAGACGGTCCTCGGTCAGGCGCACGCCATGCGAACGCAACTCGGCGGTAATCGCGTCGCGGTCGACCGGTGCGATGTTCGATAGGATGATATCCTGTGTCGGCATCAGGATCGGATCGCAGCCAAACCGACCGATAAGCTCATGCAATACCGTACGTAGACGGCCCTCGCCGTCATCAGCGATGCGGCCGCTGGTCACCGGGATACCGAGATACAGCAGGCCATCGCCCTGCTCATGCCATCCGAGATGGTCCGGCACCTGAAAAGCGGGCATGTCGCGGCATGGAGCGAGAATTTTCCCGAGATCAGCCGACAGCTGCTCGCGGGCCCATTCCTCGCCGCGCTCGGCGATAACGTATTTCAGCCGGGCATGGCGGCGATTGCCACGATCGCCCCAGTCGCGATGCAGCCGAACCACGGCAGCGGCGGCATCCAACAGGTCGTCGGGCTCGACAAACGCCACCGGGGTGGCGAGCCGCGCGTAGGTTGCCGGCTTGTTGTGCGTCATGCCGTGACCGCCACCAAGCAGGAAATTATAGCCGCGAAGCTCGCCAGCCTCGAACAGCGCCACAATCGCGAGATCGTTGGTCAGCACGTCGATCGTGTTGTCCTCGGGAATCGCGAGCCCGATCTTGAACTTGCGCGGCAGGTAGCGGTCGCCGTAGAGGGTGTCCGGCGCCTCCTCCCGAGCCGCGAGGTTTTCGCCATCGACCCACACCTCATGGTAGGCGCCGGTGCTGGGCAGGAGATGGGTCGAGAGGCGCCGCGCATCGTCTTCGATCCGGGCATGCACCGCGTCGCGGATCGGCGCCGGCACCGTCGTCACCGTTCGCACGACATCGCCGCACGCCGCCAAGGTCGTCAGCGCTGCCTCGTTGATGCCGGCCATTGTCGCTTTCAGGCCGGTCTTCACCACGCCATGAAACTGGATGCTCTGGCGCGTGGTGATGCGCAACGACCCATTGCCATAGTGATCAGCCAGATCGTCAAGCGCGAGATACTGGCTGGCGGTCAGGCGCCCGCCGGGGATCCGTACGCGGACCATGAATTGCCAGTGCTTGGAATCGCCGCGCTGCTTTCGCTCGGTGGCGCTGTCGCGGTCATAGCCCTGATAGACACCATGAAATTTCAGCAGGCTGTAGCCGGCATTATCGAATGGGTTGGCGGTATCGGCGAGATCGCGCGCCAGATTGCCACGCAATTGCTGACTCTGCTGCTTGACGGCCTCGGCTTTGGTCAGCGCGTTTACGGTTGCCATGATTTTATGAATGCCTCAACCCGCCAGGCCCGAGGCGGTGAACAGAGTGGCGGGGGCCGCGGCGCTGGCCGAGGCGATTGCTGGTGACAGGGGACCGCATACCAGTGTCAGGAAATCATCGCCTGCCTCGTCGAGCAGGCGCGGCAGGTCGTCGAGGCTTCCCTCATCCCGCCGGATGGGACCGAGCGGCGACTTGGCGAGTGCCACGACCGAGAGGCCGGACCCGCGCCGCACCCGCAGCAATTCCCCGGCGGTATTACGCCAGCGCAGGCGGCTTGCGGGGCTGCGTTCGACCAGTTGCACGACGCTCCACCCTTCGCCGGCGAATTGCGTGGCGCGCGGCGCGATGGCAGGGCCGGAGAGGGTAGCAATCGCGGGCCGCGGCTCGGCGTAGGAGCCGAGCGGGAGGATGTCGGCGAGCGCGTCTTCCAGTCCCCGGTCGTAGATGATGATATTGGCGTCCGCCACCGCGGCCCGATCAACGGCGAACAGGGGGGCGCCGGGTGCTTGCTCCGCCAGCCAGACGAAACCGGATTGCACCGCCAGCTGCCGCCCAAGCCAGAGTTCATCACGCATCAGCCTGCTCCCGAAAACCGCCAACGGCGGCAGGATGGATTCAGCTCTCAAATTCGTGTGTCAGCGGGGCTGTGACTGCCCGAATGGCGTCCCGAACTCGTCTAAAGCCGTACCTAAAAGATCGGGTGCCGGGTCCTGCTCTGTCAAATAGTCATATTTTACTTTGTTTTACTGTAGCAGGGGTGGTTGTCCTCCGCCGTCGCGGGGGAAGAGCAGATTATTCTTCCTCCGGCGTGTCGGCGGCTCGACGATCGCGGAAGGCGCTTGGATGCAGCGGATACGCGGTGCTGTATTTCATGCGCTCCATCGCAAAACGCGACGTTACGTTCTTCATCGGCGCCAAGCCGATGAGGCGCTTGTAGAACGCGTCGTACTCGACCATGCCAGCGACCACGACGCGCAGGATGTAATCGACGTCACCGGCCATGCGGTACACTTCCATGACCTCGGGCATCCCGTTGACGCCGGCGCTGAAGCTGGCGAGCCATTCCGGCGTATGCTCGCCGGCTTCGACCGAGACGAGCACGGAAAGCCCCATGCCGACGCTGTCCGGATCGACCAGTGCGACGCGGCTGGTGATCACACCGCGCGCCTCCAGTTTCTGGATGCGCTTCCAGCAGGGGGTCGGCGACAGCCCGACGCGCTCGGCCATCTGGGCGATCGACAGGGTGGCGTCGCGTTGCAGGATCTGCAGCAATTGGCGGTCGATCTCGTCCAAGCGTCGGCTCCTTTGCTAGAGCGGCCTATCCCATCGTGTTCGCCAGCCGCCCGGCGCGCGCCGCTTTACTGCGGAAGCTCGTCGGTGACCACCTGGAAATTTGCCAGCCGGTTCGGCCCAAAACTGGTTGAGAGCGCGACATCGGCGGCGTCGCGGCCGCGCGCCATCAGGATGCGGCCGATCCGCGGGATGTTGTGCCGCGCGTCGAACGTGTACCAGCGGTCACCCAGATAGACCTCGAACCAGGCGCTGAAATCCATCGGATCGGGTACCGGAGGAATGCCGATATCGCCGAGATAGCCGGTGCAATAGCGCGCCGGAATGTTCATGCAGCGGCAGAAGGTGATCGCAAGATGCGCAAAATCGCGGCATACGGCGAGGCATTCCTCATGCCCCTCATAGGCGGTCCGGGTGGATCGTGCATCGGCATAGCTGAATGTGAGGCGCTCGTGAACATAGTCGCAAATCGCTTGGACGCGGGTCCAGCCAGGGGCAACGCTCGAGAATAGCGACCAGGCGAGATCGGAAAGCCGGTCGACTTCGCAGTAGCGGCTGGCCAACAGGTACTCCAGCGTATCGTCGGGCAGCTGGTCGACCGGTGGTTGTGGCGCGTCGGGAACCACCGCATCGGGTAGACCGCTGTCACGGATGATCGCCTCGCTGTGCATACGCAGAATTCCGGCGGGCGCGACCACGCGTGTGCAGATATTGCCAAACCGATCCGTGTATTCGCGCGCCGGAATTTGCGGATCGAAGTACATCGTCGTGGGCGTCTCCAGGTCACGATCGCGGCTGGGATGAATACTCAGCATCAAGATCATCGCGGTTTCGGCGGGACACTCAAAGGCGATGTCGTATCCGATCTTGATTCTCATCCCGGTACCCGTGTGCGCTGCTGCTTCATGGGTGAAGCAAGACGGATGCCGCGGCTCAGCGGCGGCAGGTTGGAAGCCAACCCGCGCACGGGCCGTCGGTTCCCGTCGCGGCGCACCGTAACTTCGACGGTCATGCCTAGGCTCAGTTCCCGTCGCGGCGCACCATAACTTCGACGGTCATGCCTAGGCTCTGATCCGCCGTGCCGAACCAGCTGCCGGTGAGCGGGATCGCCTGGCGAGGGTCGCGAGCCACGGCAACCCGGATCAGGTCGCGGCTGCCGACGATGCCATTGGTCGGGTCGAACTCCACCCAGCCGGCGCCAGGCAGATAGATCTGGCACCAGGCATGGGTCGAGCCGCCGCCGCGATGCGACGGCCCATCGCGGCTCGGCACGTAAAGGTAACCCGAGGCAAAACGTGCCGCAAAACCGAGTTCGCGGGCCGCCTCCATCATCAGCAGCGCAAAATCGCGGCAGCTGCCGTGTCCCAGACGCAGCGTTAGCACCGGATCGTGGATGCCGGGCTCGGTGCGCCGTTCATAGGCAAAGCTTTCCTGGATGGCGGCGGTGATCGTCATCAGCAGCGCGCCGGTCTCGTTCGGCCGGCCCTCGCGCAGGAATCTGCGTACCCAGCGGCGGATGTCGTTATCCGGATCGGGATAGCGGCGGCCGATATACGGCATCAGATCGGGCAGTTCCTCCTCGTCATAGACGAACGGGTAGGTGATCGCGCTCGGCTCGATCTCGAGGTCGGGCAGGTTCCATGGTGTATGTTCCAGACGGATGTCGCCGGTGAAGCACAATTCCTCCGCCTTGCGGTCGAACGTGGCGATAGCCACGCAATTCCCGAACACGTCATGCATCCAGCGCAGCTGCGCCGGCGCCGGGTTGATGGCGAGATGCGACTCGATCAGCCGCTGGTCGTAGCTATCGCGCGGCCGGAACATGATGCGGTGCTCACCAAACGCGACGGGCTCGCGATAGCGGTAAATAGTGCTGTGCCGGACGGTAAGAATGGCCATTCAATACCTGCGCGCCCCGCGTTGGAAACCGAGGCTCAGACGTAAAGGCTTATGGCCAAATGCGGGCGCGTCAAGCGTGTGATCGCGTCAATCACCCGCGTTGCGTTCGTCTGGCGCCGCCGCGCTGTAAAGCGACCAAAATCTGTGCATTGGCATCGGGCTTGCAGCGCCTGCTCCCCATAAAAATCGGGGGAGCGCCGGCCGTATAACGCAAGCGAAGGGCGACCGATGGATTTGGGCGTATTCATACCGATCGGCAATAACGGGTGGCTGATCTCGACCACGTCGCCGCAGTACAAGCCGAGCTACGACCTCAACCTCGACGTCGTACAAAAGGCCGAGCGGTTCGGCTTCGATTTCGCGCTGTCGATGATCAAGCTGCACGGATTTGGCGGCCCATCGGAATACTGGGATTACAATCTCGAATCCTTCACCTTGATGGCAGGGCTCGCCGCCGCGACCAGCCGCATTCAGCTGTTTGCCACCTGCGCCGTACTGACACTACCGCCGCCGCTTGCCGCGCGCATGGCGGTGACGATCGACTCGATCTCGCA
>JAFAYW010000339.1 GCA_019240125.1 Alphaproteobacteria bacterium
TCGGAATGGCAGCGCCGACGCAGCCTACGGAGCGCCGCGTTGAACCTCGTGCAACGGCTCACCCTTTGCGTCCGCAGCAGTCATTCGGGAGGGCGGCAACGACCAAGGTCCGAGGGGAGAACGCGGCGAACCACTTGGCTTATGCAAGCGACTGAGTCGTTTATGTCCCGTCGCAAGCGGTCTGGCAATGCGCCTCCGGGCCGAGGCGTGACAGAGTCGCTGGGATCTGCACACGGGCCGCGCTTGAGATGACAGTCTAAAGGCTCCTACCGCGGATTTCCGGTTCCCGGAAGCGGCTGATATCCGATACCGTTCAATGGGGGTGCGGCAACTTGCGGCTGCGAGACCATCTTAAGCGCGCGCCAACCGGAGATTAGTGTCGCTCGCTTGCGACACCTGAATTCGCGACGGTTCCGACCATGAGACGACAATCGCTAGTTGAAATGACATATTGGTATTTCGGCCCCTTCTTCCGCAAATTCGGTAATCGCAAATAATCTTCGCTACACTACGGCTATTTATTGCCAGTGCCAGTCATAGTTATTTGAATACTGTTATGTCAACAAGTTTAGCGCGGAACCTACAACGTGATCATAGTTTTCGCTATATATTCCATTTTATACGGAATCTCCTATTTTGCAATCTTCGTATTGTTTACCGCATTTTTCGATAAAGTCAGAATGGCGCAATTCGCAGCTGCCATTCGCACAATTCCCATTACCATCCTGTTCTTAGCAATAACTTTCGTTTTGGTCTACCTGATCCCCGATCAATGGTGGGGCAATCGGGTGCAGCACGTAATGGGTGGAGGTATCACTGCTTCCTTTATGTGTCGTCGCATCATCCGGGATGCGGAATTGAAATTAAACAGGTTCCGAATTCTGATTTTTTGTTCTCTCACCGTCACGGCGTTGGGAGTGGCCAACGAGTTGGCGGAGTCCGTTTTACAAGCTTCCACCGGTATTATACTCTCTCCCACAACGGTCGACACTTGGCTCGATTTGTGGAGTAACACGATTGGCATAATTATAGCCTCGTTCCTATTTCTATGACTTACCCGCGAGGGCGCGAATAGAATTGAGCGCGTGGGCTTGTACCGCGTCCAACGAGAAATTCGCCCGCCCGAAACGCCATCCCGATTCTGCGACGCTTTTGCGTAAGACAGGGTCCCGGATCAGCGACGCGAGCTTGGCGGCAAAATCCCCTGGCGTAGAGGCAACCATCGCCTCCGTACCGGGAGTAAGAGCGATGCCTTCGCATCCAATTGGTGTCGTCAGCACAGCCCGGGTGAAGGAAAAGGCTTCAAGGATCTTTATCCGGGTGCCACCCCCGGTCAGGATCGGCACGATGGCGGCGTCGCACCGTGCGTAAACGGCGGCAATATCGTCAACGCGGCCTAGATACGTAACACCAGGCACAGAGATCGCGTCGATGAGCTCTGGCGGCGCATCAATCCCGACCACAAGCAGACACGCGGAGGCGCCAAGCTCCTGCATGATGCGCGGCCAGACCATGGCCACGAACCATTTAAGTCCATCGGCATTCGGCGGGTAGTTCAACGTCCCGACGAACAGAATTTCGTGATGGTCGCTGGCGGCCTGCTCGGCAATGGCACCGAACGACACAGCGTTAGGCACAACCAACGGTGTTGTGGACAGGCGCCTCCTCACCTCGTCTGCATCGCTGGGGGAACAGACAACAACCGTCCAGGACCGAGCAATATCGCGCTCAGAATTTTCGAGCCAGTTAAGTGAACGCCAGTCCGTAAGACGGCGTGTCAAACGACGTTGTGTTCCCTCTCGCGAGCGCCGGAATGCGATTGACTCGAAATCATCGAAATCCACGACCCTGACCGGGCGTTCGCCGCCCGGACCAAAGACGGAATTAACCCACACCGCACTTGATAAGCGGAATGCGAAGATCAAACCAAAGTCATGCCCCAGCTCCTTGCGATAGCGCTCCGCATCGGCGGGAAATGCGGTCTGGTCGATCCAGTATCGCAGTTGGAGACCCCGCCACAGTTTCCGCAGGCGTGACCGCGCGCTCAGGTACCGGGCGGCGCTCTCCTCGGCGCGGGTCGCTTCCTGACGAATGACGAGCCGCTCGCAATCCAGCATGTCGGGCTTGAAGCCCGCGGCGCTCGCGTCAAGCAGACTCTCTAGTGGTACGACGAGAGTCACTGGGCCGATCTGTCGCAGATATGAGAGGTGCAACGCGGCGCGGCGTTCAACCCCACGGCCATTCGCGTAAGGGACGGCCCGGCTGACGAAGAGAACCCGCCTCATGCACGTTCACGCAGCAAGCAGCGCGTCGTCCGCAGACCAGCGGCATTGTAATCGCGGCGTTCCCAGCGCGGCCTCTCGGCGCAAAGTCCGGCAGGGAAAGGCACGCATCGGCTTGCGATCTCGAGTTGGGCCCAGCATATGCAAGATTGAGGTGTGGGTTCCAAGCCAAGCTGGCCTATTTCGTTCCGCAGCAGTGCAGCATGTTTGAGCATGGAGACGACCCTGTGTCAGACAGCACGGTTGAAAACGCGCTTGGCCACCGGCAGCTTGGCAGCACGGCCGCGAGACTGGCGCTGCCCGCGATCAGCGTCGTCCTGTGTACGCGCAACCGGGCGGACAGCCTCGCCCGTTGTCTGACTTCCTGGGAGAAGGTGCAGACCACCGAGGCTTGGGAGCTCGTTGTTATCAATAACGGCTCCGTCGATCATACCTCCGCATTGCTTCAGGATCTGGTCGCCCGCGCCAAATTGCCGCTCATCATTGGTAGCGAAATACGGCCGGGACTATCGCAGGCACGAAATGCTGGCCTGCGATATGCACGGGGAAGCATCGTCTGTTTTACCGATGACGACTGTTACCCCGATGTCGCGCTCATTGATGCCTGGCTGCAGGTCTTTCGTGACCCGAACATCGATTATGCTGGTGGCCGCATCGAATTGTTTGACCTGTCGGATGCGGAAGTGACCATCAAGACCGACCCGGAGTCGCGCATCATTCCGCCACGGAGCTTTGTCAAACCGGGGTTCCTGCATGGCGCTTCACTCGCCTTTCGACGCAAGGTCATCGAGCAAGTCGGGCAGTTCAACCCGCTTCTGGGCGCAGGAGCGCGCTTCAAGAGCGGAGAAGACTGCGACTACGTGCAGCGAGCCAGCGAGTTGGGGTTTGTTGGATTGTACACTCCCCGCCCCGTGGTTTGGCATCACCATGGGCGTAAGATCAACGACGTGCCGCTGTTGATGCGGGGATACGACGTGGGCCGCGGCGCCTTCTACGCTGGTATTCTTTCCCGCCGTCCGGGTATCCTTAAACAAGTCATCGTCGCCGATTTTAAACAAAGTGCGAGCCTATTTCGCTATCTACGGTCACTTGTGCGGCGTGGACGCGACCGGTTTCCCCTGCGATGGTGGGATATGGCGCGCGGGGCATTCCAGTTCGCGACGTTAAGTGCATTCCGGGCCGTGCGACGGTGACCCGGACACCGGGAAGACTGTGCGCACCTCGGAATTGTCACAGCGATGTGAGATTAAAATCAGACCCGCCCAAGGCGTGAGTATCGCATCACCCTGCTCGCTTCAGGCCTACTTGGATCATTAGTTGTGCATGCGTAATGCTATTTCAGGAACATCGTTGCTGATGCGGCGCGGCCTGCAATCGGGCTGGCCGGTAAGGCGCGCCCACGACCAATCGTCGGTCGCGGGAAGACCAGCGTCTACCGGCCTGCGTTGGATCGACACCCACGCGACGGTGTTGCGGGAGTTTATGAGCTGCGCAGCGAACGCCTCCGTTGCGTCGTTCGATCTTTTCGACACGCTGCTCGTGCGCGTTTTCGGTTGCCCGACCGATCTGTTTGCTGCGATGGCCGATCGCATCGCCTTGACGCATCCCGATTTTGACCGAGGCAAGTTCGTTCAGATGCGCGTCGAGGCCGAGCGTTGCGCGCGGCAGACGGCGGCTGGACAGGGCCAAAGCGAGATCACGCTTAAGCAGATTTACGCCGAGCTGGCGGCAATGTCAGACGGGGGCGGCCCCAAACTGGAATGCGCGATGGCGCTCGAATGCGAGCTCGAGATTGCCTCGGTTCGTCCAGACCAGCAGATCAAGGCCGCATTTGACGAACTCGTCGCGCGCGGTACCCGTGTCGTCATCGTCTCCGACATGTATCTGCCGCTGGCGTGCATCGAGGAAATGTTGGCCGGAGCGGCGATCAACGGGCACGCGCGTATCTATCTGTCCAACGACTGCCGACGTTCAAAAGCCGACGGGTCTGTCTGGGAGCATCTGAAAACGGATCTGGGTCTGTCGCCGCAGGATGTCGTGGCCCATATCGGTGACAACGCCGAGGCAGACGGCAGGGTAGCAGCAAGATTTGGTGTTACGCCGTTTCTGCTGACACCGCCTCACCGCCGCGCACCTGCTTGTGCTTATCCCGCAGCCGGCCACTGGTTCAATGATTCCTGCCGTGCACTGCTGCAGCAAAGCCTGGTCCTTCATCGGGATAATCCAAGGATCGACCCTTTTTGGCTGGCCGTCGCGCATCTGGTAGTCTTGCCTGTAACTTTAGGATTCGCCGCTTATGTGCGCGATATCGCCGAGCAGGATGGCGGCCGCCGCGTATTCTTTCTCGCGCGTGATGGCCTGATCTTTCAGAAGGCGTATGAAGCCGCATGGCGTCGGCCGCAGGATCCGCCTTCCCGGTATCTCTGGGCGTCGCGCCGCTGTCTCAATTTCGCGATGATCGACGCGATTGACGAAGAGGCGCTGGCCTTTCTTCTCTCGGGCTACTCGGTGTTGCCAGTCGGCGATTTCCTGCGTCGTGTCGATCTTGACCCAACCGACCCGGAGGTGGCCACGGTAGTTCAGCACCATTTCCCCGCTGCCACACATTCTGTCGAAACGCGAAGCGACCGAGACGCACTTCGTGCCATGATGATTGAGCTCGGTCCTATAATCCTCCGCCGCGCCAGCGCGGAGCGCGCACCGCTGCTGGCGCATCTCAAAAGTGCGAGTCTGTTCGCAGGACCGGGAGTGGTTGTCGATCTCGGCTGGCACGGAAGCTTGCAGCGCTCGCTGATGCTGCTGGGACAGCGCAAGACGGGCGCCCTGCCCGATCTTGTGGGAGCCTATCTCGGTACCTTCGAAAAGCGGGTCCGCCTCGTGGCGGGACAACCGATGCGGGCCACCGGCTGGTTGTTTGACGCAGATGAGCCGCGTGCCGCATCAGCGGTGATCCGCAATTCGGTCGAGGTCGTCGAACTGCTGATGTCGGCCCCCGAGAGCGGGATCCGATGCCTGCGGGCAAACAATGGAGTGATCGAGCCGGTGCGTATCGTCGAGCCCGAGGAGTCGGGCAGGATCGAGGTCGCGGCGGTGCTGCATGACGCCATTGAGACTGCGTGCCGCGCATTGCGTCCTTATATCGAGAGTGTCCCGCGTTCGGTCCTAAGAGAGACCGCGCTGCAGAACCTGAAGGCGCTGCTGGAAAAGCCGAGTGCGATAGACGCCGAGAAATTCCGCTCGGTTCTGCACGCGGAGGGGTTCGGGGCCGCGCGGTATCGGCCGCTGGTCGCCGAGATTTCGGGCACGCGCAACAGGCGCGGCATTGCCGACGCTTACGGAAGATCGTTCTGGCAGGCCGGTTTTTTGGCTGGATTGAGCCCTGGCGAACGCCTTGCGCTTGAGGCGACGTTGCGCTTCCGCCGGCTTCGAGCGTCGCTTCGGCATGGCGCTTAGTTGTGCAGGAGGAGGCGCCGGTGGCCATTGAGGAGAACAGTCCACCCCCCCGGAGCGACGCTTACCGCCGCCATTACAGCCGATGGCATGATGACAGCGATGCTCATTTCGAGGAGATGGCGCGCGGGTATGAGCGCAAGTTAGCGGGCTTGCTGAGCCCGGCGCGCGCAATCAGCGTGCTTGAAATTGGCTGTGGTCCTGGGTTCTGCCTTGGCGGCCTGCGCTTCCTGGGTATCGAGGCGTTCGAAGGGATCGATGCCGATGCAGGCCAGGTGCAGGTGGCGCGATCACGTGCGCTGCCGGCCGAACATGTTCCCGTGGCACAGTTCCAAGCCTTTGCCGAGGCGCATCGCAGCGGCTTCGACGCGATCCTGATGTTTGACGTTTTAGAGCACGTTCCGGACGCGGCCCGCCCCGCCTTTCTCGGCCAAGCATGGAGCATGTTAAAACCCGGTGGGCGACTGATTGGCCAGGTGCCGAATGCGAACTCTATCGTCGCCAGTCGTTATCGCTACATTGACGCTACACACCATACCAGCTTTACCGAAGCATCGATCGACTTCGAGCTGTACCGCGCCGGCTTCGAGGACATCGTGGTAAGCGAGGCCGAACCGATCCAGCGGCCGTGGCTGCGGAGCCCGCGTGACATCATGCGCTGGGCCCTTCGGCGCACCCTCCGCCACGTGCTGCGGCGATGCTATGAATTGGAGATTGGGGCCGATGCGTGGTCGATGCCTTTGTCGCCCAACCTCCTCGTCACTGCGTCCCGACGTTTGACCACAGCCGAGGCAGCGCCCCAGGTACAGTACAAGACGCTTCAGCAACGATGAGTATCCCTGGCGCGGACGAAACAATGCCGCACGCACCGGGCGCGATGGAAGAGCCCGCGATCAGCGAGCAGCGCGCCTCCATCGGGCGCCGCGTTCTCGCCGGCACCGGTTGGAACATGGGCTGGCGGGTGGCGACCCGGTCGCTCGATTTCATCAGCCTTTTGGTTCTCGCCCGGCTACTGATCCCGGCGGATTTCGGCATTGTCGCCCTGGCATCTTCGGTATCGGCCTCGATCGATGCGCTCTCGCAGCTTGGGGTCAAGGACGCGCTCGTGCGGCTGCATGACGAGCGCCGCGACTATTACGACACCGCATTCACCTTCCAGGTCATACGGGGCGCTCTGACGGCCGTATTGCTGGCGGGGTTCAGCCAGTTCTCGGACGCGTGGCTCGGCGACGCTCGATTGCATGACATCCTGCTGATCATGGCGGCCTTGGCCTTGGTGGCCGGTGCCGAGAATATCGGGGTCGTCACGTTTACCCGCGAGCTCAATTTCCGCATGCAGGTGATGATGCAGGCGGTCCCCCGAGTGCTTGGGTTTCTGACGACGGTCGGGCTGGCGCTCGCGTTGAGGAATTACTGGGCGATCGTGGGCGGCATCGTCGTGCTCCGGACGACGGGTGTCGCGATCACCTACGTCGCTGCGCCGCACCGCCCCCGCTTTGGCTTGACCGGCTGGCGCTATCTCGCAAGTTTCTCGTTCTGGGCATGGGCCGGAAGTCTTGCCGGGATTATCTGGGGACGCTCGGATGGCTTTCTGCTCGGCCCCGTCCTGGGCCCAAGCATCCTCGGCATCTACATGATGGGCGTGCAACTCGCACTGATGCCTGTAACGGAGCTGCTGGAGCCGGCGTGCGCCGCCCTTTTTCCGGGGTTTGCGATGGCGCAGCGCGGCGGCGCGAAACCCACGGCAATGGCGCTCGGCGTCACCGGCGTGCTGGTTCTCGCGACGATCCCGTTCTCGATCGGTGTCTCGGCCTGCTCGGGCTATCTGGTGACGGCACTGCTCGGCCCGCAATGGCAGGAAGCGCGCCTCGTGATCGCTATCCTTGCCTTTGTATGCTTATTCTCTCCGTTCAGCTATGTCTGCAGCAGCGTACTGTCTGCGCAAGGCCATGTCAGGTCCGTCTTCGTCACAAACGCGATCGCTGCCGCCGTCAAGGTCACTGTTGTGCTGTCGGTTCGCCAGACACACGATCTGCCGTTGATCGCCGTCGCTGCCGTCGCGGTGGTTTCGGGTGAAGCATTGTTGTTCCTCTGGCAGTTGCGGGCTGGATCAACCGCCGAGTTTCGGCAGCTTGTCGCGACTCTCATACGGGCGTTCTTCGCCGCGATCGTCACGACCGCCTTCGCCTACTTCCTGCTTCCGGGTAGTTGGAGCGTCGTGACACTCGACCGTATCCCAGCGCTCGCCGCGGGTGGCGCGGTCGGCGCATCGACATTCCTGATCTTCTGGATCTGCCACGCGCTGTTCTGGCTGGCGGCCGGCCGGCCGGCCGGCGCGGAAGCGAGGGTTGCCAGCCTATTTCACGGGCTTGTGCAACGTGTCGCCTGGGGACGATCTGTCAATCAGAACCCGTAGACTCTGTTTCAACAGGCGCTTACGCTGAAAATGGCTGCCCGGATTGGTAAATTATTAGGACTCTCATTCGATACTCCCGGTGCGCCGAACCGCCGTGTGCGGTCAGGCCCTTCGCGGGAGCCGAGAATGTGCCACCTTGCCCTTATTCTGATCGGCTGGACCGTTGGGTCCCTGCCTCTCGCCATCCTGGTCGGCAAAATTATTGCCGCGCCAAGAGATGAGGAGATGTGTCGTTCCTGACAGGTAGAGCGAACCATCCCGCGGCGCTCGAACGAACGGAGCTGCGACGTTTTTGCACGCGCTACGCGCGGTGGCAATCTGAGCCGCCAGACGTTTCTCATTCAAGAACAAGCGGAGATGCGTGCCGAGGTTCGATGACGCACGAGTCGGCAGTGTGTCATTTTGCCGCTACGTGGCATTCGACTCAATTTTGACAAACATTCAGGGGTATTCTGCCGTCTCTTGCTGCACCGCAGCATTTCGCCATCCGGCGGCCTGTTAAAACAGATAAATTAAGGCGGGAGGGCAAAAGGCTAGTTTAGGCGAGGGAGTGTGCATGCTTGCAAGACTCGAGCAGTTATATCTTCGAGTAGATACAGAAATAGGAGACGATAGAGCATCGATACCAGTTCCAAGCCTTAGAAGGAGCAAGCGTTTATTTGACGTAGTCTTTGCGTTACTCCTCATCCTCTTGTTCGCTCCATTAGCAGCTTTGGTCGCGCTTCTCGTAAGCCTTGATGGCGGCCCCATCCTGTTCGGCCACGTTCGGGTTGGAGCAAACGGCCGCCCATTCCGCTGCTGGAAATTTCGTTCGATGTGCGTCGACGCGGACGAACGGCTGCGTGAGATGCTTGCGTCCGATCCTCTGGCGCGAGAGGAATGGGCGCGCGATCACAAGCTGCGCAAGGACCCGCGTGTCACCCGGCTCGGCCGCGTTCTGCGGCTGAGCAGCCTGGACGAACTGCCGCAGCTTCTGAACGTATTGACTGGCAGCATGAGTCTTGTGGGGCCGCGGCCTATCGTCGAGGCAGAGATACCGCGCTATGGTTCGGCGTTTGTCGCTTATTGCAAGTGCCGGCCGGGCGTCACTGGTCTCTGGCAAGTAATGGGTCGGAATAACGTGTCGTACGCGAGGCGCGTTCAGCTTGACAATGCTTATGCCCGGCATAGCTCGCTCAAAATGGACTTGCTGATCCTGTTGCGAACCGTCGTCATCGTAATCCGCACCGAGGGGGTCTACTAGTCCTGGTCCAGAGAGCCCTGTTTAGAGAAATAGCACTATGATCAGTGCCCACAGGGCAGCGCTGACGCCAACGGCTAAAAGCAATTTCCAGTTAACGCGAATCTCTGTCGACCATGCGCCACGTCGCGTCCTGGCGGATACGCGCGCCTCCGTGGCTCGATCCGGTGGCGAGGGCGGCACGGTTGCTGGCAAGTCTCACCCCTTCTCGATCATCACGTACTAAGGGCATGTTGCTTCGAAATGTCACACCCGACCCGGCCTTTTAGGCCGCGCGTTAAACAAACGCTCTTCTCATTAAGATGCGGTAAACGATGAACGTCCTAAATATAGTTAACGGACTTACGAGTAGCTTATGGGCGGGCGGTGCGCAACCGCTATATTTCGTTTCCTGTGGTGCCTCGTTTACGGATCGAAATAGGGCAGGTCCGGCTCTGGACGCACACCGTAACGTTGTACGCAGACGTGCGGCAGCTGTCGCAAGCCGTCAATGAATACAATTATATACCTCTCCTACGGGATCGGGCCGCACGTACAAGAAACCGTCTTTTCGATCGCGTCGGCGCGGCGCTTCGCGGTGGATCGTCAGGGAGCCCCGCGCATCGTCGTGTACACGGAAAATCCGGCTGATTTTGCCGGACTCGGCGTCGAGATCGTCAGGCTTGACGCTCGCACCTTGGATGCCTGGCAGGGGCCTGACGCTTACACCCACCGACGCAAGACGATGACGATGATCGATGCGCTGGTGCGGTTCCCGGGGGCGGTCGTGTTTGTCGACTGCGATACCTATTTCCTTCGGCCCCCAGGTGAATTGTTTGATATCGGTGCCGGTCGATCGCGTCTGCACATTCTTGAAGCGCGTCTATTGGAATCCGGCACCGCCACCGATCGCGCGCTCAGCGATGTTATTGCCCAGCACCGCTTTCATGACATCAGCGGTGGTACGCTCGATATTTCACCTGATGCCGCGATGTGGAACTCCGGTGTGCTGGGCCTGCACACAATTGACGCGAGCTTAATGGACGAGGTGTTGAACCTCATCGACCAAATGTGGCCGCTGGTAAAATGTGCACCAATCGACGTGCATCATGTCGAACAGTTTGCCACCGGCTACTTCCTTCAAAGGACCGCGATATCGGAGAGTCACCACATCGTTTATCACTACTGGCCGGAGAGCATTCGGGTGCCGTTTCGGAAGCGGCTTCCGGCGCTTCTCGCGAGCGTCACGGATGTGGCGCCACCGGAGCGGGCCAAGCTGCTTTATAGTGCCCGGCCGCGAGCCGATTACCTTCCAAGATTAAAGATCGGGGTGCGGACCGGGCTTCGTCGCCTAGGCCTGCGCGTTCCCGGCACGCGGAGCAGTGCGTGAGCGCCGGCGATGCGGCGCCGCGCGTTTCCGTCGTGATCGCCGCTTATAACGTCGAGGCGGAGATCTCGGCAGCGATCGCCTCGGCCCTGCGCCAAACGGAAACGGCGATCGAAATCATCATCGTCGATGATTGTTCCAGCGACGCAACCGTATCGGAGGTGCTCCGGCAGGCACAATGCGACAGCCGTGTAAAATTGATCCGGATGCCGCAAAACCAGGGGCCGGGAGCGGCGCGCAACGCTGCGATCGATGTGGCGCGTGGCGACTGGATTGCCGTGCTCGACGCGGACGACGAGTTCGAGCCTCGACGGCTTGAACGCCTTTGCGCCGCTGGCAGCGAAGAGGGCGCCGATATCGTCTCCGATAATATACTGCTGTGTGAGCCGGGGCATCCGCCAGTGCCGCTCCTGAATCCGGACCATTGGCCGGCGCCGCGCTTGATGGACGCTCATGAATTCGTCTGCGGCAATCGTGGAGCGCGACACCAGGGCAGGGTTGTTTACGGGTTCATGAAACCGGTGTTTCGGCGTGCTTTCCTGGCACGCGAGCGCTTGCGTTTCCCGCCTGTGTATTTCGCCGAAGACTACATCTTCTACCTGCGCTGCCTGGTGGCCGGCGCGCGGTGGCTGGTGGTGCCCGAACCATTATACCGATACCGGGTCAGTGCCGCCTCGCTCACCGGTAGCTATACGCCAGACCAGCTCGCCGTCGTCGCGGCTCTCGAAGGCGAGGTTCTGAGTTCGTCGGCAATTCGTGGGGATCGCCGCTTATATCGCGAAATCCGCCGCCACCAAGCTGCCGCGCGACGCGCGGTCCCCTGGATGCGGTTTGTTATCGCGTTGCGTCAGCGTGATTATAGCTCGGCCGCCGCCGCTGCCTTCGCCAGCCGGCACGACTTCATGCTTCTTGCGCCGCAGGTAATCGCCGCGTTTCCGCGCACCTGCCTGCGCCTGGCGCGGCGCGGCGGACTGTAGCTCACATGCGCCCGAACAGCCCCCTAGGACCCGCGAAATCAGCGCAATTGCCCGGCTTCGAGCAGGTCTTCGGCGCCATTCCGGCGGTTGCCGGCGAGGGCAGCGGTTTGATACAGCTCCGGCCGCAACGCGCTCCCCAACATCGCGGCGTCGCGGAGGCGCCGCGCGGAATTATCGCGAGCGACCCGCAGGGCAAAGACTTGCGTACGCCCCGGTACATGCAGTTTGGAGCGCGCCGCCTCGCTAATCGGGTCGGCGGGAGGAGCATTGACAACGCTGTACTCCATCCCGGCATCCAGTCGGGCGGTGCGGAAGGTCGGTCGTTGCGACGGATCCCAGGTGGCCATTACGCGATCGCTGTAGCCGGCGCCAATAGCCGGGGTGCGCGAATGATAGGCCGCGACCGCCGCCGCCCAGTTGCCCGTTTCCCGATACAGCGATTGGAGGAAAAGGCCGGCGTAACGAGCATTGGTATAGGGATCGAACGCCTCGTCGAGCGATGCGAATGCGTTCGGATGCCAGGCGAGGTTGACCTGCATGCAACCGACATCAACCGATCGGACGCCATTCAAGCCGAGGGTCGCAACGGTATTGACCACGTCCTGCTTGGCATTGAACAGCCGGCCGGCCCCGGCAGCATCCATCGCCCAGGGCCACGGCTCGACGTGCCCCGTCGCCGGATCGCGGCGGCCGCTTTCGACGCGTCCGATCGCCAGAAGCAGGTGACGCGGCAGATGGAGCTGCTGTTCGACCGAGTTGATCGCCTGGGTGCAGAGCTTCCCGCCATTCGACAAGGTAGGTTCCGCCGCGGCTGGCTGCGTCAGAAGGATGATACCAAGGCTCGCCGTCACCAGTGCGCGCACCGTTACTGCAGCTGCCGCGCCGTTTCGATGAAATCTCATGAACACTCTCCCCATCGGGATGTGAAAAAGGAGGCAGCTGACGTGCACGGGCCAGTGACCATTACTCGCTGAGGCCGTGTACGATGAAATGCCGTACTATCCAGCTATCGAACTGGTTTGTCACTCGTAGCCAGCTAGTGGCAATTCGAAAGAGGTACCCCCTCAGTGGCACAAACGTCGTGACGAGGATAGATGTTTCACTTAAGCAGGAAATCGGTGTCGGACATCGACACTCTCGATTGAAAGCAATATGCCCAATTTGAACAGCGGTGGTGTCGTATGGTGACCAATCCCGTCAGCCTCCCGGTTAATGCGTTATGGTTCGGCAACGCGCATCGCTCGAGCTTGCGCTTGAGCCGCGACAGCTCTCCGCGCGTTGGCGGCAGTAAACAGGAATGATCAGGCAGCTCTGGCGTTGGATGTTCGGTCGCGGCAACTCACGTCGCGCGGCAGTCCCGACTCAAATTCCCGTGATTGTGCCGTCGCGCGCCGATCACAAGCCGATGCGGCCGAGCGAGGTATTCACGCCGACCAAGCCCCGCGTCGGCCGGCACGCCTTGATCGGACGGCAGGAAGAGATCGAAATCATCGTTCAGGCCCTGATCGAGGATAAAGCGCACGTTGTCCTCTATTCCGAGCGCGGACGCGGAAAGACGTCGCTGGCAAACATCATCATCGAAGGCCTCAGACGCAGCGGGGTGATCGTTGCGCAGCACTCCTGCGAGGCGAGCAGCACGTTCGACTCGATCATGCGGGGGCTTGCCCGCAGCCTCCCGGCGGCATTGCTGGCGAACCCGGTGCGAGCTGAAGAGTGTCAGGGCTGCGAGGCCGCCTTACCGGGGGCTTCACTCCGGCCAGCCGATATCGTCGATTTCCAGCCTCGCCTAACCGCAAGACCGCTGATTTGCGTTATCGACGAATTCGACAGGGTGCAGGATGCCGCGACGCGCACGCTGCTGGCCGACACCATCAAGCAGGTCTCGGATCGTGGGCTGCCGCTGCTCTTCATGATCATCGGTGTCTCCGACAGCCTGGAGCAGATCCTTGGTCAGCACCCATCGATACAGCGGAACCTCGTATCGGTACCGCTGCCATTGCTTTCGGCCGACAACATCATGGGGTTGGTCGACATGGGCGCCGAGGCGGCCGGGCTCAGCTACTCGTCCGAGGTGATCGAAGCGATCGCCATTATCGCCGGGGGTATGCCCTATATCGCGCAGCTTCTAGGGCTGCGCGTCGCGCAGGTTACCACCCGCCGGGACGCGACAACGGCCGACATGCAGACGCTGATGATCGCGGCATTGCGGATGATCCGGGAAACGCCGGCGCCGACAGCGGCTCGATACGACGAGATCACAGCAGGCGGCGAAGACGAGGATGTACTTGCGGCGCTTCGGCAGGTTGCGACCGCAACTCAGGATCTCTGGGGTCACATGAGCACTAAAGACACCGGGGTAGATACCGTTGTCGTCGGCGGCGCGCGCATCGGCCGGCGCTCTTGGCTGGCACTGCACGAGTGGGGCGTGCTGCAGCCCTGTACTGGAAAGCCGGGCTTTGTGACGTTCGCGGACCGCAGCTTGCGGCAATACATTCTGCTGCACTCCGTCGTGGACGGAACATGGGGGGCGGACCCAAAGCCCATCCCGCGACAGATGGAAGAAGTGGCCGTTCCGATCCAGCGGATTGGCCTTTGATGACGGCAAATCTGCCAACGTCAAGCCGTGCAACGAAGGCGCGCGCCCTGCCGTGTCTGCCAATCAGCCTTTGTGAGAATTCGCCATGAATACGGTCGCTGCCCC
This sequence comes from Alphaproteobacteria bacterium, assembly GCA_019240125.1. Classification (GTDB taxonomy): domain Bacteria; phylum Pseudomonadota; class Alphaproteobacteria; order ATCC43930; family CGMCC-115725; genus DATARH01. The sequence continues at coordinate 14,433 of JAFAYW010000339.1, forward strand.
GAGGACACTGCCATGGGACCGATCGGCCGCCACAATCAGCCCGTCGCAAATCTTCGCGCTCGTGCGCGGCCACATTGGAACGATGCTGTTCTGGGCTGTTCTGCTGGCGGCCGCCGGCTATGCCCTGGCGAAGGTTCAGCTTCCCTATTACACCGCGTTCGGGTCAATCGCGCTCGAAGGGCAAAGCTTCGCAATCCCTGAGCTGCAAGGCGCGGTTCGTAACGAGAACATGCCCGATCCGATGCCGCTTGTTCGCACCGAGCAGCAGGCATTGCTCTCGCCACAATTGATCCGCTCGGTCATCAAAACACTGAGCCTCGACAAGGTGCCCGAATTCAACCCGACGCTGCGGCCGCCCACCATCGTGGACAGGGTCAAGAGTGTGTTTCACGCTATCACGGAGGCCATTATCAGCCCGAAATCCGGCCCCGAGTTGCTCGATAGCGTGCAGCAGATGGTCGAGGGCGAGGTCATGCGGGCGCTTGTGGTCACTCAGGACAACCGCAGCCTGGTAATCGGCGTCGGTTTCACATCGCACGATCCCGAACTCGCATCCCGCTTTGTCAACACCTTGATTGCGGACTATGTGGCGGAGCGCACAAAGCGCCGGCTCGCCGCAAACCAGGGCGCCAATGCCGCGATGATGCAGCGGATCGATGACGTCCGCTCTGATGTCAATCGGCTCGAACAGCAGATCCGCGATCTGCGGACGAAAGGAAACATCGTTAATCTGCGGGCCGGAAGCGTCGGTCAGCAGCAGCTCGAGGACCTCACGACGGCAGCGTCCAAGGCGAGTGTCGAGCGCACTCAGATCGAGGCGCAATGGCAGCAGGCAAGCGCGTTGGCGCGACAAGGCGCCTCGGCCGAACTGGGCACCGTGCTGAACTCGCCAACAGTAGCGTCGCTGCGGCAGCAGGAAACCCAGGCCTCGCAGAAACTGGCCGATCTATCCTCGCGCTACGGTTCGGGGTACCCGGCCGTGCGCAGCGCCCAGGCCAATCTGGCGGCCGTGCGGGGCCAGTTGCAGCAGGAGATACAGCGGATTGTCTCGTCGCTTGAAGCGCAGCTCAGCGTCGCCCGGGCGCATGAAGCTGACACCCAACGACAGCTCGCGACCGCCCAGCAGAAGGGGGTCCAGGGTGAGAACGCAGAAGCGCAGCTGACCGACCTGCAGCAAGAGGTGACCGCGCGCCGGGCACTCTACGACAGCCTGCTGAAAGGCGCCCAGCAGACGATCTCGGAGGCGACCAGCAAAGACATGTCGCTTGAGGTGCGCATCCTCAGCAATGCTGTCCCACCCGTGTTTCCCGCCGGTCCCAACACCAAGCTGGCGGCCGGAATGGGCGCCGGCGGCGGTATGTTTGTCGGGCTGCTTTTCGCTTTCTTGCGCGCCCGTAATGCAGACGTGTTCGCGACGCCCGATGATGTAACGGTCGCGACCGGCTTGTCGGTCGCGGCAGTGGTTCCGCGCCGGCGCGGCAAGATGTCTTTGGTGTCCCGCGTCCGACTTAAGCCAGATGGTGAGGAGGCAGAGGCATTACGCCTGCTGCGTGCGCGGCTGCGAATGGGCAGCCAAACAAGCTCCCCGCGCAGTGTGCTCTTCGCCTCGGTTGATGACGATCGCGGAGCCGCCGATTTCGCCGCTGCCTTCGCTTATGTCGCGAGCAGTGATGGGGCGCGCGTAATCGTTGTCGAGGGAGATCTGCAAAACCCGCAGATCGCTCCGCTGCTGGGGGTCGCCAAAGCCGAAATGCTGCCGGTTCTCGAAGGCGATGGAGATTGGCGGGAAAACCTGCTCAGCGACCGTTCTGCCAAGCTGGACCTGCTGTTGACGCGGGAGCGGGCACCCGCATCGCACGCATTGCTGAGCGGCCCCCGCTTCCAGAACCTGATGATCGACCTCGACGGATCATACAATCTGGTCGTGCTGAATGCCCCATCCGCGGAAAGCGCCGATGCGCTGACCCTGGCGTTCCGCACCGATGCGACGGTGCTCGTCGTTGATATCGCGACGGCGAAGCAGACGGCAATCCGCGAGGCCGCCTCACGCTTGGCGTCAACGGTCCGTTCGCCGCCCGTCGCTGCCATTATCGTGCGTACCTGACGTGTTCAGCGCGCTGTCGCGATACCGTGCGCCAAAGCGGGTCCACAAAAGCGAGCGGTCATGAGCCTGGGATCGCTGACAAGCCTGGTTCTGCTGGCGGCCGCCGCTCTGTTGGCCCTGCTGGCAATCCATCCCTATGTCACCTACCCGCTGAGCCTGCGCCTGCTGGCGCGCTTCCGGCGTCGCCCGATTCATCGCGGGACCGCGTTCGGCAAGGTCGCGATCTGCGTCTGCGCCTACAACGAGGAGCGGGTGATCGCGGATAAGATCCGCAATCTGATCGATATGCGCCAGGCGGTTCCCAACCTGGACATTCTGCTCTACGTGGACGCCGCCTCGGACGGCACCGCCGAGATCGTGACGGAGCTGGCGGAGGATATCCGGGTCGTATTCTCGCCGACTCGGTCAGGCAAATCGCACGGCATGAACTTGCTCGTGACGATGACCGATGCCGATTACATCGTCTTCACCGACGCAAACGTAACCTTCTCGCAAGATGCCTTGCCGCGCCTGCTCGCCCCGTTCGCTGATCCGGAGGTCGGCTGCGTCTGCGGCCATCTGATCTACACCGGCGATCGCGCGGCGGCGACCGCCGCGACCGGCTCCTTCTACTGGCGTCTCGAAGAGCAGATAAAGGAGCTGGAGAGCGCATGCGGGTCGGTGATGGGCGCCGATGGGTCGATTTTCGCGATCCGCCGCGCTCTCCATCGCCCGCCGCCGCCGGACCTGATCGACGACATGTTCGTCTCCCTGTCGGTTTTGAGCGCAGGAGCGCGGATCGTGCGGGCTGGGGACGCGATCGCCTATGAAGAAGCCGTGTCTCGCCCGGCCGAAGAGTTTCGGCGCAAAATCAGGATCGCATGCCAGGCCTTCAATGTGCATAGAGCGCTGCGAGGCGACCTGCGCCGCCTGTCCTTTCTCGACACGTACAAGTACGTCTCACACAAGCTGGTGCGTTGGCTGACAATCTATCTGCTTGGGGGCAGCGCACTTTGCCTTCTCGCCGGTCTCGCCACCGCGAGTGGCTGGTTCGCCTTACTGCTGGGGATCGGCGCCGCGTCTGTTTGTGCTCTAGTGCTGGCGCTCAGCCGGTCCGGCCCGCTCGCCAAGGTGCGCGACATCCTGGCGGCGTTTGTCGCCACCGGGATCGGCGTGTGGCGTTCGCTGCAAGGCGACCGGTTTCAGACGTGGAACCCACCGAGTTCCGCGCGCGGCGCATCCCCTCACGGCTCTGTGCTGCCGTCGTGACAAGTGTCCCGATGCTTGTACCGGCAGTGCATCGGGCCGCCGAAGGGCACGATGGCGATCGGCCGGCCGCCGACCCGGCCCGCAAGTTTCTCCGATTTACAGCTTTGATTATCCTCAGCGGGATTTTCCTGCAGCGGTTTGGGCCCATCCTCGGCGGTTCGTATCTCTGCATCGTCGGGCCGATCGGGATTGTCTTGGCGGCTTACGCGACCCTCAGCGGCACACTGACGTTCCACCTTCCGCGGTTGATGGTGTTTCTGGCTCTGGTCGGGTGGATCCTGATTGGCGCTTCGATACGATCCACCTTCCCCGATCTTTATGCCGCGCCGCCAAGTTGGAATTCGTTCGGCCAATTCGTCGGACTCACCGCGTTTGGCGTGCTCGTGTCGGCGCAGCCGATTGAAGAGCGTCGCTTCCTGCGTGTCGTCAACGCCTGCCTGGTGATTGTCGCCGTTGCCGGCATCCTCCAGTTTGTGCTGCAGTTTGTCGGCCTTGGCCTCTTTTCGTTTCGCGGGCTGGTGCCGGAAAACTGGCTGCTTGAGGCGCCATTCTACAACACGGCCATCGAAATCGGCACCACGGGATATTTCAAGTCGAACGGGTTCTTTACGGTCGAGCCGTCGGTTTTCTCGCAATATATGGCGTTGGCCATCATCATCGAGGTGTTGATGCTCCGGCGGCCGTTGCCTCTTTTGCTCTTCGGCGCCGGGCTGATGTGCTCGCAATCCGGGACCGGCTGGCTGATGATTTTCAGCTTCCTCGTCGCCGCAACGCTCAGCCTCGGTGGCCGCGGCATACTGATCTGCATCGCCACCCTCATTGTCTGCGGCGTTGGCCTGGGTGCGCTGGCGTTGTTCTTTCCGGCCGGCTTCGACCTCTTCGTGTCGAGGACCGGTGAATTTTCAGAGATCGGTACGAGCGGCAATTTGCGTTTCGTTACGCCGTGGCAGATCGGCGCGTATGTACTGGATCGCACGCCATGGGCGGCCCTATACGGCCTTGGCGCCGGTGTTTCAGAGCATCTGGGCATGCGGCCGCCGTGGGATTACAACTTGAACCCGCCGGTCAAGATCTCGCTCGAATACGGTTTGCCGGCATTTATCCTCTACGTGATGTTCCTGTTAACGGCCCGGCGGACGCGTGTGCAAACGGCTCTGCTGATCCCCGTTCTAGTGCTGCAGATGCTGACAGGCGGCTATCAGCAATTCGCGCCGATCTTGTTTCCCGCGATGCTGCTGATCATGGTGGCCGAGCTGATCCCGGCGGAAATCAGCGATCTGCGACCGGCGCCCCTACCACCACAACCGGCCTCGACAGGCGGGATCATGCCGCTTAAAAGCGCCGCTCGAACACCTTGATGACATCGCCCGGTGCGATAAACGATTTCGGGGTGATCAACCCCTCCGTGGCAACGCCGCTCGCGGTCCGAACATCCGAGGCATAGTCCTCGACAGCACGATAGGTAAACCCCCCGGCCACGGCGACGACCGTTAACATGGTCATACCCGGCGCGTACGGGTACTGACCGGGGCGCGAGACCTCTCCCAGTACGAAAATCGGCCGGTACGACAGCACCTCAACCGATACGCTCGGATCGCTCAAAAGTTTGCGCCGTTTAAGCTCGGCACCAATCTGGTTGCCGAGTTCTTGGGTGGTCAGCGACGCGGCATGCACTTCCCCGAGCAGCGGGATGGCGATCATGCCCTGATCATCGACACGGAACTCACCCGTCAGCTGGTCTTCGCCGAACACAATGATGCGGATCTGATCGCCCCCGCCGAGGCGGTAACTCTGCGCGAGATAATCCGGCAGGGGCGGCAGATCAGCGCCTGGCATGCAGCCCGCCAAGGCGAGAGCACAGCTCAACAACGCCCCGAGCACAGGCTTTCTCACCCCCTTGCTCCCGAACGGCATTACGTGTCTCCCCCATTCTGGACGGTTGATGGTCCGATGCTCGGATGAGCGGCGATCAGCATGCCGGCCCACTTTACAGGCCAACCTTAAGCTGAATGAGAAAACGGTTTTCGGTGTACCCGGTACCGATATTCTGATTAGGATTTACCAGACCGATGAAGCCGTTACTGCTCGTACCGCGATTGGCGTAATCGTAGGTCGCGGCCAGTCGCATATTGCGGTTCAGCAGCCAGGTGACGCCCACGCCGGCCTGCAACAGGGTTTGACTACCCTGATTTTGCGAGTAGTCGTCGATGAAATAGCCGGCACGGGCCTGCAGGATCACGTTCCGCAGATACTCATGGTCGACCCGCAGCTGCAGAGCAGTTTCGGTCAAGCCGACTGTCGAGTCGCTGACGGAGTCTTGAATGCGGCGAGAGGCGATGCCGCTGATCGTCGTCAGTCCGGTCGGCGTATAGATCAGGGCCGCTTCGACAATCGGGGCCTGGATGGTCTGATAGGCGGAATTCTCAAATTTTCTGATCTCGTAACCGCCAAAAAGGCGGTATCGGAACACGCCGTCGGCGAGAAAGTCGATGCCCGCCAGCACCGAGCCGTCGTTATAGTTGCGCAGCGGAACGCCCGGAACCAGCTGGCTGTACTCAGCCTGTGAATCCCGGGCCACCAGGACGACGTTGCGCAGCGGCGCGAGTTCGTAACCGAGCGCAACGCCGGGCGAATAGAGGATCCGGTTACGATAAGCCTGAGTGAACGGCGTGCCGAGCACCGTTCCATTGTCATAGCTGTAGCCGGCAATATCGAGCGTCGATTGCAGGAAACTGCGCGCGAAGTTGGCGCGATAGGTCACGGTACCGTCATCAACGCGAAAGGCGATCGGCGTGTCCAGCTGCGGTACGCCAAGATCGCGCGAGTTCTGGTTCGAGTTCGAATGCGCGTAATTCAGAAGCAGTGTATCGCGCCCGAACTGATGGGAGCCGCTGAGTGTCCCGGACCAGTTCGTATACGACTCCTGGTTCTGGTCGGGATACCGATAATCGTCGACCACAAGATTGCCCGCGAGGCTGCCGCGCGACCAGTCCGATGCGATGGACAGCGTGCCCGTCGTTTGTGCCAGGAAGCTGCCGCGGCCGTTTGGCGTCCCGGTGACGTTGTCGTCATAGCCCGTCTTCTCCGAACCCTCGGCATGCAGCATGAAGCTGCCAAGACGCACGCCGAGATAATCATAAGCGGGGCGGTAGCGTGACGTAACAGTCACCCCCGGCTGATCAGCGGTGCCGCCAACATCCGGGCTCAGGTACTGATCGAGAAGAGGCGTGGTGTAATATTGCTGAAACAGCTGAGCCGTGGCGGGGCTGGGCAGGATGCAGCCAGCCGTCAGCAGCCCGGCGGTGAGCATCCACCCTGCACTGTAGTCGGCGAGCAAGCGCGCCTTGACGCGACCGGGACGGGTTAACAGTCCCGGGAGCTCTCCCAAGAACGGCCTCTTGTTCACGGCACCAGCTGAACACTACCGCAGGTTACACTATAGCAATAATCGGCGAGGAGCCGCCAGCACCTTGCGTAACGCACCAGGCTGCGCTATGCCGAGTCGCATTCCGGGAGAGCATTGCGATGCGGCGTTATCCCAGCCGATTCCACGATGAACTCCGAACCGCTACCGGCCATGGTCTCGGACAAGTGTTTCGAGGCGCCCTCTGGGTCGGAGCGATCCTCGCGCTGCCGGTATCACCCGTGACCGGACAAGACCAGCCGTCCCCGACGGCGGCAGATTACAAACGGGTCGCCGCGGCGTGCCACGCCGACTACACTCGGTTCTGTCGGCACGACGCTGACACCATTGAATCTGCGCGCCTGCAAGCCATCTGCCTGAAGAACTTCAAGGCCGATCTGTCGCTCGGCTGCCGTCACGCGGTGAACGCCGTAACGCGGTAAGGTGCGGCGTCAGTCTTAGCAAGCGGTTCCCCTCTTGCAGTTAAGGACAATCGGGTGATTTCGCGACGAGATGTGCTTTGCGTCACTGGCGCATCGCTCATCGGTGCGGTGGCACCGAGCGCAGCCGTGGCGGACGTGGAACCGCGTCCGGTAGCGGCCGAGGGATCGTTCCGCCTCGTCAAGAACTGGACGTTTGGGGCGCAACGCAAAGACAGCACCATCCACAATCTGAAGGAGCTGAGGGCGCAGTTCCGCTTCCGCTACATCTATGATCAAGGTCGCCTCGATACCCTGCCGACCTACTGGACGGTCCATCGCGACTATCCGGAGGGGGATCCGCGGTCGCTGCATGTCTTCTCGAATGACGCTCTGACCCTCAAGGCCCGGGTGCCGCCGGGCGGCGGAATGCGACGGGGTGGGATCGAATCCGGGATGCTGCGGGCTTTATTGCAGGTCACGCCCGGCATGTATGTCGAGATGAGGGCGAAATTGCCGCGCGGCCTCGGCGTGTGGCCGGCCTTCTGGCTGAATCCGGGTGTCGAGTATCCGGATGGCCATTTCTCGGAACTGCCCTGGCCGCCCGAGATCGACATATTCGAATTTTTCGTCTGGCAGGGCCGCGATCGGCCGCGATACCTTGAGGCGCACATCCAGACCAACGGGCACGCGGAGAATTACGGCAACCCGCACGACCTGTTCTCTCTGCTTGGGCCGCACGGCTACGATCCCGGCGTCGATTTCTCTGAGGATTTTCACGTTTTCGCCCTGGACTGGGTCGAGAACAAGCCGATTTGGGTGGTGGACGGCCGGGCAATCAAGCAGACCGTCTACGAATGGCATGCGCCGGCAGCCCATGTTCTGGTGACCAATCAGATCGGCATGAGCCTACCGAATGCAAATCTCACCGGCATGAAGGACGAGGGCGACGGGTGGGACTACACGGTGGATTATTTACGAGTGTGGCAGCGCAGCTAAGCGCCCGCTGTCTCCAGAGCGGCTGGTGACGGAAATCCCCGGCTCCGCACTGTCGCCTCGAGCGCGTCCAGAAACGACCGCCCCCGATCCGCCCAGTCGAACGCGCTTTCCGCGGCCGTAAAGGCCAGCCGTTGCCGGCGATCGAGGGACTGCACGTCGTCGATCTCAGCAACCACGCGCCGCAGCAGCGTCGCCGTATCGCCGAACAGCATCATGTGCTGGCTGATCTCGGGTGGCAGGCCCGCGGCGCACACATCGAGCGCTGCCACCGGCAGGCGGTTGAAAACATAATCGAGCAGCTTCAGCTTGAAGCCGCCGCCGATCGGCTCGGCGAGGATTGCGAGGCGCGCATCCAAATAGGGGCCAGGATCGGCGACAAAGCCGGTGAAGTTTACGGAGGGATAGCGCGCAGCGAGCGCTTCGCGGACGTCATCGGCAATGTCGCCGACGATCCGCAGCTCGATCCTGGATCGCGCCAGCGCCGGCGCCGCCTGTTCCAGAAACGACGTCAGATTCGCCAGTTTGGCGGACCAGCGATACGAGCCGAACAGGACGACCGCACGCGCGGTCTCCGCTGATACTGTTCGTTCGGAGAGCTTGCGTCCCGAGTACCCCGGCGTCAGAACGATACTGGGTCTATCGGGAGCCGTCTGGCGGAACAGAGCAGCATCGGCCTCCGTGATCGTGGTCAGCAGGTCGCAGCGCCGGGCGATCCAACGCTCGAACCACCGTGTTTTCAGGTGATTTTGCCAAAGATAGGCCCGCTTGATGGAGCTGGCGCCGGGATCCTTGGCCTGCAGCGCGGTGACGCTCTCCTCGTGATCATGGGTCAGGAACACGAACGAGGGGTTCGTCTGGAAACGCCGGCGCTGATCCAGCACCCAGCCCATGCCGTATTGATCGATGACGACCGCGTCCCAAGCCGAGGCAGCGAGTCCCCCCACGTGCTTGCGGTATCGCTTGGTGAGGTGACGCGCCGCAACCAGCGGACGCGGGTCTAGCGCGGCGCGCCAATTGTTCTTCGGTCCGCCCGGTACGGGGTGCCAGGCGATGCCGCTGACCGGCTCGGCGGGCGCCGCTGAAGGATACCCGGCAAAGGTGATCTGGGCGCCGGCTGCGGCGAGCGCTTCAGCCATTTTCGCAGTGTAGATCTTGTCGCCCGTCACCAATGGAAACGGCAGGTTGCGGGCCAGCCATAACACGCGCATCACGCGGCAGCTTCCGCCTGTTCGCCCGGTACGCGGATAGCGTTCTTGCCATGACCGGCCTTCAGGTGATCGGCAAGGCGCACGGCGAGAGCGACGAGGGTCAGAGTAGGATTGGCGTGGCCACAGGTTGGAAAGACGGCGGACCCGGCGCAAAACAGATTGGCCACTCCATGCACGGCGCCGTTCGCGTCCACGACACCGTCGCGTGGGCTCTCGGACATCCGCGCCGTTCCAATATGGTGACCTCCGACCGGCGTCGAGGCCGCTACGGCATCCTCCAGCCCGTCATCAAAATCCAGGCGCGCCACTCCCGAGGCTGCGAAGCCGCGCTGCAACAGCCGCATTGTACGCACCAAGCTGTCGGTATCCTGGCTAGCCATGCGCCAGTCAACCTTCACCATGCGGCGACCATGCCGGTCGGTTCGTTCCGCGAGCACGACCCGGCTGTCCTGGTTGGGTACCTGCTCGGCGTTCACATCGAAGGGGTAGACACCGATCCGGCTATCGACAACGACGAATGGAAGCTTGCGTCGCGCGACGACGCGCCGGCGCGTCCAATCGACACAGAACCAGCTTACCGCCGGCAGGTCACGTAGCACATTGCCGCCATGCGCCAGCCAGAAACGGGCATCACGGCGCAACGTGTCGCGTTTGGCGATCTCGATCGTGGCTAGCTTACGCCGGTATTCCGGCAGGACCGAATCCTTCAGCAGGTATACCGAAGAAAGAATGCCGCTCCGGTGCGAAGGGTCCGAGATCGGTGGGTAATGCAGTCGGAAAGCCGTGTTCAGCAGCCTCTCGCGCCGCTGGGCGGCCGCGGATAGCGCCAATTTGCGCCGCGTGTACACGGCATCGGCCAAGCGCTCAAAATGCAACGCGATCGGCCGCTCCTTGGGCAGAAGCTGCAGCCGGCCGAGCGTGTTCTCAAGATGGCACATATAGTAGCGGCCGAGCGCTTGCCCCTCATTGCCGAGGCCGCCCCGACGGCTGGGGTCGGAAAGCATCAGCAGGCGCGGCGTCTCAAGACCGCCGGCAGCGAGGACGTATCGTTCAGCCCGGACATTGAGGCGCTTCCCGGCACTCGCCGCCTCGAGCGTCGTCACTCTGGTGCACGGAGCCGCATCTGCGGCGACCAGCCGCAACGCCTCTGTTTCGAGGAGAACGACGATGTCGGGCGACTCGATCAGCGCCTGCCCAAACCTTCTCCCGAAATCGGTTGGCGGACTGAACCTCTCCAGCCGGTCAGTCAGAATGTCCGGATGCTGAAACCCCTCGATCGTCTCGGGCGCGGCGGCACCCAGCGAACTTGCGACGCTGTATTCGAAATCGCCCGCCTCGAAATAGGGCTGAGCCCGCCGGTAATATCGCTCGAGTTCGAGCCAATTGATTGGCCACCCGCTATGCGGGACATGATCCCGCGGCTCCAGATCGATGGGGTCAAGCGGCACACAGCGGCCGCCCCAGATCGACGAGGCGCCACCGAGAACACGCCGGCGATACATATCGGGAGGGCTGTGAGCGGAGCCTGCCGCGACCTCACCTGATAATCCCGCCTGCGCTGCCTTTGCGAAGGAGCGCTGACCGACTTCCAGAAGGATTACTGACAGCCCGGAGCCGAGCATCTCACAGGCGATGGAGATGCCGGCGGGCCCCGCGCCGACAACACAGAGATCGGCCCGAAGCGTGGCTCCGTCTTCAAGTTCAGCCGAGCGCCGGATCACGCCTGTGCCCCAACGAGTTGATCCTGTGCCGATTGCACTGGCATCAGCGACAGTGCAGTCGCGACGGCATCATCGAGATGCGCAATCCTGGTGGTTCCTATCAGCGCCACCGCATTCGCGAAGCTAAGCGTTCTGGCAATACCGGCGCGCCGGCCCGCGGGATCATCGAGAGGCCCGGCAAATTGTCCGAGTTCGCGGATGAGCAGCATGATGCCGCGTCGCTCGATCTCTGCGAGGTGGTCGACGGCCCCGGCCGAGCAGAGAACCTGCAGCGGAGCCTGCACGACCGTCACCTCACCGGGCATCTGCAGCGCCGCCTCGAGGCTGGCAACATTGTCGCAAGAGACCCCCCAAAATCGGGTCTGACCGGCCCGTACGAGGCCGTCCAGCAGTTCGGCGAGTTGGTCGCCTCGCGATGCGAGCTCGCCGGCATCGGGACTGTGCAGCAGGAAAGCATCGACGTAATCCGTCCGAAGGCGCTTCAAACTGGCCTTCAGCGCTCGGCGCAGATGGATGGCGCTAAGATCGCGAGGGAGGACACCCGCGCGTCGCGCAGAAATCGCGTTCCGTAACCGGGGCGACACTCTTGCGGCCGCGCGCAATGGCGCCTTGACCATTGCCGCGGCGCGCTGCACCGCTGAAAAACGCTGGCCTGCCTTGGTAATGAGGATCGCATCGGAACGTCGTCCATGAAGGCACTCCCCAAGGATGCGTTCGCTGTCGCCCTGCCCATAGATATCTGCGGTGTCGAACAGGGTGACACCGATCTCGAGAGCGCGGCAGACGAGCCGCGCTGCTTCGCTCTGCCCGCCCGCATTAAGCGTGGAGCCCAGGCGGCTGCAACCGAGGCCAATTACGCTCGACGATGCTCGCACGTCCCCAAACATCAAGGGGCGCGCCGGCAGCCGGGCTGGTTCTGTCACCTCGTACGACCTCTCATCCGATCAGGCGATCCGGTCTGGAAGGGCTCAGCCTGGCGCCGTCGAGCCGCGAAGACGCATTACCGCGAAGACCATGCGATAAAGCGTCGGTCGCAGCATCTCGCGATAGGTCGCGAACACTGCGAACCACGCAACAGCCAAACGCCGTGGCATCCTGATGCCAAGCCGCGTTCGATAGCGGTCCCAATACTTCCGGTAGAAGTACGCGGTGTAGAATATGGTCCAGTAGAGCCGCCGCCAGCGGTTGACGCGCTGCCCACCGGTGCGGACCTGTGCCGGACTGAGGTGGATGCTGTGAACCTCGGCGGTCATCAGAATCCGGTGCCCGCTGACGAAAAGGTTCATTTGGTAGTCCGTTTCCTCGCGGTAACCATTGCCGCGCGCATAGGCCGGATCGAACCCGTATTGGCGGACAAGCGCGGTTGGCGTGATGATCACGGCATTCGCAAAAGGCACCTCGATGTCGCCGCTGAAACGTGCTCCCGTGACATGCTCGCAGAGCAGCGCCCGATAAGGGGGTCCGGAGCGAATGCCGGAACCGAACCGGCGCAGCGCGGCATCCGGTGTCTCTCCGTTACGCATATAGACGCGTCGCCCCGAGACGGCCCCCGCGCCCGACAACATCAGCTTCCGAAGACAGGTTCGGGCGTAACCCGGCTCCAACATCTCATCGTCATCGCAAAAGAGGATGTACCCGTTGCGCGCGACCGCGGCACCGCGATTCCGGCATTCCGCGGCGCCAAGACGGGTGTCGTTGCGCATGATTACCGTGTGCACATCGGGGAAGCGGTCCGTCAATTCGTCGAGCAGCTGCGGCGTCGTATCCTCACCCGCATCATCGACATAGATGATTTCGTCGACCAGATCCTGCACGTAGAACGACTCTGCCACCAGCCGGAGGGTGTGCGCCCGATTGCGCGTTGGCACCACCATGGTGACGGCCGGCATTTCATCGTCGGTTATCGACGGCAAGCACACTGGCTCGACCGCGCGCTGACGCCTGACACTCGAACCTGATCCCGCGCTGGTTTTGGCGTCGGCCAAGCGATCGGTCGCCCAGTTTAACATGGTGTGCCGCCTCTTGGCGTCACCGGCATGCCTGGCACCTTTTGCTGTAGTAGATAACCGGTATCGTTAGCCTAGATCCTTACAGCGGACAATAACAAACCGGTCACCCGCAGGCATATTGAAGTCTGTGCCTAAATCTTGACACATAATGTGCTTTAAATTTTACCACAGCTGCACCTTTGCAATGGGCGTGGGCTACTTTAGCCTGCGTCAAACGATCTCACTAGCCTTTTGGGTTATATAGGTCCCTACTCGATTGCTCGCGCGCGGGTAGTTGCTTTAAGCGACTTTAAGGCACTTTTTTTAAAGGATTTGAGCTTGGCTCTCGATCGCATCAACTCGGAGCGGGAATTTCACAACGCTCGCTACGGTTCCGGCGAGGACGCGCGCGCACATTTAAACAGGTTCTATGTCGCCATCAGTGACGGGGATCGCCGTTTCCGCCGCTTGGTCTTCGACCAGGCGCGCGACAGGAAGGTCCTTGAGTACGGATGCGCCGACGGCACTTCTGCGGTTTTTGAGATGAAGACTCCGCAGATTGCCGCGGAGTTCTGTGGGATTGACATTTCGGACCAATCCATCGGCCTAGCACGCGAGAAGGCCGCGGCAGCAGGTTACAAAAACTGCGAGTTCCGGGTCATGAACGCGGAGCAAATGCAATTCCCGGAGGGTTCGTTTGACCTGGTTTACGGGCACGGGATCCTACACCACCTCGACCTGGAGAAGAGCTTTGCGGAGATCTGCCGTGTCCTCAGGCCGGGCGGCTCCGCGGTATTTATGGAGCCCCTGGGACACAATCCGGTCCTGAACTGGTATCGGGATCGGACGCCGAGCCTGCGTACGGCGGACGAGCATCCGCTGGTCTCCCGCGATCTTGCACTGGCGAGGCGGTATTTTGCCGGTGTGCATATCGAGTTTGCAGGGTTGACTACCATGCTTGCGATCCCGTTTCAGCGGACGCCACTCGCGCGAACAAGCCTCGCTGTACTGGCGGAAGTTGATCGGCTGTTGTTTCGCAGCCGGACCATCGGAATGCATGCATGGTATGCGCTCCTGATGCTGACGAAAGCTGGCGAACCAACCCAGCACTAAAACGATCAACTAAAAACGATCAGCCACGGCGCCGAATTAGCCTCTTTACGGCCGCCGGCGCGCCGCTGAGTTGGGCGCGAACCGGAGCGAGTGTTTCGTACCGGCTGTCGAGCGTGATCCGCGGCAACTCGTGCAGGCGCCCGACATCGGAAGCTCTCAAGACATCCCGCCGCGTGGTAAGGGCCACATCGAAACCGGCCTCGCACGCCAGCGCGACCCCGTCGCGGCCAATCGCCCGATCATCACCAAAGGGAAACGCGAAGTGGGGCACCGGTCGATCGATCTCCCGCTCGATCACCGCTTTCGATCCGGCAATTTCGCGCAGGGCCTCGACGCAGTCGAGTTGGCCGAGTAGTGGGTGGCTGAGCGAGTGGGCTCCGATATCGACCAACGGATCGGCCGCCATCTCTCGTACGTTGTTCCAATCCAGCGCATCAAGCCGCGCCGCCTCCCATAAATCTTCGCCATAGCGAGAACGAAGATCGGCGCTGAGCCGCTGCGCCACATGCCGGGTAGAGCATCGAAACAGTTCGTCCACGATCGCAAAGCACGCCTGCTTTTCCTCAATCGCCTTTGTCGGCCAGTCCCAGTGACGCTCCCCATCCGAGAGATAGAAGTGGTCTTGGCTCGCGATGCATCGCTCAAGCAGGCTCCAGCACATCGGCACGGTCCCGTCGATGAAATCTGTCGTGAGGAACACCGTGAACGGCGCTTCCCAACGCCGGAAGATCGGCCAGGCGATCTCCCAGTTGTCGCGATAGCCGTCGTCAAAGGTGAAACAGACGAATGGATCCCCAGCCGGCTGCGACAGCGCGGCCGGAACATCGCGGAGTGCCACGATCGGTGTCGAGGCCTTGCGCAGCGACCGCAGCAATCCGTCGAGAAAGGACGGACGCAGCCGAAACCCGCTCATTGGCGCGAAACCGTTCCCGTGCTGTCGCTCGCCGATCGAATGGAGACAGATGATGACCCCGCGACCGCGCACTGCAGGAGGAAGCAGCTTTTGGATCGGTCGCAGCCCGAGGAGGGTGAGCGCCATACCGCGAACGGACAGGTCGATCGCCATTTATATACGAGGCGCCTCCTTACGCTGCTGGGAATCCCCTCGCCTGCCATGCGCAGGCGGACTCCTCGGCGATAGTGACGGCCCTGTCGCCGGCACCATGTGCCGTAGCGGGCGCAGAAGCGTTGCGTAGGCGACCCAGACTGCGAAAATCAGCAGCGCAACGGTGCGTGGGCAGCGCAGCCCCACCCGCCCGGCATACCTGTTCCAATACTTTCGATAGAAGTAACTGGTGTAATAAACTGCCCAATATATACGAGCGATCCGGTTCACTCGATTGCCACCCGTTCTAACCTCGGACCGGTGAAGATGAACCGCATGCGCCTCATTGGTGACACGGATTGAATAGTTGTTGACGAACATGTTCATCTGAAAGTCCGACTCCTCGCGATAGCCATTGCCGGACCTGTAGAATGGGTCGAACCCATATCTCTGCAGCAAAGATTTTTTGGTTAAAATACAAGCGTTTGTCAGGGGAATCTCGATGTCGCCCTCGTAGTAAGCCTCAGGTACAACCTCGCATAATAGGCGATTAAATGGTGCCGTGCGGCGGCTGCCGTTGCCGAAGCGCGCGATTGCCGTGTTCGGCGCTTCACCGGGCAAGCGGAACAGGTGACGCCCGCTGACGGCACCTGCGCCAGTTTCATGAAGCTTGCGCAGGCATACCTCGTCGTATCCCGGCTCAAGGAACAGATCGTCATCGCAAAACAAGACGAGCTCGTTCGTCGCGGTTGAAACACCTCGCATGCGGCACCCGGCGGCCCCGATACGATGCTCGTTCTGCACGATCAAGGTCTTCTTGCACGGGTGATCGGCCGCGAGCTGTGCGAGGTACTCCGAGGAGCCATCGGTCGCCGCGTCCAAGACAAAGATGATCTCGCTGACTAAACGGAGCTGATAAAAGCTGGCGCCAACGATGGCAAGCGTATGGCATCGATTCCGGGTGGGTACTATCAATGTAATCATCTGGCTTGCAGCAGCGTTCTCCCAGGCCGGACTCGCTCCCATCGGATCAGGCGGGACCGCGTGGCAGGTCCCATAACTCACGCCCGCCATCGGGCCAATCGACCAATCCGAAGTACCTCATTCGCAAACCTGCACCCAACGAAGCCGAGCTGAGGTGGAGGCCAGGGGGCTGCTAGCTCGGTCTTCGACGTAGCGCAGTCGCAGGAGGACGAAGACGTCAGGCCTCCAGACCAAATCCCCGAAAGACTAACCGTCATTAGAAATGTCGCGCCTCAAATCAAGGCAGGTGCAAAAACATTGTCCGAATGATGCCCGGCAATTGCGACGATTACCATCTATTTCTCCGAGACGAGTTAACGTTAATTTAAGACCCCCGACCTAAGTTGCCTTTGCACTGTTGGTAGTAGGTCGATGTCTAGTAGCACACCGTTTCCGCTCGGAGCGTACCTTAACAGCCCTGATGGGTCGGATCCGTCAGCAGAGGCGGCTTATGAGGCGAACTACAATAGCTTTGTGAGCTTGATGGGCACTGCCCCGACCTATATCGATTCATACATCGATTACGGTCAGCCGATCAGCGATTGGGTCAGCAACGCCAGCTTTCAAGCCTGGTCCACCGCGATAACTCCAGGCGCCGCAAACATGATACCGGTCATCGGACTGCCAATGGCATCGACCGCGGCCGGGTCCGAAACACCGGATCAGTTTTTCAAGGATTTCGCGTCCGGAAAGTATGATTCCGTCATCAACGCGAGTGTCGAGGCCTGGACGGCCTGCGGATTCAAGACGCAGTACTGGCGTCCGGGATGGGAGTTCAATCTAAGCTCCTCGGCATCCTATGCAACGAGCAACCCGCAGACCCAGACAGACTGGATCTCCGCCTTCCAGCACATTTACACGGTTCTTCACCAGTCTGCGCAGCAATATGGGGTCAACCTTCAGGTTCTGTGGAACCCCAGCGAGACTAACTGGAGCGATCTCGGTTCAACGCTGAGTTTGTATCCCGGAAATAACTATGTCGACTGCATCGCGGTTGATGTCTACGCCGACATGTATCCCTACAGCCTGTATGATTGGAGCACCGGGAAAACGGATACCAGCTTTCAACAATGGGCATCCAACCCGCTGAATGTTGAACATTATTTCGATAATCCGGCGGCGACACAATGGACATTGGACGGCAGCGGCGGCCGCTCGATCAGCCTGTCGCAGCTGATAACCTTCGCCAAACAGGAAGGCAAACCGCTGGCGATCGCGGAAGCGGGAGCCGGCAACAGCGCGGGCGGTACCGACAACACCGACGACCCGGCGTTTGTAAACTGGCTGGCCGCGGAACTCCGCTCCTCGGGGGTGACCGTCGAGTTTGTGAATATCTGGGACTCCAATGCCGGCGGGTCGTATGAATTCTCGCAGGCAAGTGACGGAAAGCCGAATGAAGCAGCCGCCTGGGCCGCGGATTTCGGGGCACAGGCGCCGAGCGGGCCGCAGACGCCAGCGGTCGCGATCACCGCCCAGACTTTGGCGCAGGATACCGGCGCCAGTGCGACCGATCTCATCACGAGCAACGGCACGGTGACGCTGAGCGGCACTGTATCCGGCTATAACGGAATGGTAGTCGAGGTGCTCGACGGCACCACCGTCTTGGGGAATGCCACCGTGGCCGGGAACAGCGCCTGGAGCTACACGACGACATTGGGCGCGGGTACCCACTCGCTCTCGGCATTGGCCATCGACCCACTGTTCGAGACCGCCTCTGCCGGCGCGCAGCCCACGATCACTGTCGAAACCGCCGCTCCGACAGTCGCGATCTCCTCGCAGAACTTCGTGGCGACCACGGGTTCGGTGACACTCTCCGGCACGGTCGCGGGCGCGGTGGGAACGACTGTTCAAATCGTCGATGGCACAACGAAACTCGGCAACGCGACCTTGAACGGGTCCGGAGGTTGGAGTTATGCGACGGTACTATCGGCTGGAGCGCACACCCTCCATGCCGTGGCCGTTGACCTCGCCGGCAATTCCAGTCTGAGCGGTAATGAGCCCTCGATCACCGTCCCCAGCGCGGCAGCTCCAACCGTGGCGATCGTTACGCAATTGCTGCCACTGGGCACCGGCTCGGTGACGCTCTCGGGCACGGAATCGGGAGTGGCTGGCACGATCGTACAGATTCTCGATGGCTCGACGGTATTGGGAACTGCGACTTTGAATGGTACCGGCGGCTGGACCTATGCGACCACGGTGTCGGCGGGTCCGCACTCGCTGAGCGCCACGGCCACGGATCCCTCCGGCAACAGCGCCCATGCGCCCACGCAGGCGGCGATAACGGCCGAGACATCGGTGACACCCGTGCTCTCGGCGGTTGCTGCCGCCGGCATGACGAGCCCTGCGGCACCGGTCAGCACGCTATGGCGCGATAGTCAGGGCGATGTCGCAACCCTCGGTATCAGCGCCGGCCAGATCACCAGCTCATCACTCCTGGGCAATCTGGATAACAGCTGGAGCATCGTCGGCACGGCGGATTTTCATGGCAACGGCAGTGCCGATGTGTTGATGCGCCAGACCGGTGGCAGTCTTCAGATCTGGTCGGTCAGCAACGGTCAGGTCAGCGGCTCGGCATCTATCGGAACAATCGACAACAGCTGGCAGGTCGCCGGTCTCGGCAATTTTTATGGTAGCGGCGCATCTGACATCCTGCTGCGCAACACCAGCGGTTCTGTGGATGTCTGGAATATGTCCAATGGGCAGGTCACCGGCTCTACCGTCGTTGGAAGCGCCGATAATTCATGGCAGATCGCTGGGACGGGCGACTTTTACGGCACCGGAACGTCCGACATCCTGTGGCGGAGCACGGACGGCGACGTCTCGATCTGGGCAATGAAGAATGGACAGTTGACCGGAACTTCGGTGCTCGGCAGTGCCGATAATAGCTGGCAGATTGCAGGAACAGGGGATTTCAACGGTGACGGCACCTCGGACATTCTGTGGCGGAACACCGACGGAGAGCTGGCGACCTGGACGGTCAGCGGCGGCAAGCTTGTCAGCACGTCGGTCATCGGCACGATGGATAACAGCTGGCAGGTCGCTGGCACGGGGAATTACGAAGGTACTGGCACAACGGATATCCTGTTCCGAAATGCCAGCGGACAGCTTCAGCTCTGGAATATGGAGACCGGCACCGTTGCTGGCTCGACGGCAGTTGGTAACCCCAATTTCAGCTGGCAGGATGTCGGCAGCGCGAGCACCGATGCCACCGACGGTTCAACCGGTAAAAGTGTTGGCGACAGTGAGCGCGTCTCCGACATTCTTTGGCAAAATGCTAGCGGCGCGATCGAAGCCTGGGCGATGAGCGGCGGCCAGGTCATCGGCTCCTCACTCATCGGCACGATGGCAAACGGCAGTCAGATCAGCGGCGCTGGCGATTTCAACGGCAATGGCAGCTCGGATATTCTGGTGCGCAATGCCGACGGCTCCTTGGGCTTCTGGAACATGAGCAACGGACAGGTGGCCAATACCGCAACCATCGGCGCCGCCGATGCCAGCTGGAACGTCGCGGGAACCGGTAACTTCCACGGCGACAGCACTTCCGACATCCTGTGGCGCAACACAGCCGGCGCGGTCGCCCTGTGGTCTATGAGTAACGGACAGGTTGCCAGCACCTCGGTGATTGGCAGTACAGACAACTCCTGGCAGATCGCCGGAACCGGCGATTTCAATGGCGATGGCACGTCCGACATTCTTTGGCGCAACACAGCTGGTTCAGTCGCCGTCTGGTCGATGACTAACGGCCAGGTAGCCAGTACGTCAGTGGTCGGCAGCGAGGATAACAGCTGGAAGATTGCGGGAACGGGTGATTTTTACGGCAACGGCACGTCGGACATTCTATGGCAGACGAACAGCGGCGCCGTCGACGTCTGGCGGATGAGCAACGGCCAGCTCGCCAGCACGAGCACCATCGGTACACTCGATCCGGGCTGGAATATCGTTGGGACCGGTAATGTCGGCGGTAATGGCACCACGGACATCCTGCTGCAGAATGGCAGCGGCGCATTTGATATATGGACCATGAGCAACGGCCATGTCACAAGCGCGGCGGCTGTTGGGACACCGGACAGCAGCTGGCACCTCGCGGCTGCCCCGGTCCTCATGATCGGCTGATCCGGTTGGAGAGCGAACACATCGATTTCGCTGTGGCACGTCGGCCGCGCCAATCCTCGCCATGTGACGCGCGCCGGTCGGGAATGCCGTGCCATCGCGCCTGGCCAATTTCTAGTCAGGCGGCATCCTCACCAATCGGTTGATCATAGTGCCCATAGTTAACGAAATCGAAATTCCATTCCCTTAAATAAAAACAGGCCTTCGAGAGCATCTCAACCTTCGCCCCTGCGGTACGCTACGCGCGGTTGCTTATGGGCAATCGGCAGCGGCAGCGGCGTTAATACAGAGGTTCACGGCGGCTGTCGGGCTGCGGGAACGCGAAATGAGTGTCGAGGACGCGGAAATCATCGCACAGCGGCCGCTGTCGCTCCTCTTCGTGGATGACGACCCCATACTTCGTGAATTTGCGCGCGTTAACCTCGCGGCAGAAGGTTGGGCGGTCGCGGTTGCCGGGGATGGCGAAGAGGCACTGAGGGAGATCGCACGCGCCTGCCCCGATATTGTGCTTCTCGACCTTCGCATGCCGAAGATGGACGGGTTTCAGGTGCTGCATGCGTTGCGGGAACGGGAACTCACCCGCCGTCTGCCGGTGATCGTCATCACCGGTCGCGACGATGAAGCCTCCATCGACCGAGCGTTCTCCGAGGGTGCGACGTCGTTTCTGGTGAAGCCGATTAATTGGCGGCAGCTGAGCTATCAGATCCGCTTTGTCGACCGCGCCAATCGTAATGAGCTCACCCTGATCGAGCGGGCGGATGAACTCGCGCTGCAGCGACGCGAACTTGAGGAAACCTCGGTTGAGCTGAGCCGCGCCTTGGATGCTGCCGACGCTGCCAGCAAGACGAAATCGCATTTCCTAGCGACGATGAGCCATGAGCTGCGGACGCCGCTGAACGCGGTGATCGGGTTCGCTGAAATCCTAACGACCGAGGTTTATGGCGCGCTTGGAGATGTTCGGTACCGGGATTTCGCGCGCGATATCCTGGGAAGCGGGCGCCGCCTCTTGGCCCTCGTCAATGACGTGCTGGAGTTCTCCCGCGCCGCCGAAAAATCGGCGCTCAACGAGGAAGAATTCGAACTCGCGGAGCTCGTCGAGGAGGCACGGCGAGCCGTCGCCAAGCAGGCCCGCGAGGCGCGGCTGCAGCTGCACGTGCTGGAGGATCCGCACGGCACCGTCATCCGAGCGGATCCAATACGGATGACTCGGATCCTGACGAACCTGCTGTCGAACGCGATCAATTACACACCGTCCGACGGGAAAATCACGATCGGGACGGCAATCAGTGGCGCTGGCATATCGATCACCGTGAGCGATACGGGGATCGGCATCGCCGCCGAGGACATCGCGACGGTTCTCGAACATTTCGGCCGTATCGGGAGCAGTCTGTCGCAGCAGCATGAAGGCGCCGGGCTGGGCCTGCCGATCGCCAGGCAGTTCATCGAATTGCACAACGGTGCGTTGACGATCGACAGCACGCCGGGTCAGGGCACGGCAGTCACGATCACCCTGCCTAAAGACCGCCTGGTTCGGCTCGGCGCCGCTTCCGTTACCGCGTCGCCGGAGGTACAGGCGGCGTGACGGCGATCGCCGACAACCTGGCCGAGGCTCCGCTGCGAGCGCGCTCCCGCACGCTGCGCCGCAATCTGGCGTGGCTGGTGATCGCCGTTGTCGGGCTGGCAGTCATCCCCATTGCCGGGGTGGCAGCCTGGCAGAACGGCGAGCGGGAGGTCGCACTCGAGACGGTGCGCCTTGATGCCGCCGCGCGCGTCGTCGCCTCCCTGGCGGTCGAGGGAGCAGCGCAAAACAGTCCGCAAGAGGCTTTCCGAGCGTTGCGTGCCATTGCCCAGGTATCGGGTGTCGAATACGGCCGTATCGAAGCGTTTGATGGCAAGATGCTGGCTGAGACCGGCGCCGGCGCCCGTCTCACCAGCGACGTGCGGGCGAACGGCAGCGATACCATCGCATTCCTGCAGCAATTGCTGAGCGGAAGCTCGGAGGTCGACGTCCCCATCCTGCATGACGGCAACGATGTCGGGCGGGTCGTCCTGCTGGGTCGTACCGAGGGCATGGTAAGCCGCTTCCTTGTCACGCTCGGCGAGAGCATGGCGGTTGCCTTTGGCGCGATCCTGGTCGGACTGCTGATCGCCTGGCGCCTGCAGGAGCGGATCGCTCGTCCGATCCTGGCGCTCAGCCGTGTTGTGCGTGATGTTCAGGAAACCTATGACTTTCGGCAGAGCGTAAAGATCCCTGCCGAGGGTGAGATCGGAGACCTTGTCAGCGGCTTCAACCAGATGCTGCGCGAGATCCACGTCCGCGACGACCGCATCGCGGCGCAGATGGCAGGCCTGGAGGACGAGGTCCAGACGCGCACCGCTGAGCTGGTCGTAGCCAAGGAGGCAGCGGAGGCGGCAAACACCGCGAAATCGGACTTCCTGGCAACGATGAGCCATGAAATCCGCACCCCAATGAACGGCGTCATGGTGATGGCGGAGATGCTGGCCGCTGGAGAGTTGGCGCCGCGCGAGCGACGCTTTGCCGAAGTCATCGCCAAATCCGGCGCGAGCCTGCTGGCCATTATCAATGACATTTTGGACTTCTCCAAGATGGAGGCCGGAAAGCTCGAACTGGAAACCGTACCGGTCGATCTGAGCGAGATCGTCGATGACGTGTTGAGCCTGTTCTGGGAGCGGGCCGCGAGCAGCGGGCTCGACCTCGCCGGCTATGTCGATCCGTCGCTGCCGCAGTCAATCGCCGCCGATCCGGTACGGTTACGGCAGGTTCTGTGCAACCTAGTCAACAATGCCATCAAATTCACCACAACGGGTGGGGTGCTCGTCGAGATTTTTCGCGCCCCCGGCAATCGCATCGAAATCGCCGTTAACGATACCGGGATCGGCATTCCCGAGGACAAGCTCGGGTCGGTTTTCGGGGCGTTCACCCAGGCCGATCAGTCAACCACCCGCCGCTTCGGCGGCACCGGCCTCGGACTCGCCATCTGCGAACGGATTGTGCAGGCGATGGGTGGCGAGTGGCGGATCGCCAGCGAGCTGGGGAAAGGCTCCCGATTTGCCTTCGCGTTTGCGACCGAGACATTGGCGAGCGCCGCTGAATGGCCGCGGGCGCCGGTGGCCGATCTCATGGTCTCGGTGGCCTGTGCCGGTGCGCTCACGCAGCGGACCCTGAGAGCCTATCTCAAAGATGCCGGATACTCGGTGGCCGAGCATGGCCGCGCCTTGGCGATCGGCGATCCGGCCGGTCTCAACGCCCTTGAGGGTGCGCCTGGTGCCGCGATCTGCATCGCCGCTAACGGGAATCCGGAGCCGCACATGCTGTTGCACAGCGGGCGGGTTGGGGCTGTTCTCGCTCTCCCCATTAGTCGGAGCGACTTGGGCCGATTGCTCCACCGCTTTGCACGCGGCGAGCCGCTGACCGACAGCGCGGAGACAGCGGCCGAGGCCGCGATATCTGGTGCCATACCATCGTTCAGCGGCAGCCGGGTACTGGTCGCCGACGATAACGCGGTCAATCGCGAAGTGGCGATAGAGGCGCTGCATCGCCTCGGGATCGAGGTGAAAGTCGTCACTGACGGACGCGAGGCGATCGAAGCAGGGCGCGGTGACGCGTTCGATGCGGTGCTGATGGACGCGAGCATGCCGGGGATGACGGGGTTTGATGCCGCCCGGGAAATCCGCCGACTCGAGCGGGAATCTGGAACGGATCGCGTGCCCATAATCGCGCTGACCGCACACGTTCTCGGCGCCGCCGCCGAGGCGTGGCGCGATGCCGAAATGGACGGCGTGCTGCATAAGCCGTTCACGCTGAACGCGCTCGCCGCCGTCCTAGGCAAGTTCCTGGTCGTTCGGGAGGCACCGGACGCATACAAACCGACACCCCAAACGGAGAGCACGGCGTCCGATCTTTCCGACTTCGGCCAGATCAACCGGCGTGTGGACCTATTCGATACTGACACCATCGCGCAACTGCAGACCTTCGCCGGCAACGGGCGGGCCGATTTCGTCGCGAAGGTATTTCGACTCTATATCGAGAACGCGCCGCAGTGCATGGAGCGCATTCTTGCGGCGGCCCAAGGCAGCGATCCCGATGCGGTCTCCGAAGCGTCGCACGCGCTGAAATCGATGAGCTTCAACATCGGTGCGAGGGCGGTTGCCACCGCGGCGGGCAACATCGAAGCGAAATGCGTGGGAGGTGAAGCGTTGCCTCCGGACGTCGCAGCCAGTCTGGGCGGGCTGGTCGACAGTACCATAGCCACGCTCCAATCAGCGCTATGACGTCGAGCTTCCGCATCGGGCGCGGCGTGGTCTGCATACACGCCTGGCTCGTACAGCTAATCCAGGCGCTATGCCAGGACCGGCGCGGCAACGTGATGATCCTGTTCGCGATTGGCGCACCCTCCCTCCTGCTCGCCGGTGTCGCCACGGTCGATTACTGCTGGGTGCGGGTCGATCAGGTCAAAATGCAGGGGATCGCCGACTCCGCCGCCCTGGCTGGCGCGCGACAGTTCCTGATCGACGCGACATCATCGACGGCACAGCGCGCGCAGAGCTTCGCCGAGGCGCAGCTCACCCAGCTCAGCGCCTGGAGCCCGGCCGTTGCGGTTTTGATCGATGATCAAAAGCAGACCGTGAGCGTCACGATCTCTGGGAACCGACCCGCCTTTCTGAAAAATCTGTTGCCGGAGGATGGCTGGTCGGTCAGCGTCACAGCGGTGGCGCAAAGCGAGGGGCTGATGCCGCTCTGCGCATTGGCCACGGCGACGTCACTGGGCAGCTTCACCAGCATCCTGACGAATAACGCAATTATAGACCTGAAGAATTCCGCGCAGGTTACGGCGCCGAGCTGCATGGTCCAGTCCGACCAGAACATTTCCGTGTCGATGACCGCCATGATGTCCGCCGGAAAGACGCAGGCTGTCGGAGCAGCTTCCGGTGACATAACGCCGGCGCCTCAGGTCGCCGCCGCGCCGATCAGCGATCCGTTTACGGCCGTGAATGTTGACGTCCCGAGCCTGTGTACAGACACCGACCTCAAGATCACAACCGGGTCCCTCAGTCTGGCGCCGGGTGTTCACTGCGGCGTCATCGTCATCGGCGGTAACGCGACCGTCACGTTGCAGCCCGGCATCCACTATTTCTTCGCGGCGGTAGTGACCGCCAAGGGAACATCGACGATCCAGGGGCGAGGAGTAACGCTGGTCTTCGATGCTACCTCAACCCTGACCTTTTCGGGGAATGCCAGTATCGATCTGAAGGGCGCTACCTCCGGAGCGCTCGCCGGCTTTGTGATCCTGGCATCGCGCGACAACATCACGACCTTCAGTATCTCGACGACGGCGGCGCATGTGCTCGAGGGTGTGGTTTACATTCCGAATGCGCTGCTCGATGTGCAGGGCTTCAGGCCGGTGGCTGAATCGTCGGCCTGGACTGTGATCGTGGCAAAGGCCATCGCGGTGCACGGCACCGCCAATCTGACGCTTAACGCGAGCTATTCCGCCTCGCCCGTCCCCGTGCCGATGGGCGTCGGCCCTAACGCAGCGGGGTCGGGCGCGATTTCCCTGATCAAGTAGGGACGACGTCCTCGGGAAGATGGTAAGCCGCGCCTTCAGTTTTGAGTCCCCCGTCAAACCCAACAGCTTATTGCGAAACAAGGCACCTGCGCCGATTTTTCAATGGCTTGACAAGACCCACCGAACGACAAAGCAGGATCTACCGATCCGTATGCGTCAACCGAATCAGTGCTCTAGCAAACTGGAACTTCGCTGTCGAAACGCAGACGATCCGGCAAGCCCGGCGGCGCGCTCGTTTTGCGAATGAAATATGCCCGAATGGCACCGTATTCTTCTTGATCGGAATTAACATGTGTGGATTAAATTATGTCAAATTAAGACTGATCGGCGGTTGTGCTCCGTCACGATGGCCCTGGTCTAAATCAGAAATTGAGCACCAGGGGGATTTGTGGCGATGGGCTTTCTGTCGTCGATCTTCAGCCAGAACGACTTGACGCCACACGGTTTTTGCCTTCTTTGGCGACCGGAACTGATCTGGCTCGACGCCGGGTCAGACGCTCTGATTGCACTCTCTTACTACTCCATCCCGATCGCATTGCTGGTAATCTTGAGCCGACGGCGCGACTTGGCGTTCGGGTGGATGCTCGGACTGTTCGCGGCGTTCATTCTGGCATGTGGGACGACGCATTGGCTCGATGCGGTAACGCTCTGGTATCCTGATTACACAGCGCAAGCCTTGGCAAAGCTTGTGACTGCGGCGCTCTCGCTTGCGACCGCCATCATCGCATGGCCTATGTTACCTCGCATACTGGCGTTGCCATCTCCCGATACATTGCAAAGGTTAAATGCTCAGCTGCAAGAAGAGGTGGCGGAGCGCACGCAGGCTGAAAGGGCTCTGCGGGAGCTCAATAATGCCTTGGATAAGCAAGTTGAGGCGCGAACAGCAGAGTTAAGATTAGCGGCAGAAGAGTTAGCAACAGCGAATCAAAATCTCAGCGCGATCTTTGACGCCTGTCCTCTGGCGATCATCGGTCGCGACGCGCACGGCGTCGTCACGATTTGCAATGCAGCTGCCGAAAGCATCTACGGGATATCGGCCGCGAAGATGATCGGCAGCTGTGAATTTTCCTCTGATGCAATACGTGAGTATATTGACGCTCTCATGCGCGGACAGTCCATCCGTGAGCGAAGTATCACCAGCTTTAATCGGCTATCGGGAGCGACGATCAATTTACGGCTCACCGGCGCACCGATCTACAAAGGAAATGGCGAAATCGCCGGAATAATCAGCCTCTCGGAGGATGTCACCGAGGAGGCGCAGACGGCAGCCCAGTTGCAACAGAGCGAAGAGCGTTATCGCAACCTTGTCGACAATATGGTCGAAGCCGTCATCATGATTAACGAGGATGGCCTTATCCAAGAATTCAATAAGGCCGCGGAGCGGTTAACTGGCTACACTCGAGCGGACGTGCTTGGCAAAAATGTAAGCCTGTTGCTGCCGTCAGATCTGCGAGCAAGCCACGGTCAATACATCCGCCACTATAGGACCACTGGAGAAGCAAGGATAATCGGCATCGGTCGCGATGTCGAAGCATGCCGCAACGACGGCGTTTTAATTCCGGTTCGGCTGGCCGTGTCAGAATGCTGGTCGGGCGGTCAACTATACTTCACGGGAACACTCGAAGATTTGAGTGCCAGGCGTGCCCTGGAGCGCGAGAAGGAGCGCATCGAGGATCAGCTTAGACAAGCACAAAAAATGCAAGTTATCGGCCAGATCGCAGGCGGCGTTGCGCACGATTTCAATAATCTTCTCAATGTCATTACTCTGACACTTGAATTGATCGGTCAGATGGTTGCCGGTGACACTACTGAAGTGCCCGTCTTGGTCACTGAAGCATTAACAGCAGCGCTTCGTGGCGCGGAGATCACTAAACACTTACTGGCCTTTGCCCGACGTCAGCCACTTAATCCAAAACCGCTTAACGTCAACGATGTTCTTACGAGGGTTTGGAGCCTTCTGCAGCGAGTTATTGGCGAACAGATCGAGAGCGAGCTGCGGTTGGCGGCAGGGTTATGGCCGGTTTATGCCGACGAAACCCAGCTCACGGCGGCATTGACCAATCTGGCGACCAATGCGCGGGACGCCATGTCCTACGGCGGGAGCCTGACACTGACCGCCTTCAACACGACACTAGACGCTGGTTTTGCACAAGATAGCGACGTCGTACCGGGGGAATACGTAGCCATCGAGGTGCGCGACACCGGCACTGGTATGGCCGTGGAGGTTATCGACCAGATATTCGAACCATTCTTCACCACGAAGCCCGTTGGCGAGGGTACTGGGCTCGGCTTGTCCATGGTCTTCGGCTTCATGAAGCAGTCCCGCGGCCATGTCACAGTCGAAAGTGCTGTCGGTCAAGGCACCTGTTTTCGGCTCTATCTACCGCGTGCGTTGGAAGCAGCCGCATCGCTTGACACCACGTCAACGCCAGTGCCGATCGTCCAGAATGAAGGTGTCACAATTCTCTTGGTCGACGATGACGACGGGGTCCGTCGGGCCGTTTCGTTCAACCTAACCACTCTCGGCTATCGCGTTGTTACCGCGGCCAACGCGGCTGAAGCCATCGAAATCCTGCACGACGAGCGCGTCGATCTGCTTTTCTCAGATGTGGTTATGCCCGGAAAGATGGACGGCCTCGATCTAAATTGCTACGCGCAGCAGCACTGGCCGCAGCTAAGGACCATTCTGGTTTCTGGCAATCCCGAGGCGCGGCGCAAGTTGGAGGGCAGCCAGGCTGGCATGCAATTGCTGGTCAAACCATATAGGCAGGCAGAGCTTATCCAAGCTCTCAACGAAGCACTTGCGCGCCCGGTTACAACCTGCTGATTGAATAAATGAGCCCACCGCTACGGTGATGCTGAGAGCCCGCACGTCGCGCGTTTTTGCAGCGCCCGCCGCGCCGACGAAGCGGTGTCATGCCGACTGCAAAGTCGCGCTAAATCACCGAGCCGGCCGTTGGCCCGATGTCTGGCGCAACGCGACCTCTACCGTTTCCGCGGGGCGTTCAAGGGCGTATTGCGCCGCGAAAGCCTCGCCGTCGATCCAAGGTGGAAGCGTGGGAGGTCAGCCAAAGCTCGCTTGCGCAGGCGCCACATCTCTCGCTAAAGCGCTCTGCACAGCCTGGACTAGGTCCAGCGCCAAGGGTTTGTGCAGAAAGCGTGTGACACCCACATCGGCGGCCCGCGCTTCGATGTCGGGGTCGAATGCGGCACTGAACATCAGCACCGGCACCGAGGCACCTATTGCACGCCGGAACTGGCGGATGACCTGCACGCCATTAAGCCCATGTATGTCCTGGTCAACAATTAGGAGCGCGACACTCGGCAGCTCCGCAAGAAACTGGGCTCCATTTTCATAGGCGACGACCGTGAAATCGTATGCTGTAAACAGGAACCGCAACGCGTCCCGCACCGCATCGTCGTCGTCAATAATAGCGATCATCGGCGTTGATGATCGACAATAGCGTGGCCAAGAAGTTATCGTCATTCGTTGCTCATCTTTGCCCGGATTGGCCACCACTGTGTGGCGCATTATCTTCGCCACTATACCCTCAGCGCAATGAGCCCGCGTGAATCGACCGTGAAATTCAGGGCGTGAATTGCGCCCAGGAGGATTACTCCATCCGGCTGTGGCCTGAAATGCCTTCTCAGAGCCATTCACGGGACGTGAAACAGACGCCAGACCAAACGAATTAGGACCTATCACGGAAGATCGGGCTCTTCGCAGGACGCCCATTGCTGATAGTAAATGCAGATGCCCCTTAATTGCGGCGATTGTGTCTCCCAAGTCAGGAGATTCGCTCAATGATCTCCGTGAACGTCGAGCACATCGATGCGGCTGCAGTGCTGCGGGAGCTCGTGAACTCGCTTACGGCGGTGAACGCCTACGTGGAGGCATTGCGGTCTGGCCGGAGTGCACTGGCGCCCGAACAATTAACGTCCACTATAGATAAGACCGCGGCGCAATGCCGGCGCGCTGGCGCAGCAGTAGAGCGCCTTCAGCTAGTCATGGGCGATCAGGATACCTAGGTTGGCCGGCAAGAAACGGCATCCGCTTTCAGCAGAGCGTCGATGCGACCAAGCTTATTCAGCAAGTCGCCTCTACAACATCGACGTCAACGGCCCGGAACATGCGATCATTGTCGCGAATTGCGCATCACGCGACGCACTCAGCGACCCGCGGCGTCTGCACCTTGCGATCGCCTAGAACGCGCAGATGATGAAGCGGTTGGCCGGTAAGCGGCCGACACGCAATCCGGGGAGCGCTGCTCCCAGGCATGGCTGAACCACCCGCCCCAGTCAGGGGGCGGAGGGAGAGCTTGCCCATAGACCGGCATCGCTCCAAGGTAGATGGCCAACAGATGGCAGCTCTTGCTCGTCGTGTCGCGGTATTGCGCAGCCGGGTTGGTGGTTTCGCCGTTTCGCACGATCTTGTTCAGTCGGAATTCTTGAATTTCACCAGGCGCAGCCGGCAACGTGGGGCCTCAGCTGACAGAGATGATTTGAGTCCCTGGTGTCGGCTATCAGCTGCCTGCGGAGGCTTGCATGAGTCAGGAGATAGCCGAGTCGTGGTTGCTGGCGACTGCCCTCATCCTGCTCTCGGTTCCGGCACTGGCGCAGCAGCCCGCACCGGGCGCCCCGCCCGCGGTCGGCGTGGCGCGGGCCGAGCGCCAGCAGATCACGCAACGCGACGAGTTCATCGGCCGGATCCAGGCAGTCGACCGGGTGGCGCTCATTGCCCGCGTCACCGGCTTTCTCCAAAAACGGCTCTTCGTCGAGGGCGCCGAGGTCAAGAAGGGCGACCTGCTCTACGAGATCGAGCAGCCGCCGTTTCAAGCGCAGGTCGACGCCGCGAAGGCCAATGTGGAGCAGCTGGACGCACAGCATCGTAATGCCGAATTGACCCTGGAGCGTGCCCAGGCACTGATGCGCGGACCGGCGGGCCAACAATCGAACGTCGATACCGCGCTCGCCTCCGAGCGCGCGCTGGCGGCGCAGATTGCCGGCGCGCGGGCGCAGCTGGAGACGGCGCAGATCAACCTCGGCTACACCGAGATGCGCGCACCGATCGACGGCAGGATCAGCGCGACCCAGATCACCGAAGGCAACGTCGTCTCGCCCACCAGCGGTACGCTGGCGACCATCGTCAGCCAGGATCCGATGTACGTGCAGTTCCCGATCTCGTTGCGCACCGGGCTTGATCTGCGCAACCGCTACGAAGCGAAGGGCGGGTTCAATGCCGTGATTGTGAAACTGCGCTTGCCGGATGGGCGGACCTATGGCCAGGAGGGCAAGCTCGATTACGTCTCGCCGACCGTCGCCACAAACACTGACACGATAACGTTGCGCGCGATGGTTCCCAACCCGTTGATCTCAGGCCTGCCGGCTCGAGGGCCGGCGCCCCGCGAACTGTTCGACGGCGAATTCGTCTCAGTGCTGCTCGAGGGCGTGCAGCCGATCACGGTGCTGGCGATCCCGCGCGCTGCCGTGTTGTCCGATCAACAGGGCGATTACGTTTACACCGTGGATGCACAGAACAAGGCGCAGATCCGCCGCCTTCAGCTCGGCCAGTCGACCCCGTCTCTGGCGGTGGTGACGAGCGGGCTAACGGATGGCGAAATGGTCATCAGCGAGGGTTTGCAACGCGTCCACCCTGGCGAAGTGGTATCGGCCGGGCCTGCGACCCCCGAGCCGGTGGTAGCACCGGGGCAAGCTAAAGACGGACCATCAAGTCCGTCCGCTCCCGAAGCGGGAGCAAAACCGTGATCTCGGCGATCTTCGTCGACCGCCCTCGGCTGGCGGTTGTGATCGCCGTCGTGATCACCCTTGCCGGCTTGTTGGCACTGTCCCGCATCCCGGTGGCGCAACTACCCGACATCGTGCCGCCGCAGGTGACGGTCGCGGGGGTCTATCCCGGCGCCTCGGCAGCCGTGGTTGAAGCCAGCATCGCCCAGCCAATCGAGGCGCAAGTCGTCGGCGTGGACAAGATGCTCTACATGAAGTCGACGAGCGGCAATGACGGCTCCTACAGCCTGACCGTCAGCTTTGCGCTCGGCAGCGATCCCGACATCGACACCGTCAACGTCAACAACCGCGTGCAAACCGCGCTCGCCCAACTGCCCGCCGAGGTCCAGTTAGAGGGGCTCACAGTCCAGAAAAAATCGGCGGCCGTCCTGCAATTCATCTCCCTCTATAGCGACAACGCTCAACAAGACCCTCTGTTCGTCACGAACTACGCGATCATCAACATCGTCGATGTGCTTTCGCGGCTGCCGGGGATCGGGCAGGCGCACATTTTCGGCGCGCTGAACTACTCGATGCGCATCTGGTTCGACACCCAGCGCCTCGACAATCTGCAATTGACCCCGGCCGACATTATCTCGGCAATCCAGGCGCAGAATGTGCAGGCGCCGGTCGGTCGGATCGGCGCGCGGCCGATCGGCCATGATCAGCAGTTTCAACTGAACATTCAGACGCAGGGCCGGCTCACAACGCCGGAACAGTTTGGCAACATTGTTCTGCGCGCCAACCCCGACGGCTCACTGCTGCGCGTGCACGACGTGGCCCGGATAGAACTCGGCGCTCAGAACGAAGATGTCGAGGGCCGCTATAACGGCGAACCGGCCGTCGCGATCGGGCTCTATCTCTCGCCGGGTGCCAACGCCGTTACAACCGCCGCTTCAGTCATCGCGACGATGGGCCGCTTGGCGCAGCGCTTTCCGCCCGGTCTCCACTACGTCGTCAATTACGATACGACGATCTTCGTGCGCGACACGATCCACGACGTGCTGGTGACACTGGCGATCGCGTTCGCGCTGGTCGTCATCGTCGTCTTCCTCTTTCTCGGGAGTTTGCGCGCGACGATCATCCCGGCGATCGCCGTGCCGGTCAGCGTCATCGGCACCTTCGCGGTGCTGTTGGTCATGGGGTACTCCGCCAACACCGTGTCGCTGCTGGCGATGGTGCTGGCTATCGGCATCCTGGTCGACGATGCCATCGTCGTCGTCGAAAATGTCGAGCGGGTGCTGGAGGAAAATCCGCTTCTGTCGCCGGCCGCGGCCACCAAACAGGCGATGACCGAGATCACCGCGCCGATTATCGCGATCACCTTGGTGCTGCTGTCGGTGTTTGTACCGGTGGCGTTCATCCCGGGCATTTCAGGGCAGTTATTCCGGCAATTTGCGGTGACGATCAGCGTCGCAATGTTGATCTCCGCGCTCAACGCACTGACCCTATCGCCTGCCCTGTGCGCGATTTTCCTGCGCCACCGCGGCGTGCCTCGCGGGCCAATGGGCTGGGTGTTGCGGCGTATCGACAATGTTCGTGACGGCTATGCCTCCATTGTAACCCGCCTGGTGCGCGTTTCTCTATTCGGCGTCGTGCTGGTCGCGGTGAGTGCCGCGGCGATTTGGGGGCTGGCGCTGATCACACCTACCGGCTTCCTGCCGGAAGAGGATCAGGGCGCCTTCTTTGTCGTCGTGCAATTGCCCGACGGCGCCTCGGTCTATCGCACGCGAGAGGCGGTCAGCCGTATCACCAAGCTGCTACGGCAGATGCCGCAGGTGGATAAGGTATTCTCGATCAACGGCTTTTCGATCATTGACGGGGTCAACGAGTCGAACGCCGGGTTCATCGTCCCACTATTAAAGCCGTTTGCCGACCGCGCCGGAACGGCCGCTTCGGCGCAGGCATTGATCGGCCGTGTTTTCGCTGAAGGCAGGGAGGTGCGCAGCGCCAATGTCATCGCGTTCAACCTGCCGCCCATCATTGGGCTCTCGACCACCGGCGGGTTTGAGTACGATCTTGAGGCGCTGGAAGGACAAGAGCCCGCGGCGATGAACGGTGTCATGCAGGGCCTCGTCGCCAATGCCAATCATGATCCGCGGCTCGCACGCGTGTTCTCAACCTATACCGCCAACAACCCATCGATCTTTCTCGACATCGACCGCGAGAAAGCGCAGGCACTCGGGCTGGGCATGAACGATGTGTTCGGCGCCCTGCAGGCCACGTTGGGCGGCGTCTATATCAACAATTTCAATCTGTTTGGACGGGTTTGGCAGGTCAACATCCAGGGCGAGGCCGCCGACCGCAGCGATGTCTCCTCGCTGTGGAAGATCTACATCCGCAACAAATACGGCACGGACGTACCATTGCGCTCTATCGCGGATGCCCGGGTCGTCGTCGGCCCGCAGGTCATCACGCGCTACAACAACTACAGGGCAATCCCGATTCAGGGCAGCCCCGCCGCGGGGATCTCCTCGGGCAGCGCGCTCGCGGCGATGGCCGACGTCTCCGGAAAAACCTTGCCCTCCGGCTACGGTTACGAATGGACCGGCACCGCCTATCAAGAGGTGGCCGCTTCCGGACAGACCGGTGCGATTCTCGGGCTCGCCGTGCTGTTCGCGTTTCTGTTTCTTGTCGCGCTTTACGAAAGCTGGATGATCCCGATCCCGGTTCTGCTTTCGGTCCCGATAGGCGTCGTAGGGGCGTTTCTCGGCATCCTGCTCTTTCGTCTGCAGCTTGACCTCTATGCCGAAATCGGCCTTGTCGTACTGATCGCGATGGCGGCGAAGAACGGTATCCTGATCGTTGAATTCGCCAAGGACCAGCGCGAGCAAGGGAAGGACATCCGCGAAGCGGCCGTGCTCGGCGCACGAATGCGGTTTCGCGCGGTCATGATGACCTCGTTCGCCTTCATTCTCGGCGTCTATCCGCTCGTCGTTGCGCAAGGTGCCGCGGAAATCAGCCGGCACGATGTCGGAACCCCCGTGTTTGCTGGCATGATCGCGGCGAGCGCGATCGGGCTGTTCGTCATCCCAATGCTTTACGTCACATTTCAGACCTTGCGCGAGCGCACCAGCGCGCGATTCGGGAACGCGTCGGCGCGAGCAGGCAAAACCGGGTAAGGGTGCACTCCAGGTCGCGTCGGATGACTGCTTTCGGCACCCAGCAGCCGGCAGGTCGCCCTTGTGGGTGAACGAACAATTCGAGTGGTTACAGCGCATTCCGCTGCGGTACAGGCCTTCCTTGGCGCAGCATGTTGACGCCGACCAGAATGGCCGGCACGGCGCAGGCCATCCAACTGGCGCCGTAGCCAGAGGTCAGACTGAGCAGCAGCGAAAAGACCCCGGGGAGTGCCAGTGCACCGATCTGACCAAACGACAGCACTCCGCCAGTCACCAAGCCCACTTGTCCGTGCGGGGCAAGACGCGCGGCTTCCGACAGCGTGATGCCGTGCCAGGACATCGCCGTGGCGCTGACCACCATTGCCACAGCCCCTATCTCCAGCAACGGCCAGTCCGGCGTACAGGCGCCGAGGAGCCCAATGCTGATGGCCATGCCGAAGGCCAGTCCGCCCAACACGAATTGTGGCGCGACATAGAAGCCGCCCACCCAAGCCCATAAAATGCGGCCCGGCAACGCCACCGCCATGACGGTCGAATACAGCGATCCGGCCGCGATAAGAGGATGCCCCAGTGCGGTCATGTAGGTAACGAAATACGCGACGAACACGGCCTGAGTGCCATTGAACGCGAAGCACGCGAATGACAGCGATCGTAGTTCAGGGACCGCTAGCACCGCGGTTACCGTGGTGCGCAGGTCCGACAGGCGGATCGGATGCCTCGGTGACGGTTCTGTATCGAGCCGGCCGTGTAATGGCTGCAGCAGCAACGCGACGGCCCAGCACAGCGCCGCGCTCGCCAGCATTGTGTCCCGCCAGCCAAAAGAGTGCGCCGTCACCGGAGCAAGATAGCCGGTGAGCAGAATGCCCGCGGGGATGGCGCACTGGGCTATGGAGAAGGCAAAGGGGGCATATCGCTTGACAGACCAGTGCCCCAGCAACTGGGAACTGGCCGGTGTGGCAACGGCAGCTACGCCGTTCCCGACTAAAGCCGACAGGACAAAACCAGCGGCGCCTCCCAGGACGGCCGCCGCCAGACCGGCGCCGGTAAACAGCAAGGCAATCTGGCTCATGCGGATAGCGCCGTGCCGGATGATGAAGCCACCCGATCCCAATTGGCCGATCAGCGCAGCCAAAGCCGTCATCGAGAAATAAATTCCGACCCAAGCAGCATCGGCGTGCAGCTCTGCGATGATTAACGGCGCAAGCACCGCTGGCAGCGCTCGGGCGATCGAGCCGCAGGTCTGTTGCAGAAACATCGCCGCGACTGCGATCAGCATTTGGGTCAAGTGAGCGCTTCCTCCGGATGAGTTGGTTCCAACCCATCGGTGTGCGTACTGGGAGCAACTTTATTGTTCGAATATTAGCCGACAATTCGCCGTCTCGCAGGCGCGCCGATCAGAGAAGAATTTTCATCGGTGTGTAAGCGCGTTCACATCCGGAACCTCGTGTGGTGGCTATCCTCGCTGTCGGTTGTTCAATTCGGACGAGGCCATCTCGATGACAACGACATCGCGTACTGCGCTTTTTGCGAGCACCGTGGCGCTGCTTATATCGATGGCAGATGCAAACAGCGCAGCCATGGCACAATCGCGGCCCCTGCCCTCTGTTTTTCCGTGGCCAGCCAGCAACGTCGCACCGACAAATTGCCCGCTTGCAACCGGCCGCTGCGTGTCCGAGGGCGGCTCTGTGTCCGCCCTCGCCGAACAAGCAGCGCAACCAGCACGCGCTTTGCGGTCCAACCCAGCCGAGTCCCATCTTACCGCTGTACAAGACCGCTGACCTACCAACCTGTAGCGCCTGACCGCCTAGTACACGTCGCCGTCGCGATGCATGGGCAGACCTCAAGCTAGCGGAAATGTGGCACGATCTGCTCGGTGAACACTCTCATGTAGTGAATCTGGCGGTCGAGATCCCCTGATTCCGTGCTGAGCCAGAGCCGCGTGGCTCCCAACCCCGCGAGCGCGTCGATGCGGTCGATCCAGTCCGTGACGTTTCCTGCGAGCGCAAACCGGGCCAAGCCGTATTCGGTCAGTCCCAATTCGGCCATACGTTTCGGGTTGCGGCCAGCCTGGAGCACGTGATCGTACAACTCATAGCCTTCAACGTATTCCGCAATCTTGGCGCGGAACTGCCCCGGCACGTTCTTGCCGTCGAGGCCAAACCGCATGGAATGGTTGAGAATCGAGGAGACGGAGGCATGAATGCGCTCGATCGCCCTATCCCGGTCGGCGTCGAGCGACGATCGCGTCGTGAACCAGACCTCTGCTTCGGTGGGATCGCGACCCGCGTCCCGGGCGCCCGCCGCGACCCGCTCGATCGTGTCGGAGATTACCTCGGGGAGCAGGCCAGTGCCGGCGATCACGCCATCGAAGAGGCGGCCGCCGAGATGCAGGGTCTTGGGGCCTTCGGCACACAGCGTAATCGGGATGCGTTTGCGTACCGCCTCGCCATGCCAGCGGACGCGTTGTGGGCGACCATCATAGGTGCCCTCGCCGGTTGCGATCAGATTTCGCACGCAGGTGACATAATCCGCCATTCGGGCGCGGCTCGCCGGCGCCAGGCCGATGTTGTAGACCGCGCTATCGCCGCTGCCGATATCGAGGAAGGCGCGGCCCTCGGTCATCGCGTCGATCGAGGCCATGAACGCCGCCATGATCTGTGGTTCACGCGTTAGCGGATTGGTCGGGTGAATGCCGACCTTCGCGTTCCTCGCGGTTTGGGCGATCAATGCCGCGCGGACATATGCGTCACCGCCGATAAAGCTGGTGTCGTTGGTGCCGATCAGTTCCACCCCCGACCCGTCGATGATCCGGATCAACTCGGCGAACTTCTCAAGGTCGCGTCGGTGGGGAAACGCCGTCCCGCTCAATACCGAGACACCAAACCGGACTTTCATCATCGCTCCTTCCCGATCGATAAGCGCATCGGCAGCCGGGGAATAACCCGCCGAAATTCACGGTAAGCTCACTGCGGGACGGCGACAACACCTGCCCTGAGTGGACAACTCAGCGAAATTGTGCGGTACGGGAATACCCGCAGCGGGAGCTAGCTATCGGTAATTTCGTTGCGGTCGTGACGCGATGGGACTGACAATGACATCTGCGGAACCGGACAAACCGGCAATGCCACGTTGGGAGGACAACCAGTTGGTTGATAGCGACAACGTCGCGCTGTGGTGCGCACTCAACCAGTTGATGGCCAGGTATTGGGCGGAGGTTGATGGAAACGGTGGCCTGAAGGCTCACGAATTCTACGCGCCCCAGGGTGTTTTGGTAATCGGCAACAATCGCTTTGAGGGCAACGAGAAGATCGAGGCTTTCTACGCCCGGCGCCGGCACAGCGCTATCGCGACGCGGCACCTGCTCTCCAATCTGCGCGCCGTTACGGACGACGCGCCGACGGCTCGCCTTCTCGGTCTGATGAGCCTCTATCGCGCCGATGACAAATCGCCCTTTCAGGGCGCGCGACCTCCCGCGATGATCGCCGATTTCGAGGCGATCTGCGTGCAAGGGGATGACCGGCGCTGGCGCTTCCAGTCACACGTGCTGCGACCGTTTATCATCGGCAACGATATGCCGGCCTCGATCACGATCAACCCGCGAAATCTCTAACTGGACTTATTCGGCCGGGGCTGACAGCCCAGGCCTAGTAGCCCTCGCGCTCAAGGCGTTTGCGCATCGTCTTGCGATGACGCCGCACCGCCTCGGCCTGTTCGCGCACACGCCGCTCCGACGGTTTCTCATAGGAGCGGCGGCGTTTCATCTCGCGGAACGTGCCTTCGCGCTGCATCTTTTTCTTGAGCACGCGCAGCGCCGCGTTGACGTCGTTGTCGCGTACGAAGACCTGCATAGTATTGGGCGTCCTTGGCGTTCAGTTAACGATGTCAGCGGCGACCGGCGCGGCTGACGGATTTGATTGGACCGCGGGGTTTCCCCGACATCTCGGCGATCTTGCGATCCTGCTCTTCGATAAAGGGCTGGGCGCGCGCGTCACCCTCGAGCCCGTCAAGTTCCGCGCACGGCACCTTGCGGTTGGACGTCTGTGTACCGTCCTCGTACATGACGTTAAAGAAGACGAATTCCTCAACGCGGCGCGTACCGGGGCGTTTGGCCATTTCTCGATCCTGGTTATTGTCTATCTCATCGCGCGCCGTTGAAGCGGGCAGCCGGAGCGTCGCGGCGACCGGTGCCGCGATGACCCGGATTGTTTCCATTTGCCGGCTGGCGACGGAGGAATGCCGGTAACGATTCACCCGGCGTCGACTCGTTCCGCCGACGCTCGGTGCCGGCCGCCGCTTGTCGGGCGGACGTTTGTCTGGCCGACGCTTGCCTTGCGGCCGCTTGTCTCGCTGGTGCCTGCTTTGGGCGCCGCGGCGTCTCGGGTCGGCGGCTCGTCGAAGGCTGCGGTGCAGTCCCTTGCGCCGGTGCGGATTCCGCTGATTGCGCTGCGGGGGCAGACCGCGCCAGCATTGTGGGGGCGGGGATGGGCCGTAACGGGGAGCGCGTCAGCTTCTGGATGTCGCGCAGAAACGAGCGCTCTTCATCGCTGCAAAACGCTATCGCGATGCCGTCCGCGCCGGCGCGTGCCGTGCGGCCGATGCGATGCACATAGTCCTCCGGCACGTTGGGAAGCTCGAAATTGATGACATGCGACACACCATCGACGTCGATGCCGCGCGCTGCGATGTCCGTTGCAACCAGCACCCGGGCCTGCCCGTCGCGAAATCCAGCGAGCGCCCGTTCACGTTGCGGCTGGGACTTGTTGCCGTGGATGGCGGCCGATCCGATACCCGCCGCGTCGAGATGGCGTACGACGCGGTCGGCGCCGTGTTTAGTGCGGGTAAACACCAACACCCGCTCAAATGCGGGATCCTGCAATATCGTTGCCAGCAGATCGCGCTTGCGCTCGCTGGGCACAAAAATGACCCCCTGATCGATGCGCTCGGCGGTGGTCGCCGCCGGGGCAACTACTACCTTGACCGGATCGTCCAGATAATCTTCGGCCAGAAGCGCAATCGCGCGCGGCATGGTCGCCGAGAACAGCAGGGTTTGGCGCGGGCGCGGCAACAGCTTCACGATGCGGCGCAGTGCGTGGACAAAGCCGAGATCAAGCATGCGATCGGCCTCGTCGAGCACCAGAACCTGCACGCTGGACAGCGTAAGCGACTTAGTGTCGATCAAGTCGAGTAGACGCCCCGGCGTGGCGACGAGCACATCGATGCCCCGAGCCAGTTGTTGGCGTTGCCGTCCAATCGGCACGCCGCCGAACACGACCGCCGTCGTCAGCGGCAGACCGGCTCCGTAGGCCCGGAAATTATCGGCGATCTGGCTGGCCAGTTCGCGGGTCGGACTGAGTACCAAGACGCGACACGTCTGCGGCGCCGGGCGGCGCGGCGCGGCAACCAGGCGCTCGAGGATCGGGAGCGCGAAAGCGGCTGTCTTGCCAGTGCCGGTTTGCGCGATGCCGCATAGATCGCGGCCACTTAGAATGGGCGGAATGGCCTGGCATTGGATCGGGGTGGGCTTTGAGTAGCCCGCCGTGCTGAGAGCAGCAAGAATGGGTTGAGAAAGTCCCAGGTCGGAAAAATCAGGCAAAACGATTACAGCCTTTCAGGTGGAATATCGGCGCGCTCACCTGAACGCGCCGCTCGGGTCGGGAGACCACTCGCGCCTATGCTTCCGGGAAACCAACTATTTTCGGACAGACAGCGTGTGTTCGCTCGGAGTGTTAGTTTACGCCCCAATCATTCGACATTATCGCTAACCGCCGACGCATCGGATTGACCGACGTCCTCTGACTTCTGGTCAAGTGTCCGCTCTTGCTGGCGTTTGGCCTTTTCTACTTTTCTTGCCTGTTTCAAGCGATCGCGCTCGGCGCGCTCGAAGCGGTAATTGGGTTTGCGCATTTAGATCGGCTTCCTACTTGGTAGTCGCCGCAGGCCCAGACCTTCGGAAGGCCGTCCTTGGCTGGGATTGAGCCTGCACCCGGCTTTTGTGGGAGGCGATCCAGGCTTCCGCCGCCGCTTCGCTGCCGAAACCGCTGACGGTGGTG
Source organism: Alphaproteobacteria bacterium (assembly GCA_019240125.1). Lineage (GTDB taxonomy): Bacteria > Pseudomonadota > Alphaproteobacteria > ATCC43930 > CGMCC-115725 > DATARH01. Next base: position 55,358 of record JAFAYW010000339.1, read on the forward strand.
GGATACGTGCCTTCGATCGATACCTTGACGCTGAACTCATCAGCGGCAACCGGTATCACCTCGTACAACGCTTCGGCGTAGGGATGAGTTTTCACGATCGCCCTAGTTCAACCATGTCATGTTACCGCCTCGCGGCTTCCTTCTTCAGGTGAACCGAGCGGCGCCCGATTCGAGCGTCGGATCAACCACCGGAACTGGATTGGGGGTAGCTCGGCGCTCTGTCGAGCCACGGACAGGCCGAACCCAAAGGGCGACGCGCTATAAATGGGCGCTTTTTCGGCTCATTGCAAGATGCCGCGCACCTGTTCGCCAGCGCGAGCGTTGACGGGCTATCTATGATGGCGCCGCGGCCCGCTCAAGCAAGAACATGCGCATCGACCCATAGCCTTTCGCCGCCTCGGTCATCCCGACATATTCGCAGGTGAATGCGTGCGAATTGTGCAGCGCGAGGACGGCGGCCATTGTCTCGGTAACGTAAACGCATCCCTCGGGTGTGACCGGCTCGATGCGCGCGGCGCGGCTGACATGCGCCCCAAAGAAGTTTTCGCGCCCGAGTATCGGATCGCGGGCCGAGTAGGCAGGACCGAGATGCAGGCCGACCCGCAGCCCAAGATCGTCGGGCAGCCCATTCGCGATGCGGTCGATCGAGGCCAGCGCTTCCTGCAGATCGAGCGCGCAACTGGCCGCCTTCCCTGCGTCGTCGAACACGACGAAGAGACCATCGCCCCAGGTATTGGCAAGCAGGATATCGGCGCGGTGACGCCCAATGACCTCGGCGAGGCTGCCGAGGATCAGCCGGATAAAACTCCGCAGCTGCGCGTCAGTAAGCCTGCTGAACCCATGCACGTCTCCGAAGAGCATCGCGCGAGGGCGTCGTTCAAGACGCTCGCTCTCCGGAACGGGGGCGGATGGCGGTGTGGACCCGCTGGGGACAGAAATCGTGTGCTGCGCCATGCCGGTCCGCGACCAGAGCTCTCGGTCAGCGGCAGTGCCGGCTGGACCGCTCGCGGGCCGGCCATCCCACACCGCGATCTGCTCGGCTTCGGTAGACAGGTGCCTGGCCTGCAGCAGAGCCAACCCCATAGCGAGCTGGCTGCAATAACTGAATAGATGGTCGTCGCCTAGATACTCGCCGTCGGTGGCATAGCGCACCGTGCCGCTTTTCTCGGCAGCGGCAAGACAGATGGCAAACCGCTCCTCCCACCGGCCGCCTGCTAGCCGCACCGACGCCTCGACGAAGTCGGCGCGGTCGAAGGGGAGGACAAGATGAACGCTGGCTCCACGGGCCAGCAACGCCTCGGCGAACAGGATGTCAGCGCCCGCCGCCAGCGAGCCGTAGCCAACCGCGACATCGCGCTGTTCCAACAGCGCTGTGATCCGGTGGGCGACCTGCGCCTCCTGCACGGCGGGAAAGCGGCCTGGCTGATCCGGCGCGGCAATGATGTGGCCGACATAATGGATGATCCGGGGTGGCCGCAATTCGTCCAACCATACCTCGGCGAGCCCTTTAGCGTCGACCAGCAGCCGCAACTGGCGAACCGTGCTCGACTGCCCCCGATAATCGGCGTGATCCGGGTTGCGAATCACGGCGCGCACCACCGCCGCACTGGCACGCGCCCCGACCAGATCGCCCAGCACGAGCTTTGCCTCCAACTCGGTGGCGGCCTCAAAGTAACTTTTTGGTTCGGCTGCGCAGCGCGTCAACTCATCCAAGACCTCGCGCGCAACGGCATCGGCGGCGCTCTGTCGGCGCGCGAGCACATGGAGTGTCGCGGCATTGACGCCGGGATAGTACGCCTCGGCATTGCCGGCCGCCCGCGCCGCCTGAAAGACCCGCCCATAGGCTTCGGCGGCGGCGAGAATGGCAGCGTCGCGCTGGGCGCCAAGGGGCATCGCGAGGGCGGCATCCTTCATAAGGCGCGGCTGCAAGGTCGCGACGGCGAGTCCAAGACTTGCCGACAGCGGCACTGAAGGTACACCGTCGAGATCGAGCTTCTTCAAAAGCTCGGCAGCCCGTCGCCAAGCTCCGGTTGAGGCCAGACACAACACGGCACGGTGCCGCAGCGCGAGATTGTCGGGAAAATGTTCCAACCCCCGCCGCGCAAGGTCGAACGCGCGGAATAGCTCTCCCCGTCTCTCGTGCCGGCGAACCTCGGCAAACCATTCTTCGGCCGTCTTCCGGTCCGCGGGAGCAGCGGGTTCGTACTCGTCAATCATGCCCTTCTCTCGGCCGTGCCTGATGCCCCGCCAGCCATCGGAGCCGGTCTTCGAAAGACGGCGCCTCCCCCAAAGCCTACATCACGGGGCCGGCGCTCGCAGCCTTGTTTACAGCGGGCGATTGCCGTCAGGGCCCGCTCTCCGATAAACCGGGGGCATGGCGCGCACGGTCCGAATCTTTGTGTCGTCCCCCGCGGATGTCGGGCATGAGAGGCGCCGCGTCGATCGCGTGGTGGCGCGCCTCAACGGCGAATTCGCCGGCGTCGTCCGGCTTGAGACGATCCGCTGGGAGACCGAGTTCTACAGGGCCCACGCGACATTCCAGGAACAGATCCCGGCCGCCGCCAATTGCGACATCGTGGTGGCGATCTTTCGCGCCCGCCTCGGCACCGAGCTGCCGCCCGAGTTCGAGCGATTGCCGGATGGCACCCCCTATCCGAGCGGCACCGCCTATGAGGTCTTGACCGCGATAGCGGCGCGGCAAAGCGGCGTGCTGCCCGACGTGTATGTCTTCCGCTACCCGGAACCGCCGACCGTTCGCCTTGACGACCCCGAGGCGGTACAGATCGAGACGCAGTGGCAGCGGCTGAAGGCGTTTTTCGACAAATGGTTTGTCGCGGCCGAGGGACCCTTCAAGGCGGCCTTCCACGCCTATCGCTCGGTTGACGACCTCGAGGATCAGCTCGACCGGCTGTTGCGCGGCTGGCTCGAAGACAATGTGCTGCATGGCCGTGCGGTGGCCTGGCCAATCGCGCTGAAGGGCTCGCCGTTCCGAGGCCTGGCGGCGTTCGGCGCCAAGCACGCGCCGGTGTTTTTCGGCCGCTCGCGCGACATCGCACGCGCCATCGATCGCTGGAGGGAGGCCGCCGAACGCCGCGCCGCCTTTCTGCTGGTGGTCGGCGCCAGCGGCTCCGGCAAATCATCCCTGGCGCGCGCCGGCTTGCTGCCGCGGCTGACCGCGCCGGGCGTCGCCCCAGAGGTCGATCTCTGGCGCGCCGCCGTGTTGCGGCCGTCCGAGGCTGCGGATGGGCCGGTGATGAGCCTTGCCATGCGTCTGCTTGATGGCGAGCCCGACATCCCCGAGACCGAATCAGGCCGGCCGCCTGCGATTCCGGAACTGGCCGTGAGCGATTACCGCACCCCGTTAGAGCTGGCGGCGTTGCTCGCCCACGCCGATGCCGCGGCACTGGCGCCGCTGTTGCGCGCGCTTGACCGTGTAGGCGAGGAAGCTCGCGCGCAGCAAGGTTATGAGCGGCCGGTGCGGGCCGATCTGGTGATCCTGGTCGACCAGCTGGATGAGCTCTTCGCCGCCGAAATTGCACCCGACGAACGCGCCCGCTTCGCCAAATTGCTGCGGCTGATGGCAGAGAGCGGCCGCGTCTGGGTCGTAGCAACGCTGCGCGCCGATCTCTACGAACGCTTTCTCGCCGAAGCGGATCTGCTGGCACTGAAAGGCGCCGGTGCCTCGTACGACCTGGCGGCGCCCGGTCCGGCGGAGCTGGCCGAGATCGTGCGCAAGCCGGCCGAGGCGGCCGAGCTGCAATTCGAACGCGATACCGCTTCCGGAGAGGCGCTTGACGAGCGGCTGCTGCGCGACGCGGACCGCCCCGACATGCTGCCGCTGTTGCAATTGGCGCTGAACCGGCTGTTTGAGGAACGCATCTCCGCCGGCAGCGACACCCGGCTCAGCCTCGCCGCGTATCAGGCGTTGGGCGGCCTCGCCGGCATCATCGACCGCGAGGCGGAGGGCGCGGTTGCCGATCTCGGCGAGGCGGAGCAGACGCGGTTGCCACGCCTGTTGCGGCGCCTGGCCACCGTGACACCCGGAAATGCGGGCGCCGCCAGCCTGACCATCCGCACCGTGCCCCTGGCCGAGGCCGCGCCCGACGAGCCATCGCGCCGACTTGTCGAAAGGCTGGTCGAAGCCCGCATCCTGCTGACCTCGGGCGAGGGCGCCGAGGCCGGGGTGCATCTGGCGCATCAGCGGGTGCTGAGCGATTGGCAGCGTGCGCGCGAATTGGTCGCGACTAACCAGGATTTCTACCGCATCCGCGAGGAGGTCGAGGCACAGCGCCGGCGCTGGCACGGCGTCGGTGGTCGCAGCGACCTGCTGCTGCCGCGCGGCCTTCCCTTGGCCGAGGCGGAGTCAGTGGCTGCGCGGTTCGGTGACGAACTCGCGCCGGAGACCCGTGCCTTTATCGCCGCGTCGAGCCGCCGCGCGCATCTGCGGCAGCGGCTGACCGCCGCGGCCGCGGGGATCTTCGCGCTACTCGCGATCAGCGCGACCGGCGCCGGCATCGTTGCCTTCAGCGAACGCCACCGCGCGCTGGAACAGCAGGCGCTCGCCGAGACCGAAAAGAACCGTGCCCAGCGCAACCTCGCCGCCGCCAAGCAGGCGGTGCATGGGCTGGTGTTCGACATTGCGCAGGGCATGCGCAGCCAAGCCGGTGTCGGCGCGGCGACGATCCAGAAGGTGCTGGACCGCGTTCAGGCGACAGTCGACCGCCTATCGCAGGAAGCCCCGGACGATGTCGAATTATCGGTCGATCGCGCCACGATGTTCGACGAATTCGCCCGCACCTTTCTCGCGGCCGGCGATCTTGCTGCCGCCGCCAAGTCGGCGGACGCGGCCTTGACGATCATGCGCGCCTTGGCCGCCGCGCACCCCGACGACCGCCACCGGCAGGACGATCTGGCGGTGATCCTCGATCGCACCGCCGAGATCAAATGGCGCAGCGGCGACATTCCCGCCGCGCTCACGCAGTATGAGGAATCCGCCGGGATCGTGCGCCAGCTGGTCGCCGCCGCGCCGGATGATCCGCGCTATCAGCGCGACCTTGCGCTCAGCCTCTCCAATATCGCCGACATGAAGCTGAAATCAGGCGACAGTGCCACCGCGCTCGCCTCGTATCAGCAGGCGCTCGCGATCCACCGCCGTCTCGCGACCACGGATCCGACGGCGACCGAGCCGCAACGCGACGTTGCGGTGCTGCTGAACCGCACCGCCGACGTTCAGCTTCAGCTGGGGGACACGAAATCGGCGCTGGCCGCCTACCGCGAAGCCCTGGCGATCGACCGCAAACTCGCCGCGGAAGATGCCGGAAATGTCGAATGGCAGCATGACGTTGCCGTCGATCTCGAACGGATTGGCGATGTGCTGCAAGGCGCCGGCGATGCGCCCGCCGCGCGCGCCTCCTATGACGAGGAGGTCGGCATCGTGCGCGGCCTCGGCCGGCTCGATCCGAGTAACACCGACTGGCAGCGCGAACTCGCGATCGGGCTAGAGCGGCAGGGCGACATGGCTGCGCAGGCCGGCGAGGCTGCCCCGGCTCTCGCCGCGTTTCATGAAGAGCTGACGATCTTCCGCCGCCTAGTCGAGCGCGATTCCGCCAATGCGCAATGGCAGCACGACCTTTCTCTGGCGCTGGAACGCACCGGCGACATCGAGTGGCAGCGCGGCGATCAGGACGCGGCGATGGCGGCGCATCGCGAGGCGCTGGCGCTTCGGCGCAAAGCAGTGGAGCGCGATCCGCAGAACGTCGATGTGCAGCACGCGCTGTCGGTCAGTCTCGAACGCATCGGCGATATCGAATCGGAGCGCGGCAGCGCCGCCGCGGCGCTTGCCGCGTATGAGGAGGAGATGGCGATCAACCGCCGCCTCGCCGAGCGCGACCCCGGCAATATCGAATGGCAGAAAAACCTCGCGATCAGCCTCGAGCGTCGCGGCATGGTCAAACTGCGCACCGACGACACTTCGGCGGCGCTGGCCGCCTTCGGCGAAGAGGTCGAGCTTTTCCGCGACATCGTCAATCACGTGGCCGACAATCTCGATTACCAGCGTGGCCTGTCCATCGCTCTGGAAAAGCAGACCGGCGCCTACCAGCACGTCGGCGACGTTGTGAAGGCGCTGACGGTTGAACAGGAGGTCTTGACGATCCGCCGCAAGCTGATCGGCCATAACCCCGGCAACAGCGACTGGCAGGACGACCTCGCCATCGCGCTGACCACGATCGGCGATCTGAAATCGCTGCAGCAGGACACCAAGGCTGCCATGGCGGCACACCAGGAAGCCTTGACCATCCGCCGCAAATTGGCCGAGCACGACCCCGATGATGCGACGCGGCAGCATGCGCTGGCCGTCAGTCTGGAACGCCTTGGCGATCTGGATATCCAGGCAAAGGACGATAGCGGTGCCAAGACTTTTTTCAGCGAGGAATTGGCGATCATCCGAAAGATCGCGGCGCGCGACCCCGGCAATCGTGGTTGGCAGCATGACGTCGCCGCGGCGCTGGAGCGCGAGGGGCTTGGCCATATATTCGCGGGAGAGATCGCGGCGGCGCTAAATGACAATCAGGAGGCGCTGGCGCTGCACCGCTCCCTCGCCGCCGCCGATCCCGGCAATATCGACTTCCAGGAGGAGCTGGCGCGCAGCCTCGATCGGGTCGGCACGCTGCAGCAGCGCGCCGGCGATCATACGGCCGCACAGACGATCTTGACCGACGCTGTCAATGTCCGGCGCGCATTGTTGCAGCACGCGCCGGACGACACCGAGAAACAGCGCGCTCTCGCCACCGTCCTCGGCGACTTTGCCGACGCGGCGTCGCAAAGCGGCGACAAGCTAGCCGCGATTGCCGCGCTCAGCGAGCAGGCGCAATTGACCCGGCGCAGCGCCGATGCCACCCCCGCCGACAAAACCCTGCGTCGCACGCTGGCGGCGACGCTTGACAAGCTCGGCGACCTGCAGCGGCAGGGCGGCGACAACCCGGCGGCGGCCGCGACTTACAGTGAAGCAATCGACGCCTACCGCGCGCTGGCGCAGGCAGTGCCGGGTGATGCCGGGGCGCAGCGCGCCGTGGCGGTCGAGCTCAACAAGGCGGGCGACACGCAAGTTGCGGCTGGCGATACGGCGGCAGCATTAGCGCCGTTCAACCAGGCACTCGCCATAATGCGCGGCATCGTCCATGACAGCCCGAAGAACCCGCTCTGGCAACGCGACCTCTCGGTGACGTTGACCCGGATCGCGCAGGCGACGCTGCGTGGCGGCGACAGCGCTGCGGCAATCTCCTCCTATCGAGAGGCACTTGATCTGCGCAACCAAATCGCCGACGCCGACCCAGCCAACATCGCCGCGCAACAGGAAGCGGCTGTTGTCGCGACGAGCCTCGGCGATGCCGAAATGGCGGTGCAGAACAAGGCGGCCGCCTTGGCGGCGTATCGCCAGAGCCTGACCCGGGCGCGCCAGCTGGCCCAGCGTGATCCGGGGCGCGTCGAGTGGCAAACCGGTGAAATCCTCGTGCTCGGCAAGATTGCCGCCGCCGCGGCGGAGGCGGATCGCACCGCGGCGCTCGGCGAAGCGCTGGAGATCGCCGACCGGCTGGCCCATGATGGCAAGCTGAAGGGCGAGCAGGCCGCCTGGCCTGACCAGCTTCGCAAGCTGCTGGCCAAGGACTAACCGCTGGCAGGCGCGGCGCCCAACGGCGTGCCAGCCCATCCTGACCAGCCGCTGCCGATCAAAGCGCAACGCACGCGGCGGCAGGATGCGCTCTCCTGGCGTTCTTGGCGTTACCTAGGACGGGCCGTCCCGAACCCTCACGCAACGCATACTTTCCGAAAGGCGCCATGGCCAGACGCACAGCCGCACACACCGGCGGGTTGGGGCTTGAACGCAAAGCCGTTGCGGCGGTCGTGTTGGGCAACGCGCTCGAATTCTATGATTTCACCATCTATGCCTTTTTCGCGAAGGCTATCGGCGAGACCTATTTCCCGGCCAAAGATGCGATCGACAGCTTGCTCGCCTCACTGGCGCTGTTCGGCATCGGCTACGTCATGCGCCCGATCGGCGGCATCGTCATCGGTGCCTTCGCCGATCGTGCGGGTCGCAAGCCCGCGATGCTGATCACCATCGCGCTGATGGCGGTCGGCATGCTGATGCTCGCATTGACGCCAGGCTATGCGACGCTGGGGATCCGTGCGCAGGCGATCGTCATTATCGGACGGCTTATCCAGGGCCTCGCGCTGGGCGGCGAGGTCGGACCCTCGACCGCTTACCTGCTGGAAGCGGCTCCCACCGAGCGGCGCGGCTTTGTCGCCAGCTGGCAGATCGCGAGCCAAGGCTGCGCCGCCCTGTTCGCCGGCATCGTGGCCTCGCTGCTGACCCTGGTGATCGGCGACCAGGCCATGAGCGGCTGGGGCTGGCGACTGATGTTCCTGCTTGGCATTGGTGTTGTTCCGATCGGACTAATCATTCGCAGCCACCTGCCCGAAACTGCGGGCGCAGATAAGGATCCGGCCGCTGCGGCGTCGAGTGTCGCGGTGCTGCATCGCCTGCTGCGCGAACACGGCCGCTTGCTGGTATTGACCTTCCTCGTTGTGGCCGCGTCGACGGTTTCAAACTCTATCGGCACGAACATGCCGGTCTATGCGGGCTCAACTCTCGGCCTGACCGAAACCGTCTCCAATGCCGTGCCGATCGCGTTGGGCGGTGCGTCAATTCTGTTTCCGCTGCTGGGTGGCTGGCTCGCCGACCGGATAGGACGGCGCCCGGTGATGATCTGGCCGCGCGTGCTCATCGTCGCCGCGGCTATGCCTGCCTTTACCTGGCTGATTCAGGAGCCGACCGCGGGCGCCGTCTACACAGTGACGTTCCTGCTCTCCGCCCTGTCTTCGGTGAACGCGGCGGCGATCATCGTCGCTATTCCGGAGGCGCTCCCGCGCGTCGTGCGCAGCGCCGGCCTGTCAATCGTCTATGCCCTGTCCGTTTCGCTGTTCGGCGGCAGCACGAATTACATCGTAAATAAATTGATCGCCGTGACGGGGGACAAGTTGGCGCCGGCTTATTATCTCGTCGCCTTCAGCATCGTGGGATCTGTAGCGGCCATGCTGATGCCCGAAACCTGGGGTAAGGACCTCGACAGGGCTGAAGGAACTGTGCGGCAGGCGGCGCCCAGCCTCGCCGACAGCTAAGCCTCGTTCAGTCCGGCACCGCGCGCGCCGAGAAATGCTATTCCCTTTGCGGTGAGCTGCAGCGGCGAGGCGGGATGATCCTGCGTCGCCGCCGCATAGCCTTCATGGAGAAGCCGCTCCACATCGTGGCGATTATCGGCGGTAAGCGTGGACAGATCATACTCGCCGATGTCGCAGAGCAGCGCGATCTGGGTATTCGTCAGATCGTCGGTCAATCGAATGAGTCCGAACTTGCGGTCATCACAGCACCCTCCATGAGTGTACCTGACTCAACGGTGAATCGGGCTCGATTGCTCCACAGCAACCGGTGTTTCTGAACCTTGGGCGCGGCCAACCCTAAGCGCCGTCAGGGGCCGCGGCGGGCACCGATGTCGCTACGGCAGAAGCCGCCGGTCCACTCAATGCCGCCGATCGCGCGGTAGGCACGCTCCCGAGCAGCGGCAAGGTCGCGCCCAAGCGCGGTGACGCCCAGCACGCGGCCGCCATCGGCGACGATCCGGCTGCCATCTCGCCTGGTGCCGGCGTGGAAGATTTTGACATCGGCATCATTGCCGGCCTCTTCGAGGCCCCGGATTTCGCTGCCGCGTTGTGGATCGTCGGGATAGCCATTGGCTGCCATCACGACGCACAGCGCCGCCTCGTCATGCCAGCGCAAATCGACATCGCGCAGGTTGCCGTCGCGGGCAGCGATCAGGGCGGGCAGCAGGTCGCTCTTGAGCCGCATCATCAGCGTCTGGCACTCCGGGTCGCCGAAACGAACGTTATATTCGAGCAGTTTCGGACCTTCGCTGGTCAGCATCAGCCCGGCGAACAGCACGCCCTTGAACGGCCGCCCCTTGCGCCGCATCGCCGCCACTGTCGGCCGGATGATGCGTTGCATCACCGACGCCTCCACCGTGGGCGTCATCGACCGCACCGGCGAGTAAGCCCCCATGCCGCCGGTATTGGGACCCGTGTCGCCATCGCCGACTCGCTTGTGATCCTGTGCGGAGGCCAGCGGCAGCGCCTCGTTGCCATCGACCAATGCGAAAAAGCTAGCCTCCTCCCCCGCGAGAAATTCCTCGACGATGATCTCCGCCCCCGCCGCGCCGAACCGGCCGCCGAGCGCCGCATCGACGGCCCCGTTCGCTTCAGCGACACTGGCGGCGACCATCACGCCCTTACCCGCGGCGAGCCCGTCAGCCTTGACGACGATCGGCGCACCTTGGGCGGCGATATAGGCTTTGGCGGCGCTGGCGTCGGTAAAGCGGCGATACGCGGCGGTCGGGATGCCTTCGCGCGCGCACAAATCCTTCATGAACGATTTGGAGCCCTCCAGCGCCGCCGCCGCCGCACTCGGCCCAAACGCGGCGATGCCCGCGGCCTCCAGCGCATCGACCAGCCCGGCAACAAGCGGCGCCTCCGGCCCGACGACGACGAAATCGATCTGCTCGCGCCGGCAGAACTTGATGATCCCCAGGGTGTCGTTGGCGGCGATCGGCACACATTCAGCCTCGTCGGCAATGCCGGCATTGCCCGGCGCACAGTAGAGGTTGTCGACCAGCGGCGACGCCGCGATCGCCCAGGCCAGGGCATGCTCCCGTCCACCCGACCCGACCACCAGAACCCGCATCATCGCCTCCGCATCGCGCTTATCCTCCGCCTCCGTTAACATGGGGCGATGAATGATTTGCCGCTTGCCGCGCCGCTCCGCTCCAGTCCCGGGGCAAACCTGCCGGAATATACCGTCTCCGAGCTGTCGCTGGCGCTGAAACGCTCCATCGAGGAGGGGTTTGCGCATGTTCGGGTGCGTGGCGAAATCTCCGGCTACAAGCGGCACGGCTCCGGGCACTGCTACTTCGCGCTGAAGGATGCCGACGCGCTGTTAGACGCGGTGTGCTGGCGTAATACCGCGATCCGCCTGCCGATCCGCCCCGAAGACGGCATGGAGGTGGTGTGCAGCGGCCGGCTCACAACCTACCCGGGCCGCTCGAAATATCAGCTCGTCGTCGATTCGATCGAACTCGCCGGCAAGGGTGCGCTCCTGAAGCTGCTCGAAGAGCGGCGCCAGCGGCTTGCCGCCGAGGGGCTCTTCGCGGCCGAGCGCAAACGCAAATTGCCGTTTCTGCCGGGCGTGATCGGCATTGTTACCTCGCCGACCGGGGCGGTGATCCGCGACATCCTGCACCGTCTGGCCGACCGCTTCCCCCGGCACGTACTGGTGTGGCCGGTGGCGGTCCAGGGCGACGGCGCGGCTGCCCAGGTCGCGGCGGCGATCGATGGCTTCAACCGCATCGCCCCAGGCGGGCGGGTGCCGCGACCAGACCTGATCATCGTCGCGCGTGGCGGCGGCAGCCTCGAAGATTTGATGGCGTTCAACGAGGAAATCGTCGTCCGCGCGGCGGCGGCCTCGACCATCGCGCTGATCTCGGCGGTCGGGCATGAGACCGACACAACGCTGATCGACCATGCCGCCGACCGCCGCGCCCCCACTCCCACCGCCGCCGCCGAGATGGCGGTGCCGGTGCGACTCGATCTGGTGGCCGAGCTCGGCAACAAATCGGCCCGGCTCGCCGGCGGGCTGAGCCGGCTGTTCAGCGAGCGGCGTCTGCATCTGACCGGGCTGGCGCGCGGCCTGCCCGACCCGCAAGATCTGCTGGGCGCCGCGGCGCAACGGCTCGATGACCGTAGCGAGCGCTTGCGGCTGGCCCTGCGTGGCCGGCTCGCTTCCGCGAAACAGCGGCTCGATGTGGCGGGCGCGGGGTTGCGCCCGGCCACCTTGGCCGCCGATATAAGCCGGGCGCGCGAGCGCTATGTCGAGATCGAGCGCCGGCTTGCCGCGGCGATGCTGCGCAGCCTCGCGGTAAAGCATGACGCGCTGGATAATTTCGCCGGGCGGCTGGCGACCCATTCCGAGCATCACGAAAGCCTGCTGGCGCGCGGCTATGCGGTGGTATGGGACGCCAAGGGCAAGCTGGTCGAGGATGCGACGACCGTCAGGCCGGGTGCGTCACTCGAACTGGAGTTCTACAACGGTAAGGTCGGCGTCATCGCCGGCGGGTCGCGGCGCCCGGTTCGCCGCTCAAAACCGCTCGAGGGCCAAGGCAGCCTCTTTTGAGCAAGATTCAGGATTGGAGAATAGGGAATGCGACCGTCAGGACGTGCCGCGGAAATCATGCGGCCGATCAGCCTGGAGCCGGGTGCGGCGAAATACGCCGAGGGCTCATGCCTCGCGAAGTTTGGCGACACGCACGTGCTGTGCGCCGCGACAATCGAGGAGCGCGTACCGCCCTTCCTGCGCAACACCGGGCGCGGCTGGGTAACGGCCGAGTACGGCATGCTGCCGCGCTCCACGCATACCCGGACCGACCGCGAGGCGAGTCGCGGCAAGCAGAGCGGCCGCACCCAGGAAATCCAGCGACTGATCGGCCGCAGCCTGCGGGCGGTGACTGATCTGGCGGCGCTCGGCGAACGGCAAATCCGCATCGATTGCGATGTGTTGCAGGCCGATGGCGGCACCCGCACCGCCGCGATCACCGGCAGCTATGTCGCATTGCACCAGGCGCTCGGCAAACTGGTCACGGCCGGATTGCTGCCGGCGATGCCGCTGCATGACAGTGTCGCGGCGATCTCGTGCGGCGTGTTTGAGGGCGAGGCCGTGCTCGACCTCGACTATCCCGAGGATTCGAAGGCCGAGACTGATGCCAATTTCGTGCTGACCGGCAAGGGCGGCATCGTCGAAATCCAGGCCACCGCCGAGGGTGCGCCGTTCGACGAGATCACCTTTACCCGCATGCTGGCCCTGGCGCGGCTCGGCATCGGGGAATTGACGCGCAAACAGCTTACCGCGCTGGGCCTCGGCTGAACCATGACGCGGCGTATCGCGCGCGGCGAACGGCTCGTGGTGGCGAGCCACAATCTCGGGAAAGTTGTCGAGATCGAGGCGCTGCTGGCACCGTTCGCCATTACCACCATCGGCGCTGCCGTCTTGGGGCTGCCGGAGCCGGAGGAAACCGGTGACACGTTCGAGGCCAATGCCGCGCTCAAGGCCGAGGCCGCCGCTCAGCGCAGCGGCATCCTGTCACTATCCGACGATTCCGGGCTGGTGGTACCGGCAATTGGCGGATCCCCCGGCATCTATTCGGCGCGCTGGGCTGGGCCGGGCAAGGATTTCGCGGTTGCGATGGAGCGGGTACAGCGCGAACTCCGCGAGGGCGACCGGCGCGCCTATTTCGTCGCGGTCTTGGCATTGGCCTGGCCGGACGGCGGAGTCCAGCTGTTTCGCGGCGAGGCACACGGCAGCCTCGTCTGGCCGCCGCGCGGCGATCGCGGCTTTGGCTACGACCCGATGTTTGTGCCCGGGGGCGGTACGCTGACGTTCGGCGAGATGGACCCGGACGAGAAGCACCGCATCAGCCACCGCGCGCACGCTTTCGAGAAACTGGTCGCGGCATGTCTCGCGGATGCCGGCTGAGTTAATCAAAGCCCCTCACCCGACGGCCGTTGACGCGGCGGCTCGCTTCTCTCCCGATGGAGGAGGAGGGCAAAAGCGCCTCATCTCTGACGGCTCGGCCCGAGGCATGAATAGCTCCCTCGCTCCGATCGGGGGAGAGGGTTGCGGTGAGGGGGCGAGCCCTGCGCGCGAACCGCCGGGTCGGCGCACAAAGCCGCCGCTCGGCGTCTACATTCACTGGCCGTTTTGCGTCTCGAAATGTCCGTATTGCGACTTCAACAGCCATGTCCGCGAGCGCATCGACGCGGCGCGCTGGACCCGCGCGCTGCTGACCGATCTGGAGCGTCAGGCCGAAACCGCGGCCGATCGCGAGGTGGTGTCGATCTTTTTTGGCGGCGGCACGCCGTCGCTGATGCCGCCCGAAACGGTGGCGGCGCTCATCGCGCGCGTCAGGGAACTGTGGTCGACGGCGCCCGACCTGGAAGTAACGCTTGAGGCCAACCCAAATTCGGCAGATGCAGCGCGGTTCGCAGGTTTCGCGGCGGCGGGGGTCAATCGACTATCCCTCGGCATACAATCGCTCTACCCCGCAGCATTGCGTTTTCTGGGGCGGGCGCATGACCGGGTTCAGGCCCTCGACGCGATTGCTGCGGCCAGCAGCACCTTTCCGCGCTATTCGTTCGATCTGATCTACGCGCGGCCGGACCAGGACCTCGATGCGTGGATGAACGAATTGGACGAGGCGCTGCGCCTCGCCGGCGAACACCTGTCCCTTTACCAGCTGACAATCGAGGCGAGGACCGGTTTTGGCGCCCGCTACGCTCGTGGCGAACTCAAGATGCCCGATGAAGATACCGGGGCTGCCTTGTTCGAGGCAACACAGGGGCGGCTGATCGCGGCCGGGTTGCCGGCCTACGAAATCTCCAATCACGCGCGTCCCGGGGCCGAATGCCGGCACAACCTCGTCTATTGGCGCTACGACGATTACCTCGGCATCGGCCCGGGCGCGCATGGCCGGGTAACGCGGGACGGCGGCAAGATCGCCACCCGCCAGCGCCGCACCCCCGAAACTTGGCTGTCGCAGATCGAGGCCACCGGTACCGCGCTCGACGAAGCCTTGCCGGTCCCGAGAGAAAACGCGATCGAAGAGATGGTGATGATGGGGCTACGCCTGCGCGAGGGCATCTCGCGCGACCGCCTGGAAGGGTTGGCGCAGCAATCGACCGAACGTATGTTCGCCGCCACCCTCCCACGTCTCATCGAGGGTGGCTTTCTGACGCTCGATGCGGAATGTCTCACCGCTACTCCCGCGGGCCGCCAGCGGCTCAACGCGGTGCTGTCGGCTCTGCTCATCTAAGCCGGTCCCGTTAAGGCTGTCGTCCTCGCGGAAGCAGGGACCAACGGGCAGCCCACGGATTCACTGAACGTTAGGTTCCCGCTTTCGCGGTAACGACGACCTTATGGAATTTGCTCGCTTCAGGTGCGGCCGGCGAGGCGGTTTTCGTGAATCTGGAGGGCGGTGTAGGCGGCGCGTAACAGCGGCGCTTTTACATCGAGACTTTCGGCTCGGCGGATCATGTCGCCGATTATGGCTTCAGCCTCGGTGCGATTGCCGTGTTCGAGATCATGCCGCATCGAGGCGCTGTTGACGCTGCCGCGTTCGGTGAGCATCGTTTGCACACGCTCGCGGCTTTGCGGGCGTGGCGAGAAGCCGGCTGCCTCCGCGACGGCCTGGCATTCGCCCAGGGCGTCGACGACCAGCCGGGCGCCATCGGTAGTCGCCGCGATCTCGCCGATCGTGCCACGCAGCAGGCAGTTCATGCCCGCCATCGCGGTGATCATCACAAACTTCTCCCACATTTCGAGCATGACGTCGTCGCTCGCCGGCGCGCTGACTGGAGTGCTGGCGAATTGCTGTTCGATCGCGTGGGTGCGCTCACTGACACCGCCATCGAGTTCACCGTGGGTGATCCCGGAGAGGCGGTTGTGGTGCTTGATACTGCCATTCGGCTGCAGGCTGGCGCCGACATAGGCGACGCCGCCGAGGATCTTCGCGCGGCCGAACGCAGCGGCCAGTTTGTCGAGATGCACCAGACCGTTGAGCAGCGGCAATACCGCCGTGCTCGGACCGACGCCGGGGCGGATCGCTTCGATCGCGTCGTCGAGGCCGTAATGTTTCGAGGTCAGGATCACGACATCGTAGGGGCCGCCTACCCGGTCCGCGGTCGCCACCTGCACCGGCACCGTGAAGTCGCCGAGTGGGCTTTCCACGGTCAGTCCATGCTCCGTCAACGCATTGCCACGCGGGCCGCGCACCAGAAAAGTCACGTCGCGACCGGCCTGCGCGAGACGGCCGCCGAAATAGCCGCCTACCGCACCGGCCCCGAGCACGAGAAACCGCATGTTCTGCCCCTTCCGGAAAACTCAGTTGACGACGAGTACGATCTTGCCGATGTGCTGGCTGGTCTCCATCAGCCGGTGCGCTTCGACTGCCTCGGCGAGCGGAAAGGTGCGGTCGATCACCGGCCGCACCGTCTTCGCCTCGATCAGCGGCCACACCCTGTCGCGCAGCGCCTTAGCCATCGCCGCCTTGTCGGCGACCGAGCGCGGCCGCAAGGTCGAGCCGGTAATCGTCTGGCGCCGCATCATCAGATGCACCAGATCCAGAGTAACCTTGCTGCCCTGCAGGAAGGCGATCTGCACCAGCCGCCCCTCGACCGCGAGCGAGCGCAGGTTTTTTTCTATGTAGGAGCCGCCGACCATGTCGAGGATGACATCGACGCCCTTGCCCTCCGTCTTGTCCTTGACGACCGCCGCGAAGTCTTCTGCCCTGTAGTCGATCGCGACATCGGCACCAAGATCGCGGCATACCGCGCATTTCTCGGGGCTGCCGGCGGTTGCGAATACCCGCGCTCCGAACGCCTTGGCAAGCTGGATGGCCGTCGTACCGATGCCGCTGGTGCCGCCATGCACCAGAAAACTCTCGCCAGCGGTGAGGCGGCCGCGATCGAAAACATTGGTCCAGACGGTAAAAAATGTCTCCGGCAGCGCCGCCGCGTCGACCAGTGACAACCCCTTCGGCAGTGGCAGGCAATGCGAGGCAGGCGCCACCGCATACTCGGCATAGCCACCGCCGGGGGTCAGGGCACAGAGTTCGTCACCCACGTGCCATCCCGTCGCGCCCTCGCCCAGCGCCGCGACCGTGCCGGAAACCTCCAGACCAAGCACCGGGGAAGCGCCCGGCGGCGGCGGATAGCTGCCCGAGCGCTGCAACAAATCCGGCCGATTGACCCCGGCCGCCGTGACACGGATCAGCACCTCCCCTGCGCCGGGGGTCGGCACCGGACCCTCGGTCGCAGCGAGCACCTCGGGACCACCCTTCCCGGTCATATCGATAAAGCGCATCCGCTCTGGCACCAACCCGCTCCCACCAGCCCCGTCAGCGCGAGGCAGTTCGGCCGCTGGCCAAGCCCAAGCCGCGCAAGACGTCAATCGCCTCACTCAGTTGCTCGTCGCTCGGCGTGCCGATATCCTCGGTGGCAACCGTTGGCTGGTCGCCCTTCGGCGGCGTCGCGGTCACATCCGCCTGCTTCGGCGGTGTTGGGTCCTTCGGCGCCGCGTTTGGCGCCGGCGGCACGGCATCGGGGTTTTTCAACGCGCCGCGCAAATCCGCCTCGCGCAGGCGATCGGCCTGGGTGACTTTTTCGAGCTTGAGCGGCGAGACCGTCAGGTCGGGTTCCAGCCCCTTGCCCTGGATCGTGCGCCCGCTCGGCGTCTGATAGCGAGCGGTGGTCAACCGGATGGCGCCGTTGCCCGGTACCGGGATGATCGTCTCGATGCCGCTTTCGCCGAAAGTCTTGCCGCCGAGCAGCACAGCACGGCGATTATCCTGCATGGCGCCGGCCATCAATTCGGCCTCTCGGGCGGTCCCGCCATTGACCAGAGCGACGATCGGCTGGCCATTGGCGATGTCACCGGGCGTCGCGGCGATCTTCTTCGCGTCCGCCTTGCGGCTCTTGACGACTGCGATATCGCCCTTGTCGATAAAGTCGTCGGCCGACGCAACCGCGGCGTCGAAATTGCCGCCCGGATTGTTGCGCAGATCGACCACCAGCCCGATCATCTTGCCACCGCTCTGCTGCCGTAAATCCTTGACGGCGTTGGAGATAGCGTTGGCTGTGGTGTCGTCGAAATCGGCGATGCGGAGATATCCCACATCGCCGCCTTCGAGATGCGAGGCGACGGATTGGGTCTTGTCGTCCGACCGCTTCAGCTTGACGTCGATCGGGCCAGAGGTGCCGCTGCGGCGCAGTACCAAGGCAACTTCACTGCCGGCAGGTCCGCGCAGTTTCTGCTCGACCTCCGACAAGGTCATGTCAAAGGTCGGCTGCTTGTCGATGCTGAAAATGCTGTCACCGGGCTTGATGCCGGCACTGGCCGCCGACGAACCGTCGAGCGGCGACACGACCTTGAATTGGCCGCCATCTGAGGTTGCCACCAAACCGGTCGAAGCCCCCTGATTGGGCGCCTTATTCTGCATCGCCTTGTAGGCGTCTTCGGTCAGGTATTCGGAATGCGGGTCGAGACTGGTCAACATGCCGGTGATCGCGGTTTCGACCAGCTTATTGTCACCGACCGGCTCTACCGCATCGTGGCGGATGCGCTCGAAGGCCTCGCCAAAGAGGTTGAGCTGCTCGTAGATACCAGTGTCGCCGCTTTTCGCCTGCGGCAGTGCCGCGCCGGGCGCCAGCAACGCGACAGCGGCCACCGTCAATGCCCATTTACGCATTTACCACCAATCTCCGTGGGGAGCCCCGCAAAGAACTTTGCAGGGCCTCGGCACACTATCCGAGTTCGCGGCCATTGCAATCCTTCGGGGTGGCGAAAAAATGGCCGTGTTTTCGCCGCGACCGTGCCTTGACATTGCGCGGCCCGCCCCGTAGCGCTTCGCCGCCTTTTCCCAACCGGTACCCATCATGAGCGATATCAAATACCTCGCCTTTGGCGGCCGCCTGGTCATGGTCGGCTTCGGCAGTATCGGCCAGGGAGTGTTGCCGCTGCTGCTGCGGCATATCGACATGCGTCCGGAGCAGATTGTCGTCGTCACTGCCGAATTGCGCGGCGAGGCGGTGGCCTCAGAGTACGGCGTGCGCTTTGTCGAGACGGCCCTTACCCGCGACAATTATCGCCCCGTACTCGAGCAGTGGCTGGGACGCGGCGACTTCCTCCTCAATGTCTCGGTTGATGTATCGAGCGTCGCGCTGATCGAACTGTGCCGCGAGCGCGGAGCGCTCTATCTCGACACCTGCATCGAACCCTGGCCGGGCGGCTATACCGATCCGAGCCTGCCGCCCGCCGCGCGGTCGAATTATGCGTTGCGCGAAAGCGCTCTGGCCTTGCGCAAAGAGGGTGGGGGCGGCCCCACGGCGGTCATAACCCATGGCGCCAACCCGGGCCTTGTCTCGCACTTCGTGAAGCAGGCGCTGGTCGATCTCGCACGCGACGCCCAACCGGGGGCCCCGATCCCCGCCGACCGCGCCGGATGGGCAGCGCTCGCCGAGCGGCTCGGGGTCAAAGTCATCCACATCGCCGAGCGCGACACCCAGGTCGCGACGATGCCAAAGGAACCCGGCGAGTTCGTCAACACCTGGTCAATCGACGGGTTCTTCAGTGAGGGCTCGCAACCGGCGGAACTCGGCTGGGGGACCCATGAACGGCAGATTCCGCCTGATGGCCGCGAACATGATTTCGGCAGCAAGGCCGCCATCTACCTGATGCGACCCGGCGCCAGCACCCGGGTCCGCAGCTGGACGCCGCTCGAGGGCCCCTATCTCGGCTATCTGATCACGCATGGCGAGTCGATCTCGATCGCCGATTATCTGACCGTACGCCTGGGCGACGCGGCCCGTTACCGGCCGACCTGCCATTACGCCTACCATCCGTGCGACGACGCAGTCCTGAGCCTGCATGAACTGGCCGGCAAGAACTGGCAACTGCAATCCCGCAAACGCCTGATGATGGACGAGATCAGCACCGGTATCGACGAACTCGGCGTGTTGCTGATGGGGCCATCAAAGGGCGTGTACTGGTATGGCTCGCGGCTCGATATCGACGAGGCGCGGCGGGTGGCGCCGCACAACAACGCCACCTCGCTGCAGGTCACCGCAGCCGTCCTGGCCGGGGTGATCTGGGCAATCGAGCATCCGGACCGCGGCGTCGTCGAACCCGACGAGCTGGATTTCGCGCGCATTCTGGAGATCGCCGGACCCTATCTCGGCGAGGTCGTCGGTGTTTACGGCGACTGGACACCGCTCCACGACCGCGAACGCCTCTTCACCGAAGACCTCGACCGCGAGGACCCCTGGCAATTCAAGAACATCCGGGTGGTGTGAGCGACCCTACAGGTTCATGGCCGACGCGCCATCGCCGATTATGGGCCGCGATGCTGCTGCTCTACGCCGCGATGGGTCTCGCCGACATGGCCCTGCATCTCCGCGATGGGTCTCGATCGGGACTATCCTGGCGGGCGCCGGCGAACCTGACTGTGGCATTCTCGGCCGGACTGTTCTGGCCGGCCGATCTGATCTCGCGCATTCTGCTGAGCCGCTGACCGCCGCTACAGACGCTAGATGACACCGAGCATCGTAGCGACGACCCAGAACAGGGCGAGCGACGCTACCGCGACGATGATCATCAGCAGGCCGCCCAGAACCGAACCGGTATGATAGGCCGCAGAGCGGGTGAACTCGCCGACATGGTGCATGATCTGGTAGTCGTTGGCCCGTTGCTGTTCCGGGCGTGACGATGGCTGGTTGGTTACCGACATGCTTCCTCCTGGCTCGCCCAACAATAGCACCGCTCACGGGTTAACGTCTGCGCCATCGCCGGCCGTGCCTGTTCCGACATCGCTCGCGAAGCCGGATCGCAGGTTGGTAGACGATGTCGTCGGCGCCGTCCGGCGATCCGGCGACTCCGACCGTCGCGCCGCATCGCCGACCGCGTCACGGATCGATAGCGCAATCTCGCGCGTCTTTGCCTCGGCCTGCGTCTGGTCCGCCGGAGAGAACGCCTGCAACAGCTCGTCGGCGCGTTGTGCCGCGGGCTGGCTGCCGCGCCGGGCGGCGGCGCGATACCAGGCGTAGGCATTGGCATTGGAGACTTCGACGCCCTCGCCCCGCTCGTAGAGGATCGCCAGATTAACCATCGCGGCGATGACGCCCTGCAACGCCGCGCGGTCGTACCACATGGCGGCATCGAAGTAATTGCGCGTGACGCCCTCGCCTTTCGTATAAGCGACGGCAAGGTTGTACTGCGCCAGCGGGTGGTTGCCTTCGGCGGCGCGGCGGTACCAGTTCACCGCCTGCGTATAATCCAGCGGCACGCCGCGGCCATGTTCATAAAGCACCCCCAGGTCGTACTGAGCCCGCGTCACCCCGGCATCGGCGGCGGTCTGGAACCACTTGGCCGCGGCCACATAATCGCGCGAGATCCCCTCGCCTTTGGCGTATTGCACAGCAACCGCGAGCTCGGCCTGCGGATTGCCAGCGCGGGCGCGCTGCATGAAATAGGCGAAGCGCTCGGACGGATCGGCCGGCGGCTGCATCGGCTCGCCACCAGTGCCGACACGAGCCAGCAGCGGAACTCGATCGCGCAACGGCGCGAGCCATTGCGGCCGCAACACGACGATGCCGACACCGGTCGCCAGGATGAGCCCAAGCACCGCCAGTACCGCGACCAGCCGCCGCCGCGTGCGGTGGCCCGCAGCGGGGGTCGGCGCGGCCATTGGTTGCGGCGCCGCTACCGATGCCGGTGCGGGCGTC
The DNA here is from genome assembly GCA_019240125.1 of Alphaproteobacteria bacterium. Taxonomy (GTDB): domain Bacteria; phylum Pseudomonadota; class Alphaproteobacteria; order ATCC43930; family CGMCC-115725; genus DATARH01. Next base: position 76,790 of record JAFAYW010000339.1, read on the forward strand.
TCCGCAGGCGCCCGGGATCGTGGCGGCGCGGGTGCGGCTGTCGTGAGCGCATCGTGCTCGATGACCGCGGAGGGGCTGATCGGCGCCAGTTGCGACCGCGCAACGGGGCGCAATCTGACATCCGGCAGCGGACGCGATTCCCCGACCGCTGCCCGCGCAACCGGGGCCAGAAAGTGCCGCCGCATAGGTCGCTGGGCTATGATGGCCGGCACGGAAGGTGACTGTGGGGAGGCCGGTGGATCGAACCCGATCGGCTCGACCAGGGGCGGCGGTTCCGCGATCAGCTGACCGGCCGCCGCCACGATAGGCATGCCTGTTGCCGGCGTGCCGCCCGATACCAATTCCGACGCGCGTCCGGGCGGGATCGCTTCGCCGGCACCAACTGCTTCAGCCATGCCTGTACCATTCCCAGGCCGCTCGCCGCTTTTCAAGCTCGAAAGGCGGATCGGGAGGTACTATATCGCGTTCGTGGAACGGGGCCGCCGCCGGCGCGCCCGACGCGACAATCAAGGCCGGAGACAAGATCCGATGTCGAGTGAGGACCTGCACGTTCCGCGCGATGTACTGACGCAGGAATCGCGGCTGCTGCATTACGCAATCACATCGTTGAAGGAAGAGCTGGACGCGGTCGACTGGTACCGCCAGCGCGCCGATGACTGCGAAGATCAGGCATTGCGCGAAATTCTGCTGCACAACATGCGCGAGGAAATGGAACACGCCGCGATGGTGCTGGAGTGGATACGCCGGCGTAACAGCGATTTTGCCGGTCACCTGAAAACCTACCTGTTTACCGACGCGCCAATCACCAAGATCGAGAAGGTCGTGGAGCATGGCGGGGGTGATGATGGTGGTGGCGGCGGCGGGAGCAGCCGGCCCTCGTCGACGATCGGCTCGCTGAAGGGGCGCCGCTAATGGATACGCTCAATCGCGGCAGCGCACCTTTTCCGCCGGCAATCTGGAGCGCGATCGATGAAGCGGCCGCCAATGGCGCCCGCGACCAGCTGACCGGGCGGCGCTTTCTCGAGCTAGAGGGGCCGTTCGGGGTCGGGTTGACCACCATCGAAGTCGGCAACGACGATTACTGCCGCCAGCCCGGACCCGACGAGGCCGGTGCCATCCTCGGCCGCGCCATTCCCTTGCCCATGATCCGCAAGAGCTTCCGCCTCAGCATTCGGCGGGTTGCGGCGCATGTCGAGAATGGCCAGCCGCTCGACCTCAGCCCGGCACAGTCCGCCGCCGAGGCCGTCGCTGATCGCGAGGAAGAGCTGATCTATCAGGGCACGCCGAGTTTCGGCCTGCACGGCCTGCTGACGATCGATGGCCACCAGGAGATCACCGGCGGCGATTGGACATCGCCGGAGCGCGCCTTGCAGGATGTCCTGGAAGCCGCGACCCAGCTTGACAATAGCGGCCTGCGCGGGCCGTACGCGCTGGCCTTGGCGCCGGCGCTCTACAACAATCTTTTTCGTCTGTTTCCCGGGACCGAAATCACCGGCGTCGAACACCTGCGGCGGCTGTGCACCGCCGGTATCTACAAGGCGCCGATCAAAGGTGGTGTGCTGGTCGATACTCGTGTCGGCACATTGGTCCTCGGGCAGGACCTGCAGGCGGGATACAGCAGCCAGGACGGGGTACACTACCACCTTTTCGTCAGCGAGAGCATTGTCTTGCGGATCGACGATCCAAAGGCGATCTGCGTGATTAAGGCCCCGAGCGCGTAAAGCTCGGGGCTCTCTTCCCAGGGCCGGACTAGCGGCGCCAGAGCCGGCTGGCGCCGTATCCGAGTAACGCGCCAGCTCCAATCCACAGCGCCAGCCTGCCGAACGAGTGGGTGTCACGTTGATCGGTCTCGATCGCCGTTGGGGTCTCCGGGTTGGTGTCACCGGACAGAATTCCCGCCTGCACTTCCGGCTCGGTTTCGCGGGTCGCCGCCGACGTGGTCGGCTGCGGCAGGGTGTCTTGTTCCATGACGGTAATCCCATACGATTTGTGTATGGAGCTTAACGCGACAGTCGCCGCGATAGTTCGCGTTCGGCGGGCACTGTTTCGCGCGTCAGCCGTCTGGGGCTGTGAAGCCGCGAGGCCCATCTGGTCCAGAACCGCGGCGCCGAGCAGCCCATGGGGATTGCACAACGTCTCTGGCAACTCGAGATGCGCGTAATCCGACCCGACCAGTAGATCCACCGGCTTCCCTGCTTCCCCAACAGCGGTGGCAAAGTCACGCGCCTGGCGCTGGAATTCCGGCGTCTCACGTGTCCCATACGCCACAATCAACGGCGCCGAGAGCCGCGCGATGTGCCGCTGCGGGCTGAGCGCCTGGACCATCTCATCGGTGAAGCTAACGTAGGATGAGCGGTGAGACAGCCGCACCGGGTGCAGATCGTACATGCCGCTGCTGACCATCCCGCCCTTGATGACGTTAGCCGGGAGGTCGAATTTTCCCAGCCAATGAGTCGTCAACGCCACCGCCGCCAGGTGCGCGCCCGAGGAGTGGCCGCCGAGATACAGGCGATTGGAGTCGCCGCCGAAGCTCGCGGCATTGCGATAGACCCAGGCGATAGCGCGGCAGACCTGCTCCGCCATCGGGAACAGGCTGCCATCGGCATCCTGCACCGACACAAAATCTGGCACGATGTAATGCGCGCCGGCACGCACGAACATCTCGGCCGGCGCCGCGTAGGTTTTGGCAAGACCCGCGCGCCACGCCCCGCCATGGATAAAGACAAAGATCGGGGCCGGCGACGCAGCCGACGCGGCGGTATGGAAGATGTCGAGCGCCTCGATTGTGCTCGGACCATAGGCGTGGCGCTCGGGTTGGCCGATCCGCGCGCGAGTGCGTTCACTGGCGCTGGCCCAGCGGTCGCGCAATTGCTGGATGTTCGGCTCGTACACCGTCTGGTCGTAGGCTGCGTCGAGCTCGGCCTGGGTATAGTCGAGGTAAACGCGCGGCTCGGTGCTGCGGAGCGCGGCCGCGGTCTCGTTCATCGCTGTTCTAGGCAGCCTTTGCCGTCGGGAACAACGCGAAGCATTTGTCGGAGTTGAAGATGTAGCTCTCGACGTAATCGACGATCACCGGCTCGCGTTTGAGTGCATGCATTGCCCCGCCGAGGCACACCCAGTTGAGGAATTCCTGCTGCCCGGCATCCTCGATCTCGGCGGTCGTGAGATCGCGCCAGCGGGTCATCTTGCCGGAGCACAACTCGTCATACCGCGCCCGATCGCCGGCATTATCGGGGTAGAGATAATGGTGCTTGGGCGTCAGAAACGCGTGCGACCAGCTCGACGAAGCGATCAGAGCGACCCGCCACGGGCTATCCGCCAGGATGCGCGCCACCGCGCCGCCGATGTCGAAACAGCGGCTCGGATTGGGGCCTGGCGGATCGATCAGGTTCGGATCGGCCTCGCCGGTCAGGTGTGCCGTGCTGCCCCGCTTGGCGATGACCGATGAGCCATAGCAGTTCACGTGGAACGGAACGACCGGATAGGGGAAACCCTTGCGGTCGTAATCGAGGTACATAACGGTGTTGATAAAGGCGTGCGGCAATCCGTTTTCGTACCGCATACGGTAGGCGTAGCTGACGTCGTAATCCTGCTTGATCAATGTCGCCGCCAGTGTGGAGGCCGCGGTGTAGTGGCCCTGAGTGCGGATAATGGTATCCTTACCCTCCCCCCACACATTAGTCGCCCCCACGTTATAGCGGGCGAAGGGGCGCGATTCGATTTCCGGCTGCAGAAACACACAGAACGACGGGACCCCGTCCTCGCGGAAATTCTCGTACTGGTCGTCTCCCCAGATCAGCGCGAAATCCGGCGCGAACGCATCGAGAGCCTCGCGCACCTGTCGGAACCCGGCGACCAGGCGGCGCCGGTGCTCGGCGGCGGCCGCCACCGGATCGGCCCATTCCTGGCGCATCGGCGCTGGCCAGCGAGCCGGGTTCTTGGCCTCGACCGGCACCTGCTCGCTATTCAGCGTACGTTCAAGCAATCCGGCCATCTGCTGGTCGGTCTGGATGAGTCCCGGGTAATGCGTGACCCCAATGCCGAGAATGTCGCCCACTGCGTCCTCCCTCGATGGGTTTGTGCCAGTCTAGCACAATCACCGCCGCGCGTCGCAGCCCTCAACGAGAGGCTGCGCCGAGGGCAAAAACGATCGAGACATAGCGGCAATGCAGCGGGTGCTGCCATCATCACGCTGCCTGGGGTGGCTATAACCCCCGGAATTTGCTTTGTTGGCGGCCGGAACAAGACTGCTGAACAAAGACCGAAAGCTGATAGTCGACCCAGACCAAGTCCGGGGGGAACCGCCATCCTGAGCTGTGCACGCGGTGCACCTAGGCAGAACAGAAGGAATGCGAGATGGACCGAGGGTTATTGTTGAACGAAGCCGATTGGCGGATGCCGATCGATCAGGCGGCCGGCGCCAAACACTTCCCGATTGGACAGTCCGGCGCGGTCATCGCTGTCTATCCCTACCACCATGCGGAGCGCCCGCATGCCGGCGGCGGCCATTGGGGCATGCTGCTGGTGGATGGGTTTCCCTACATTGTCACGACCCGGCACATCTTCTTCACGACGCCGGAGAAAGTCGGCAACGAAGGCCCGGGCAAGAAATTCTACCACGACCACCTCAGGCCGCAGCAGATCGTGACCACACCGTTCGAGCATCCGATCCTGTTGTCAGAGGTCGAGGGATGGACCGAGCTCGACTACCTGGTCAACGGCTTCAACGACGCGCATCGCTTGAAATCGCTCCTCTGCATGGACGGTCACTGGGAAGTCGCAAAGTCGATAGAGCAGCACGACGTCGACGAAGTCATACGGAAAATCCGCGCGTTTGTGCCATCCGAGGAGGGCCGGGCTTCGGCGATGGCCAACGAGGCACCGCCCTACTGGCTCAAGGTACTCGACAGTCACCGGCACGCCACGGCGCTGGCGGCCTGACACCGCGGCGGAGCGTCGATCATCGTAACGGCCGGCGGTACCCTCCGCCGGCCTTTTTTATGACCGCGATCGCCACCTGGCCGTTCGGCGCCGGACGGACCCGTCCAAACTGACGCATGCCATACGCGGAACTTTGCTGCGGTCCAGCGGTACATGGGACGGTTGGGTAAGAGGCTGTAATGCCGAACATTGAGCATGTCGTCGTCCTGATGCTCGAGAACCGCTCGTTCGACTGCATGCTCGGCAGTCTGTATCCAAAGAGCGATCGCTTCGACGGGCTTGACGGCAGCGAATGGAATCCGTGGCACCGGTCGGATGGCGGGATCGAAAAAATTTCCGTCTGGAACAGCCCTGACCTCACCCCCGCGGCGGTCTGCATCCCGGATCCCGATCCCGGTGAGCTGTTTACCGACATGACCACACAGCTGTTCGGTGACACGACGACGCCCTGCGGCATCCCGCCGATGACAGGCTTTGTCGACAACTACATGAACCAGCCGGCCGCGCAGCGCCCCTACGATCCGCGCGCGGTGATGCATTATTTCACACCGGACCAGATCCCCGTCATGACTGAGCTGGCGCATGCCTTTGGCGTCTCGGACCGCTGGCATGCCTCGGCGCCGTGCGAGACCTGGCCGAACCGCTATTTCGCGCATTGCGGCACGAGCGGGGGCTGGGTGAACAACGAACGCTCGCGCTTTCCGCATCGCTGGCCGCGAACGATGCCGACAATTTTCCGGCGTCTGGATCGCGCCGGCTATCGCTGGAAGGTATATTTCCACGACGTGCCGCAAGCCGGGACCTTGCTCGACCTCTGGCTCAAGGTTCCGACGAACTTCTGTTTCTACGACGCGGAATTCCGCCGCGACGCGCGTTGCGGCCGGTTGCCGCATTACAGCTTTATCGAACCGCGCTACTACGCCAACATCGTCACCAAGAAGCTCCCGAACGACCAGCATCCGCCGCACAATCTGGTTTATGGCGAGCAGCTGATCGCCTCCGTGTACAACGCGCTGCGCAACAGCCCGTGCTGGGAGCGCTCGTTGCTGGTCATCACCTATGATGAGCATGGCGGCTGTTACGACCATGTGCCGCCGCCGATCGCCGTAGCACCGGGCGGGCCGTACCCGGACAACTTCAAATTCGACCGCTACGGCGTACGCGTACCCGCGCTGATCATCTCGCCCTATGTCGCGCCGGGCAGCATTATTCGCCCGCCGGCGGGCGCAGCACATCCGTTCGACCATGCGTCGATCCCCGCGACCCTGCACAAATTGTTCGATCTCGGCGCGCCGATGACGGAGCGCGTCGCTGCGGCCCCTGATCTTCTCTGCGCCCTCAACCTGCCGGATCCGGGCAATCCCGGCCCGGCGCATGTCGAGGCGACGCCGCATCGGGCGCATCGTTCCGAGATCCGGGCGCACCGGCGGCGCCCGCGCAATCGCCACCAGCGCATGCTGCGCAGCGCCAGCGTCGCGGTCCCCGGTGTTGTCGCGAGCTTTACCGCCTCGATCCGGAGTATCGGAACCCGTTTGCATCCGCATGGGCATCGCTGAGGGCCGGGGATTGCCTGCGTCGCCGCTCTTACCTCACCGTCCTGTAATGCTATACCAACCCCTGGGCGAACCGGCGAGACGAACTCATGATGGGTCACGACACAAGGGATTTGCGCGACAGTACGCTGTGCACATGGTTCGCCTTCTGGGCGCAGTTTGTCGTGCTGGGAGCGGCGGCAGTGCTCGGGGCCGGCTTTGCCGGTGCGGATATCGAGCCGGGCGATCAGACCTGTGGCCTGATCCTGATCGTATCCGCGTGCCTGTTGATGTTTCTGCGCCTCAAGGCCTGGTTCGACACCGGCACGACGGGATGGAGCGGCAGCTTGCTGGTTGCTGATATGGCCAATCTTGTCGCGGTCACCGTGGTTTTCATCGGACTCGCTCTTGCCGGCATCGTGATCGGCGCTTCGGTGTCGCATGGCGGCCTGCACAGCGCCGGCGTCGCTCTCGTCCTGACCAGTGCGCTGGGCATCTTTCTCAGCCTGAAGAACGTGTTCGACATCCGCGAGCGCCACATCTAGCACCGCATAAAGAGATGGATCGCCATCCGACAGTCCTGTCGGTTCAGTCGCGCGTTTCCTACGGCCATGTCGGGAATGCCGCTTCGGTATTTCCGCTGCAGCGGCTCGGCTGCGAGGCCTGGGCGCTCGACACCGTGGCTTTTTCCAACCACACCGGGCATGGCCGGTGGCGCGGATCGGTGGTACCCGCGGCGCAATTGGCCGAATTGTTCGATGGCATCGCCGCACTTGGTGTTCTGCCCGATGTGGATGCAGTGCTGTCGGGCTATCTCGGCGATGCCGCCACCGGGCCGGTGCTTCTCGACATCGTGGCACAGGTGCGCGCGGCAAACCCCGAGGCGCTGTTTTGCTGCGACCCGGTCATCGGCGATATCGACAGCGGCTCGTATGTGACCGATGGCATCGCCGAATTTTTCCGGGATACGGCGCTCGTTGCGGCCGATATCGTGACCCCGAATCGGTTTGAGTTGGAGTACCTGACGGGACGCTCCATCACATCAGTGGCTGACGCCGCTGCGGCGGCGGCGGCGCTGCGCGATGCCGGACCGAGCATCGTGCTGCTGACCAGCCTCGACACCGCGGGTGACAGCCTGACGATGCTCGCGGCGGGGCCGGATGGCGCCTGGGCCGTGGAGACGCCGCGTCTCCCGGTCACGCTCAATGGCTGCGGCGATGTGACGGCCGCGCTGTTTCTCGCGCATCTGTTGCTGGGTGCGCGCCTCGATGACGCGCTCTCGCTCACCGCCTCGGCGATCTTCGCGGTGATCGAAACAACCCAGGCGCTCGGCCGTTATGAGCTGGCGCTGGTCGCTGCTCAAGACGAGCTCGTCGCACCGCAGCGGCGCTTTGTGGCGCATCCCGTCTGACGCCGCGGGTCACCCACCGACACATCTCTCGCCGCTTTCGCTCGACAACGGGTCCGGCTCGATGATAGTGCCCGCCGCTTGGCCGCGTGCCGGCCCCCCAGAGAGGAACCACCCCCGCCCCATGAGCCGGCGCATTTATTTCGATGGTTTGAACCTGTCGCTCGAGCGCGGCACCGGCATCGCGACCTACACGCGGATGCTGGCCAATGTGGCGCGCGAGATCGGCTATGAGATCGGCGTCGTCTACAGCTCGCAGCAGCGTCCGGCGAAAAATCCGCTGTTGCGCGAGATCTCGTTCTTCGACACTCGCGAGGCGACCCACATCCCTTACCGCAAGGAGGTGATGAACGCCGTCGCTGACCAGTTTCGCCTGCCACTTGGGGTTCAGCCGACGCCGGTCAGTCTCAGCGGCACCGTCATCACCGATCACTTTCAAGGCCGCTTGCCGCTGCACGACCGTGTCTATGTGACGCGAAACCTGTTTTCCAATGCGCGCCGCTACTATGGCTGGAGCGGCCGTTTTGCCGAGCTCATGTTCGAGCAGGCGCCCGATATCATGCACTGCACCTACCAGATGCCGCTGCGGGCGAAAGCAGCATGCAACATCTATACGATCCACGACCTCGTGCCATTGCGGCTGCCCTACACGACGCTCGACAACAAGCGGCAGACGTACAAATTGCTGCGCAAGATCGCCGCCGAGGCCGACCACATCGTAACGGTTTCCGAAAACTCGCGGCAGGACATCATGCAGCTGCTCGGGGTCGAGGAGTCGCGCATCACCAATACCTATGAGGCCGTCGAGTTTCCGAAGTCTCTGGTCGAGCGCACAGATGACGAGATCGCCGAGCAGCTGGCCGGATCGCACCGGCTGGGGTTTCGCGATTACCTGCTGTTCTACGGCGCGCTGGAGCCAAAGAAAAATGTCTCCCGGCTGATCGATGCCTACATGCTCTCCGCCGTCGATATTCCGCTGGTGATCACCGGTGCGGGGGGCTGGGGCAATCGCACCGAGTCTAAACGGTTGGAGGAGCTGGGTGCCGAAGGCCGCGCCGACGGAAAGCGCCGTGTCTACCATTTCGAGTACGCCAGCCTGCCGATGCTGGTGACGTTGATCCGCGGCGCGCGCGCCGTCCTGTTTCCGTCGCTTTACGAAGGGTTCGGGCTGCCGGTCCTCGAGGCGATGCAGCTCAACACGCCAGTCGTGACCTCCAAAGTGTCTTCACTTCCAGAGATTGCTGGCGACGCCGCACTCTATGTCAATCCGTACGATGTCGCCGACATCGCGCGCGCCATCAAAACAATTTCTGCCGATGACGGCTTGCGTGCCGATCTGGTGCGCCGCGGCCACGATCAAGCCGAGCTTTTCTCGTTCGCGCGGTATCGCGAACGGATCACCGACCTGTATCGTCGGCTGAGCTGACACAACACGATATCCCGCTTGCAGCAAAACCCGGCTGCGGTGGCGCTAAGCGGTAGTCACTGGTAACGTTTTTAAGCTTTTCGTGTTTACCAAACAAAAAAAGGCTGGCATCGGAGACCGAATACCAGCCTAGTTTACTGCGAGCGCGCGAGCGGGCAATCCCGGGGAAAGGGTCGCAACCCCCCGGACCCACTCGCCCGCATAGACAGCCCTGTATTTTCGCGGGTCATCCAGCGGATGTAAAGCCCGCCGGATGCATTACCTCGTACAGACGAGCGCACATTACCGTGAGTCGATCCGCTCCCAGGTCAATTCGCGGTACTCCTCGCCGACTGCATTTCGGCGGGGTGGCGGCGACAACACCACTCTGTCCCCCTCAAAGCGAACACCACGGACCTGCTCAGTCCCCATTCGCGCTGGATCGGAAGCTGCGTCGACGCACGTCACCAATCGGCTTCCATCAAAGGTATAGTTGCCGCAGTACGAACTGTATTCGCGGGGGGTGCCGGCCGGCAGTTCGGTGCGCCCATCGCAGGTGACCGCCATCATGCGGCCTTCCGCGTTGAACATGACACGACCAAGCGGCTTGCCGCCGTAGGGCGTCGGCAGAGGCTTGCCATCCTTGTCACGCGCCGCGACCGCGACCAGTTTCCAGGTTCCGACAATCGAGGGCATGTGTTCAATCCCTTGTGGGCTGCGTCCCACGGGTCCGCAGCCAATCTTTTGTACGTCTTGCGCCAGCGTTCCTGATTTGAGGCAGCACGGTCAAGCCATTCGTATATCGGTCGGAGATCCATCTCAGACGCTCAGCGACCACGCCTGTGTTGACGCTGCCTCGCCGCATTCCTAGATTTTGCGGACGCTGGCGTTGCATGGAACATCAATAGCGTGCCCCCTGGCGATGTGGCGCGGCACCTCGCATGATGTCGGCGGCAGCGGAGAGGCAGGGAAAGCACGTGGTTCAGTCGTCGGCGCCGTCGCCGATCAGCGAGTTGAACGAGCGCAGCCGGGAGATTTTCAGGCTGATCGTGGATTCCTATGTGCAAACAGGTGAGCCGGTCGGCTCCCGCACACTGTCGCGGTTGCTTGGCCAAAACCTGTCGCCGGCGACAATTCGCAATGTCATGGCCGATCTGGAAGAGGCCGGCCTGTTATTTTCACCGCATACCTCGGCGGGGCGGCTGCCGACCGAGGCTGGACTGCGCCTCTTTGTTCATGGCCTGCTGGAAATTGGCAACCTCGCCGAGACCGAGCGCCAGAACATTGAAAGCCTCTGCGCCGCTCGCGGAAAAAGCCTGTCGCAGGCTCTCGAGGAAGCGACGAGTGCCTTGTCCGGGCTGTCGCATTGCGCCGGAATGGTCGTCGTTCCGAAACAGGAGCGGCCGCTCAAGCACATCGAATTTGTCAGCCTCGGGCCCGGTCGCGCGCTTGTTGTGCTGGTCACCGAAGACGGCATGGTTGAGAACCGCGTCATCGAGGTGCCGCTTGGCATCCCGCCGGCAACGCTGATCTCGGCCGGCAATTATCTGAACGCGCGTCTCGTTGGTCGCACGATCGAGGAGGCCAAAACCGATATCGAGGACGAAGTCGGGTCGCATAAGGCGCAACTCGACGCGTTGACCTCGAAGATCGTCGAAATGGGGTTGGCGAGCTGGGCAGGGGGCGATGGGAACAACGCGCTGATCGTGCGCGGCCAGTCGAAATTGCTCGGCGATGTCACTGCGCTCGCCGACCTCGAACGGTTGCGCACCCTGTTCGAGATGCTGGAAACCAAGGAGACCGTGCTGCGGCTGCTCGACGCCAGCAAGAAGGCCGAGGGGGTGCAGATATTCATCGGCGCCGAGAGCCACCTGTTTGGGGTGACCGGCTGCTCGATCATTATCGCCCCCTACCAGAACAGCCGCGAGCAGATAATCGGCGCGATCGGGGTCATTGGCCCGACGCGCATCAACTATGCCCGCATCATCCCGATGGTGGACTACACCGCGAAGATGATAGGGCGGATCATAGGGTAAGGGCATGAGCGACGATAAGGACGAGATGACAGGCGCGTCGGGCGCGCCAGCCAACGATTTCACCGGAATGGACCCAGGCGAACCCGGCGATGACGGCTTGGGCTCCTCCGATCGGCGCCTGCTGCAGATCGAGTCCGAACTGAACGAGACCAAGGATCAGCTGTTACGCGCGCTGGCGGAGACCGAGAATGTCCGCCGCCGGCTGCAGCGGGACCGTGACGATGCACAGAGATATGCGGTGACCGGCTTTGCCAAGGATCTGCTGTCTACCGCCGACAATCTGCGGCGGGCGCTCGAAGCGCTGCCGGAGGCAGAGGTCACCGATCCGCGTGTCAAGGGCATGCTGGAAGGCGTCGCCGCCACCGAGCGCGAGTTGCTCGGCGCTTTCGAGCGGCATGGGCTGAAACGCATCGACCCGAAGGGCCAGCGCTTCGATCACAATTTCCACCAGGCGATCTTCGAGGCGGAGCGTCCCGGCGCCGCCGCCGGCACCGTGATTGAGGTGTTACAGCCGGGCTATGTCCTGCAAGACCGGCTGCTGCGACCGGCGATGGTCGGGGTTGCCAAAGGCAGCGGCGCTCCCAGCGAGGGAACCGACGACGCCGCTTAGGGCGCCCGTTGGCGGCGCTGCAACCGCCGCTCGACCTGGGCGAAGACGAGATCGGTCAGGATCGCGAACAGCGCGACCAGAACCGCGCCCTGAATGACGAACGGCACCTTGTCGGCGGCAAGCCCGTCGAAGATCGGCGTGCCGAGAGTTAGTGCACCGACCGTCGAGCCGATCGTCGCAGTGCCGATCGCGATCGTCACCGAGACGCGTACGCCGCTGAGGATTGCGGGCGCTGCCAGGGGCAATTCGACATCGCGCAGTCGCTGCCAGGCCGATAACCCCATCCCCGCCGCGGCGTCGCGCACCGCAGCCGGTATGCCCTCCAAACCGGCAATGGCGTTTTCGACGACCGGCAACAGCCCGTACAGGAACAGCGCGACGAGCGTCGGACGCGGCCCAAACCCGATCGCCGGCACCGCCAGCGCCAGCACCGCGGCAGGCGGAAAGGTCTGGCCGATCGTCGCCAATGTTGTAACTATCGGGCGGAAATCGCGGCCGGCTGGCCGTGTTACCCCGATCGCCACCCCGATCGCCAGGACGGCCGCGGCACCGCTCGCCGCCGCCACCAGACCGAGATGCGACAGCCACAGTTGGAAAAACGTCGCCCGCCCGAATACCGGCGGCTCGACCTGCGGGAAGGCCCAGTGGAACAGCGGAGCAAGCCAGGGCATTCCAAGCATGATGGCAAAAAACACCAGCCCCACGACAATCAGGGGCAAGCTGCCTCGCATAAATCAGCGCACCAGATCGGCAAGTGTGACCGCCCCAAGCGGCCGGCCATCGGCGGCCGCGACCGGCACGCGGTCAACCCGCCGTGCCGCCATCGCCCCCAAGGCATCGCGCAGGGATGCGTCCTCGGGCAGTGCCTCGCCATCCGCGCTCTCGCCGTGGCGCAGGCGCTCGCCCACCTTACGTAGCGACAGCAGCTTGAGGCTGACCCCGTCACCCCCCGCGACGAACCGGGCGACAAAATCGTTGGCGGGGTGCTCCAGGAGGTCGAGCGGGCTGCCCGATTGCGCAAGCCGCCCGCGCTCAAGAACCGCGATGATCGAGGCGAGCCGCAGCGCCTCCTCGATATCATGCGTCACAAACACGATTGTTTTGCCGGTCTCGTGCTGGATGCGCAATAACTCCGCCTGCAACGCGGCCCGATTGACCGGGTCGATCGCGGCGAACGGCTCGTCCATCAGCAACACCGCAGGGTCAGCCGCCAGCGCCCGCGCCACCCCGACGCGCTGCTGTTCGCCCCCCGAGAGCTGATGCGGATACTTGCCGCGATAGGTACCGGGATCGAGGCGCAGCAATTCCAGCAACTCGGTGACCCGTTCACGCACCCGGCGGCGCTCCCACTTCAACAGGCGCGGCACGGTCGCGATGTTGTCCTCGATGGTCCAGTGCGGAAACAGCCCGTTCGACTGTATCGCGTAGCCGATGCGGCGCCGCAATGCCTCAACCGGCACAGACCGGATGTCCTCACCGTCCACCTTGATCGTGCCGTTGTCGAACGGCACCAGCCGGTTGATCATGCGCAACGTCGTGGATTTGCCGCAGCCTGAGGGGCCCAGCAGGACGCAGAACGCGCCATCGGGGATACTCAGCGACAGATTGTCGACCACCCGGCGCTCGCCATAGGTCTTGGTGACGCCGGCAATCTCGATCATCGTGCCACCACCGCGATCAGCAGTTGCAGCAGGAAATTGGCCGTGAGAGCCAGCAGGATCGCCGGCACCGCCCCCAGCAAGACGAGATCGACGGCATACTGTCCGAGCCCTTCGAACACAAAGGTGCCGAGTCCGCCGGCGCCGATCAGCGCCGCGACCACCGCCAGCCCGATGCTCTGCACCACGACGATGCGCAACCCGGCGAGCAATAACGGCGCGGCCAGCGGCAACTCGACCCGCCAGAAACGCTGCCGCTGCGTCATGCCGAGACCCCGTGCCGCGTCGAGTACCGCCGCCTCGACCCCGCCGATCCCAGCCACCGTGTTGCGCACCACTGGTAATAACGCATAGAGGATCAGCGCGATGATCGCCGGCGCCGGCCCAACCCCGCCGACTCCCAGTGTGCCCAGCAGCGGCAGAGCCACCGCTAAGGCCGAAAGTGGCGCCAGCAGCAGCCCGAACAGCGCGATTGACGGGATCGTCTGCAACAGGTTGAGCCCGGCAAACAGCGGCGTCTGCCATTGCGGCCGGCGCACCGCCGCGATGCCCAGGGGGAAACCGAGCAGGATCGCGGGGCCAACCGAAGCGGCCACCAGTGCCGCGTGGCGCACAATCGCACCGGCAAATTGAGCCTGCCGGATATGGTACTCGCGGGTGATCGACAAAGCCTCAAAGTTGCCGCTCTGCGCCAGCAGCCAGGCACCGGCGGCGACAATGATCGCCAGCGCCAAGCGTTCACCGGCTCCCGCCTGCGCCCGCTGCAAGCCATCGATCACCGCCAGGCCGCTGGCGCCGAGCAGCACCCAGAATGCCGGCCCCAGCGAGACCCGCGACAGCGGCGGCCGCGTCGCCGCTGTCGCTGCCGCTCCCTGCCCTGCCGCATATAACAACAGCAGCAACAACAGCGCGGCCAGGCCCGCAGCCGCGCGATGCCGCCCCGGCGCCGGCGCCAGCAGCGATGCCGCCAGCAGCAAGCCGCCTAGCACGATGATGACGCCGCCCAACAGCGGCGTGGCCGTCAGCAATCCGACCGGCTTGCCGGAAAGCAGCCGGTTGGGAGCGATCGTCAGAAAGCCGCTCGCGCCCGCCGCCATCGCCACCACGACAAGCAACGACGGCAATACGCGATTGTGCGGCCGCAATGCGGACCGGCTGCGGCCGACATCGGCAACGGTCGCGCCGCCCGCGTTCATGGCAGAAAGTGCTGTGACTGGAGATAGGCTTGCGCCACCGCGTCAGCATCCTCGCCAGCCACCGAGATCCTGGCGTTAAGTTGTTGCAGCGTCGTCAGACTCAACGACGCGAACACCGGGTTGAGCGCCGCCGCGATCTCGGGATGCTGCCGCAACACGGCATCGCGCACCACAGGCGCTGGAGCATAGACGATCTGCGCCCCCTTATCGTCGCACAGCGCGGTAAGCCGCAGCGCCGCCAGTTCGCCATCCGTGCCATAAGCCATCGCCGCGTTAACGCCGGAGGTGCCTTCGGCTGCGGCGCGAAGGGTCGCCGCCGTGTTGCCGCCGGACAGCGTCAACAACTGGTCGGAACGCAGATGAAAGCCATAGGTCGACTCAAAGGCCGGCAAGGCTGCGGCGCTCTCGACAAACTCGGCCGAGGCGGCGAGCTTGAACCGGCCACCGCCGGCCAGGTACGTCGTCAGGTCATCGAGACATTTCCGGGCAGGAAATGAAGGCAGATCGCTGCGGATTGCGATTACCCAGGTGTTGTTGGCCGGCGCCGGTATCAACCACGTCAACCGATTGGCGGCAGCGTCCAGCTGTTTCACCGCCTCATACCCGCGGTGCGCGTCCCTCCAGATCGGATCGGTCTCGCGGTGAAAGAACTGCGCGCCGTTGCCGGTGTATTCGGGATAGATATCGATCTGGCCGGCCGTTATGGCAGCCCGGAGGATGTTGGTCGGTCCCAGCTGCAGCTTGCGCTCGACCGGCAGCCCCTTAGCCGCGATTACATCGGCGATCATGTTGCCGAGCAGCGCACCCTCGGTGTCGATCTTCGAGGCGACGACGACGGCTTTCTCGCCATAACTGGGGAACACCGCCGCCGACAGTAATACCAGCCCTGCCGCGACCGCAATGTGCCCGCCAACGCCCGCGGCCAGTCGCCAGCGGCTCAGCACGGCGACCGCGCCGCGCCGACGAAGCGTTCGACCAACGCCCGCAGATCAGCCGCTGCGATAGGTTTGCGGATCGCGTCATCGGCGCCGAGCTGGCGCGCGATGGCCAAAATGTTGAATTCCGCGTCCGGAACATCGCCCGACATCGCGACAATCCTTGCCTCAGGCCGTTCTCGCCGGATCAGACGGATTGTCTCGATGCCCTCCTGCTCCGGCATGACCATATCGGTGATCACCAGATCTGGCTGCGCGTTGCGGAACACGGCCATCCCACGTTCACCGTTTTCCGCGGTCAACACTGTATGCCCACAGGCTTCGAGCATGCGGGTCATGACCGCCCGCACCACGCGATCGTCGTCGGTCACCAGGATTTTCATCGCGTTCCCGAAACCCCAGCTATCGGCGGTTGTTGACGCGATAACAAGCAACAGGGCCGGGTCTATGGCGAAGCGCACTGCGCGTCAACACACGAACACCGAAACCACACCCGCGGTTATCCCGGATGAGCTGACGCTCGACCCGGTTGCGGCGGCCAAAAAGGCCAAACTGCGCTACGTCAACGACGAGATGCCGGGCATCACCCGGCACAAGGCCAATAACGGTTTTGATTACAAGTTGCCGGATGGCGGACTGGTCAGTGACATCGACACGCTGAAACGCATCCGATCGCTGGTGATCCCGCCGGCCTGGGCGGATGTTTGGATTTGTCTGCATGCCAACGGCCATCTGCAAGCCACCGGCCGCGATGCTCGCGGCCGCAAGCAATACCGCTATCATCCCCGTTGGCGCGAAATACGCGACGAGGCGAAATACGGCAAGATGCTGATCTTCGCCCGCGTCCTGCCGCTGATCCGCGAACGCGTCGACGCTGATCTCAAACGTCGCGGGCTGCCGCGCGAGCGCGTTTTAGCGGCGATTGTGCGCCTGATGGAGATGACCCTCTTCCGCATCGGCAACACCGAATACGCCAAGGCCAACAAGAGCTTTGGCCTGACGACGCTACGCGACCGACATGTCGAGGTCGAAGGGAGCCACCTGCACATCGCCTTCCGGGGCAAGCACGGCATCCGCCACGAAACCGACATCGCCGATCGCCGCCTCGCCAAGATCGTCAAGGATTGCCGCGACCTTCCCGGCTACGAGCTGTTCCAATATCTCGACGACGAGGGCGAACGGCACACCATCGACTCCGCTGACGTCAACGAGTACCTGCGCGAGATCGCCGGCGAGGAAATCACCGCCAAGGATTTCCGCACCTGGGCGGCGACGCACCTCGCCGCCGCGGCCCTGAGCGAGTTCGAGCAATTCGACACCGAGGCCAAGAAGAAAAAGGCGATCGTGGGTGCCGTGCAAAAGGTGGCAACTCATCTCGGTAACACGCCGACAATCTGCCGCAAGTGCTACATCCACCCCGCAATTCTCGATGGCTACCTCGATGGCACGCTGCTCAAATCACTGGCCGAACAGACGCAGGATTATCTTGAGGAGCACATCGATGGCATGCGCCCCGAAGAAATCGCTGTCACCGCGTTTCTGCGGCTGAAGCTCGGTGAGATGGCTCAGGAAAGCCGGTCCGCCGCCAGCCGCGCCGCCTGAGCGGCGGTTCGCAGCCTGCCTGCTTCTTAGGGGCTAAGCCGCCGCCTCAGCCTCGGCCGCATAGCGGTCGAGTTCGGCTTCGTCGATCGTTGTCGTCATCATGAACTGGAAGAAGGCGGCGCCGATCAGCGTGATCACCGCACCGACTGCCAGCGCCACCACGAATGAGCCGGTCACGTCAACGATAAACCCGGTCACGATCGGTGAGCAGGTGCCACCGAGGAACCCGGCGAAATTCTGATTGCTCGCGGCCGAGGCGCAATAAGCCTGCGGCGTCACCGCGGTGACCAGGATCCATTTGCACGTGATGCCGAACTGCATGCAGAACATCGAGGCCGATACACAAGCAACTGCGGTGGTGCCATCGGTCGCCGCCGCGGCCAGACCGGTGAACGCGGCCGAGGCGATTAACCCAATAATAAGCGGCAAGCGCCGGCTCGCCACCAAACCCACGCCGCGCGCCACCAACCAATCCGATAGCCAGCCCCCCACTAACGCACCGGCAAAGGCACAGAGCAGCGGTATGGAGGCGAGAAACCCTGTTTTGGCGATGCTGATATGCTGCTGCATTTCAAGATAGGCCGGCAGCCAGGTCTGATACATCCAGGTTATGTAACCCGTGCAGAAGGCTCCCAGCATCAGAGCCCACATCGCACGGAAGCGAAACAGATGCGTCCACTGCCGCACCGAGACTGAAGATTTTGCGTTGCGGTTCGGCGCGAGATAGGCCTCGTCTTCGGCATCGAGCACGGTGCTTTTGGCGTCGCGATAAACGAGGAACCACACGGCGGCGGCAACCACACCCGCCACCCCCATCACCACAAACATGACGCGCCAGCCATAAGCCAGCATGAGCCCGGTCAACAGCGGCGGAGCCAGCGCGGGACCGATATAGGCGCCAGAGGTGTAAAGTCCGCTCGGCCGGCCGCGATCCTTGATATCGAACCAGTCGCTCGTCGAGCGCGTTGCCGAGGGAAAGCACGGCGCTTCCGCGGCGCCCAGCGCAACGCGTGACCAGAGAAGCCAGGTGTAACGGCTGGCAAATCCGCCGGCGGCCTGCGCCAGCGACCAGAGGACCATCGTCGCGCCGACCAGAACCTTGGGCCCGACCCGGTCGAGCAGATAGCCCGACGGCAGTTGCGCAATCCCATAAGTAAGCGCCCAGGCGGATTGCAACGCGCCGATTGCGGTTGCACTGATCCCGAACTCATCGCGGATTTTGAGATTACCGATCGCGAGCGTGGATCGATCCATGTAGTTGAGCGCAATCGCGGCCGTGACCAGCGCTATCGCGACCCACTGCATGCGCCGCAGTTTCGCGGACGGTTTCCTCTCGGCCATTTCCATCCCCATTCACGATAACGGCTGTTTCCTCGCCGCTTTCGTCGCGATTGGGGCATGGCCGGGAAAAGCTGGCAAGCAACGACTATGTTCAGGGATGCATAGCCGGTATGCTGAGATGAACCTGATTAATTCGCTGGCAAACAGGCCGCCGAACGCCTCCACTCCGTGTCAGAATAACCGCTCGTAGAAGAGCGAGTGAGCCCACGCGTTGTTCCTCATCCCTTTGTTTTCGCATTCGGAGAGCCTCGATGAGCCTGACGCTTGAAGAAGCCAACCGCATCGTTACCGGCGCCCTCGAAAAGGCGCGGCAACTCAACATCAAGGTCAGTGCCGCGGTGGTCGATGCCGGCGGCCGGCTTGTCGCGTTCCAGCGCATGGACAACGCGATCTGGGCCAGCGCCTATGGCAGCCAGGGAAAAGCGGTGGCTTCGGCCGCCTTCGGCCGCTCCAGCGGTGACATGCAGGCGCGTGCCGACCAGCCGACGCCACGCGGCATCGCGGCCGCGTCGGGTGGCGAGATGATCATGGGCCAGGGCGCGGTGCCCATCCTGCGCGACGGCATCGTGATCGGCGCCTGCGGCGTTGGCGGCGGCACCTCGCAGGAAGACGAAGACTGCGCCCGCGCCGGGGTCGAGAAGCTGTAGCGACCGGGATACCCCGCCGCCCCTTGCCCCGCATCGCGGAGCGAAGGGCGGCCGTGCCTCAGTTCACAAAGCGATACAATTTGGCGGCGTTATCGCAGACGATCTTCTTGCGCACCGCCTCCGGCAGGTGGCCGAGCTCCTTCTGGATGTACTCCTTTGAGTCCGGCCAGATGCCGTCGGGGTGCGGGAAATCCGAACCCCACATAATGTTGTTTTCGCCCAGTTCCTCGATCAGCTTCACTCCGACGGGGTCGCTCTGGTAGGTCGCGTAGCACTGGCGGTACCAGTAGGCGCTCGGCTTCATCGTCAGGTCGAGTTCCTTAAACTGATCCTCCCACTCCGCATCCATGCGGTCGAGGATGTAGGGGATCCAGCCGGTGCCGGCCTCGCCGATGACGATCTTCATGTCCGGGTGCCGCTCCAACACACCGGCGAAGATGATCGACATCAGCACATCGGCCATGTGCATCTGAAAGCTGGTGATGCCGGAGGCGCGCGCCGCCAATAGGGTCTTGCCGCTGAGCTTTGAGTAATCCCGGCCGGCGCCGCCGATCGTGTGGAAATGCACCGGCAGACCGCTCGCCGCGGCGGCGTCCCACATCGGGTTCCACCAGGGATCCCAGAGCGGCCGCATATCGTGCTTGCGGGCGATCTCGAGGCCGCGGACGGCGCCGCGCCGCGCCACCCGTTCGATCTCGCCGACCGCCACCTCGATGCTGTGGTTCGGGATGTTGGCCAACCCGGCATAGCGATCGGGGTGCTTCGAGCAGAAATCGGCGAGCCAATCATTGTAAATACGGCACACTTCGCCGGCTGCCTCGTCATCGTTGAGGCGCATCGAGGCGCCGAGCACGCCGTACAGCACCTCGGCCTGCACGCCGTCGCGGTCCTGATCTTTGAGCCGCAGATCGGAGTTGGTGAGGCGCCGAACCTTGCGTTGTTCGTCGTCGTAAAGGCCGGTCGAGGCCATGCGGTCGGAGCGATGAATTTTGCCCGGCTCGTATTTGCGGCCGGCCGAGCCCATACCCGCGTCGAGCCCAAACGAGGCACCATTCTTCGTGACCCATTCGGGGCCGCGCGCGCCCTCCACGACATAGGGCATGCGATCGCGCACCGCCGCCGAGGCTTGCGTCGTGAACAGGTCGGGCGGCAACCAGATCAGATCGACATGACAATCCGCGGAAATGACATCGTACTTCATGGCGCAGCCCTCCCAGCTTCATTCTGACGTCATGCTGTCATCGCCAAAGCGGCGAGGCAATCATCGGCGTGGGGCAAGTGAAAACGCGAGTTCCGTAAGCAATTTATGCCGCCGGACGGCACTTCATCAGACCGGCTCTCCGGCAGATGGCAATGGTATCGCCGTGCTGGTTGAGCCCGACATGCTCGAACTCGACGATGCCGGCATCGCCGCGCGAGCGGCTCATGCGTTTCTGGATGATCGTCGTGCGGACGTGGATCGTGTCGCCGTGAAATACCGGCTTCGGAAACCGTACATCGGTCATCCCGAGATTAGCGACCGTCGTCCCGAGCGTCGTATCGGCGACGCTGATGCCGATCACCAGCCCCAAGGTGAAGATGCTGTTGACCAGCGGCCGGCCAAACTCGGTCGATTTGGCGAACTCGGCATCGAGATGCAGCGGCTGCGGGTTCATCGTCATCGTCGTAAACAGGATGTTGTCGGTCTCGGTGACGGTGCGCGTCATCGGATGCTCGAACACCTGCCCCTCCGAGAATTCCTCAAAATACAGCCCCGCCATTCTTCTGCCTCTTTCCCTCATCGTCGTTCCCGCGAAACCGGGAATCCAGGGGAACCGCTCCGTCGCCGGCTCCTGGGTCCTCGCTTTCGCGGGGACGACGAACAATTGTCTTAGCGGCCCTTGAACACCGGCTTGCGCTTTTCGTTGAAGGCGGCAACGGCCTCCTTGTGGTCTTCGGTGAAGGCGCAGCGCGATTGATGCGCCGCTTCGAGGTCGAGCACGGTCTGGAAATCCTCGGTCTCGGCGGCGAACAGGTTGCGCTTCATGTAGCCGAGCGCGACGCGCGGTCCATCGGCGATGCGCCGCGCCAAAGCCATCGTCTCATTCTTCAACTCATTGTCGGCGACAACGCGGGTGACGATGCCGAGCCGCCCCGCCTCCTCGGCGTCGATCACATCGGCGAGGAAATACATTTCGCGCGCCTTGGCGGTGCCGACCAGCCGGGTCAGGCTCCACGAGCCGCCGTAATCGCCGGAATAGCCGATCCGGCCGAACGCCGTGCCAAACCGCGCCGAGCGCGCGGCGACCCGCAGATCGCAGGCCAGCGCGAGCCCCATCCCGGCGCCCGCCACCGGGCCGTTGATCATGCCGATGATGACCTTCGGGATGGTGCGGAACAGCAATGGCAATTGGTGCGAGCGGCGCAGCCCCTCGGTGCGGTCTTCGACGGTCTGGTCGCGGCCGCGCGACTCCATCGTCTTGACGTCGCCGCCGGCGCACCAGCCGCGCCCGGCACCGGTGATGACGATGCAGCCGACCTCGTGGTCGGTCGCCAGCCGCTCCAGCGTCTCCTTCAGCGCCGTCGTCATCGCCGGCGACAGCGCGTTGAGCCGCTCCGGCCGGTTGAGGGTCAGCGTCACGACGCCGTTTTCGGCGCTCTCCAGCAGATCGGTCATCTCAGCGTCTCCTCTTCAACCGTTATTTGAGGGCAGATCGGCCCGGTCTAGCGGCGCCGGCGGACGGCCACCCAGAACAGCCAGCCGGACGCCGACAGGATCGCCGCCACGATCGGCAATATCACCGCGTAATCCTCGCCCGACGCACGGACAGGCGGGTCGGCGAGCAGGGCCAGAAAGCAGCCGCCGGGTAACAATAGCAAGATGGCAAAGATCAGGGCTACTACTTGACCGCCCGTCATCGTGCCGCCCTCCACAACTCCGGAGGCAATTATATCGAGACCTGCCATTGCTCGAAAAAGCTCCGCGATCGGCAGGTAGGGCGAAATACGCAGGGGTGGACCTGTTCATTTCCGCCAAAAACCTCCAATACCAGATGCG
>JAFAYW010000349.1 GCA_019240125.1 Alphaproteobacteria bacterium
CGCGAGGCGCGTTGTGGCCGTGAAGTGGTGATCAGTGCCGGCACGATCAATTCGCCGCAATTGCTGGAATTGTCGGGGATCGGCCAGCCGGAGCGGCTGCAGAAGCTCGGCATCGAGGTGGCCCAGGCACTCCCCGGAGTGGGCGAGAACCTGCGCGACCATTACGCGCCGCGCACCCGCTGGCGGGTCGGCACCAAGGGCGTCACCTTTAACGACAAGGCGCGCGGGCTGATGATGGTGTACCAGGCGGCGCGCTATGCGGCGTTCCGCAAGGGGTTTCTGGCCAGCGTCGGGGCGCCGATGCGCGCCTTTGTCTGCTCGCGCGAGGGGCTGGAGGCGCCCGACCTCCTGCTCGGCTGGGTTCCGATGCTGACCGAGCAGACACCGAAAGGGCCGCGCATCGCCAAGGTGTCCGGCTTCACCTGCTACGCCCACCCGATGCGGCCGGAGAGCAAGGGCCACATCCACATCACATCAGCCGACGCGCAAAAGCCGCCGGCAATCAACTTCAATTTCCTCTCGACGCCCCCCGATGCCGAATTGACCGTGCGAGCGATCCGTATCGCGCGCGCCGTGATGACCGCGCCAGCGATGGCGCCGTTGCAGGTGACCGAAGACGCGCCGGGCGCGCACCGCACCACCGATGACGAGATCATCGAATGGGTCAAGGCGGCGGCCGAGACAACCTATCACCCAGTCGGCACCTGCAAAATGGGCAACGACCCGATGGCGGTGGTCGACAACGAGTTGCGGGTGCACGGCATCGCCGGCTTGCGCGTCGCCGACGCCTCGATAATGCCGACCCTGACCTCGGGCAACACCAACGCGCCCTCGATCATGATCGGCGAAAAAGGCGCCGACCTGGTACTCCGCGCCGCCGCGACAGAGCGGCAGGCGGCGTAGGGCGGAAAAGCGCAGCGCCTTCCGCCGTGCCGAACTACCGCCGCAACCGGGTATCGGGCGGGACGTACTTCTTCACCGCCACCCTACGTGATCGGCGCTCTACCCTGTTGGTCGACCACATCGAGCAGTTGCGCAATACGGTGCGCCGCGTGCGTGCCGGCGCGCCGTTCGAGATAGACGCGTGGGTGGTTCTCCCGGACCACATGCATTGCGTGTGGACCTTGCCACCGGACGATGACGACTTTCCAAGCCGCTGGCGCGCTATCAAGAAAGCCTTCGTGAAGACCTTGCCGTCAACGGAGCTGCGGTCACCGGTGATGGAGAAGCGCGGCGAACGAGGAATTTGGCAGCGCCGCTACTGGGAACACACCATCCGCGACGACTCCGATTTTGCCGCGCACGTCGATTACACCCATTTCAACCCGGTAAAGCACGGGTTTGTCGAACATCCCGGCGATTGGCCCTATTCGTCGTTTCACCGGTGTGTCGCCGAGGGTCGATACCCGGATGATTGGCGCGGCGGCAGCACCGATGCTGAGTTTGATGCGGGCGAGCGGTCGTGAGGGATCGGCGGAAGGCGCTTCGCTTTTTCCGCCCTACAAAACAAATCATCGTAGGGCGGAAAAGCGCAGCGCCTTCCGCCATGTACGTTAAGCCGCTGCCTTCATCGGTACGTGCGACTTCAGGAAGCGGCGCGCCTTGTCGATGGTGCGGGCCTTGAGGTCGGGCGGGTCGCGCCACGGAAATACTGTGAACTCGGCGTTCGGGCATAGGGAGGCGATCTCGACCGAGGTCTGGTAGGGATGCGACGGGGTTTCGTCGGGCAATACCAGGATCGGCGTCCTGATGGTCTTTGCGAAATCCATTGTGACGCTGTGCACGAAGTTCGGCTGCGCGCCCCACATCGTCCGCAGGTATTTCTCGATCGTCGCCTCGGAGACATCCGGGTGGTTCTTGCGGAATTCGCCGGCCCAGTTGTGCAGGCTGTGGCGGTACATGACGTCGGGGTCTTCCGAGCGGGCGCCGACCGGCTGGACGCAGACGCACGCCACGACCCGGTTCGGCGCGCGCTCGATCAGCTTCAGCCCGAACGGGCCGCCGATGCAGTAGCCGATGAAGCCGAACTTATCGATGCCGAGATGGTCCATCAGGCCGAGCTGGTCGTCGGCGAAGGCGTCCCACGGCTTGTCGACCGGGATTGGACCAGTGCTTTCGCCGGCATTGGCGTTGCGCTGGTCCATCGTGATGACGCGGAAATCGTTCTTGAACTCTTCCATCGAGTTGAACACCGCGGTCGGCCAGTTGCTGACCCGCGAGTTCAACCCGCCACCCGGCGTCGCCAGCAGCGGAAAGCCGGAGCCGATCTCCTCATAGCGAATCCGGACATTGCCTTTTTCATAAAACGGCATGGATATTTCTCCCTCTATTTAGGGGTGTTGGCGCGCAGGAACATGTTGATGTGGCGGACCGCGACCGGGATCTTGTCCGGCGTATCCTTCCACGGATAAAGGCTGACCTGCGAGTTCGGCGCGAGCAGGGCCGCTTCCATTGCGACCTTGTAGGGGTGCGCCGGCACGTCGTCAGGCAGGATCAGCACCGGGGTTTTGCACGAGCGCACAAAGTCGCGGCTGACCGTGAAGACGAAATCAGCCTTCGCCGTGTACATCGAATTAAGGAAGTCGCTGACCTGCGCCATCGAGAGGTCGGAGCGCCGCTCGCATAGTTGCGGCCCCCAGCCCTTGATGTTGTTCTGATAGAACAGCTCGGGCATCTCGGGGCGGAAGCCGCTCGGTTGGGTCAATACTCCCGCAACCACCCGGTCGGGCGCCCGCTTCAGCAGGTTCCAGATAAACGGGCCGCCGATGCAGAAGCCGAGCACCAGGAACTTCTTGATGCCAAGATGGTCCATCAATCCCAGGTGGTCGTCGGTATAGGCGTCCCAGGTGCGCTCGATGTCGAGCGGCCCGGAGGACTCACCGCCATTGGCGTTGCGCAGATCGGCTGAGATGACCCGGTATTCATCCTTGAATTCGCGGAACGGGTCGAACGGGTGGGTCGCGAGCCCGGCGACCGTCGAATTCAACCCGCCGCCGGGGATCACCAGCAGCGGAAAGCCCGATCCGGCCTCTTCATAATGAATGCGGACATCGCCTTTTTCGTAAAACGGCATGGCGCCCTCTCCCTTCTAGATCGGACGCAGTACAGCCCGGTTTTGCGTTTGCCTCAACCCCGCTCACGCAGAGCCGCACGATAGGCGCGCCAGCCGCCATATTCGGTGATGTCGAGGGCGGTTTCCGTAGCCCAGGCTTCGCAGACAAAACCGGTGACTTGCGAGCGATCTTCCAGCGCTATGCTACCCAGTCCAAGGGGTGGCGCGATACCAGCGAGGAATGCGCCAACCATCTCCGACGGCACATCCCAGATCTCGATCTCGATCGGTGCTCCCGTGCCGGGAAACCGCACCAGCCCCGGGCGCTTGCCGTCGGGCAGCGCATAAAGACGGTAATCCGCTGAGGTTCGGAGGGCGCGGCGGAACCGGCTCCCGAGCGCCAGCAGTTCCGGATTTAGCGGCTCCCCCGAGAGGTGCGCGCCGACGACCGCCACCCCAATATACGGATATGCGCTCTGCGAGGGCCTGGCGGCGCGCGCCGGCAACCGCGCCCCCGTCGCCCCAAGCGGCAAGTCGGCGCATCGCTGGAACGCGGCCCCGATCGCGGCGAGGAGCGGGTCGTGAAAAGCAGGCGCCAGGAAGGTCACGCCAAACGGCAACCCGTTGTGCTGAAACCCGCTCGGCACCGCGAGGCCGGAGAGATCGAGCAGGTTGGTGAAATTTGTGTAGCGGCCGAGATTCTCGTTGAGCAGCAGCGGGTCGGCGGCAATTTCCTCGATGCGGTAGATCGTGCCGGCGGTAGGCACCAGCAGCACATCGATCTCGCGCCAGATGGCCGCGGTGCGTCGCCGGAGCACCGACAGCTGTTCCTGGGCACGGTAGACATCGGCGGCGGCATAACCGGGGTCACCTTCGACGATCAGTCGAAGCACCGGATGCAGCGGCTCGCGCCGATTGCCGGTCGCCGCCGCGATAGCCGCCAGCCGCTCCGCCAGCCAGGGGCCGCGATAAAGGAAAGCCGCCGCCGCCTCGAACGGCGCAAAGTCGATCTCGACCGGAATGCCGCCCAAGCGCTCGACGCGTGCGATGGCCTCGTCAAACAGACCGGCGGTATCCGGATTGCCGAAAAACGCGCGCTGCGCCGCGCGCGGGACACCAACCGTGTAGCGGCATGGCAACGCGCCGCTCGCGGCAAACCCGGCGGGAGCCGGCCGCGAATAGGGCTGTTCAGGGTCGTAACACGCCGCCAGATCAAGCACGGCGGACGTATCGTCGACGGTCAGCGCGAAAACCGAGACGCAATCGAGCGAGGCACAAGCGGGTGTGACGCCCCGCGTGCTGATAAGGCCGCGGCTCGGCTTCAGCCCGACGATATTGTTGAAGGATGCCGGCACCCGGCCCGACCCCGCCGTATCGGTGCCGAGCGCAAAGCTCACCAGCCCCGCCGCGACCGCGACCGCCGAGCCGGAGCTCGACCCGCCGGGAATATAGGCGGCATCGAACGGGTTGCGCGCGACACCGTATGGCGAGCGGGTGCCCACCAGCCCCGTGGCGAACTGATCGAGATTGGTCTTGCCGACCAGCAGCGCGCCCGCCGCCAGTAACCGCTCGACCACGGGCGCCGAGCATGCCGGCATGTGCCCAAAATCCGGGCAGGCCGCAGTCGTGGGCAGACCCGCGGCGTCGATGTTGTCTTTGACGGCAAACGGCAGGCCATAGAGAGGCAGCGCCGCAATCCCCTCGCGGGCAGCACGCTGTTCGAGACGCGCCGCCTCGGCCATCAGCGCATCAGGCGCGACACGGGCAGTCCACACCCCATCGTCACCGCGCGCCGCGATCCGCTCGACGACCTCACGTGCAACACCCCGCGGTGTCGTGGTCTCGGCCAGGTAAGCGCTGCGTAAAGAACCAAAATCGAGACCGGACACCATTCCCCGAACCATCGTCGCCCCTGTATGCCCCGACACACCTCTGGATATGCAAGAGCATCGCCAGAACCGCGAGAGTTCAACGCGAGGGCGTTTATGGCACGCGGGTTGCTGGACGCCGTTCGATTGCCGGTAGAGACGCCGGCGGGGGGACGGGTCGAACATGCGGCGGCGGGATTTTCTCAAAACCACGACGGCCGCGCTCGGCGCTGCTGCGGTATCGGCCCCCTTTATTCGCTCTGCGGCCGCTCAGGGGCGCGCCGCGACCCTGCTGACGCTGTCGGAGAGCGGCCCCAACAATCTCGACATCATGGGCGTCGGAACCAACCGACCCGGCTACGAAGCGTCGTGGAACACCTATGACCGGCTGGTGACGTTCGGGTCGAAACCGGACGAAAATGGGGTCGACCATTACGATTACACCAAGATCGAGTCCGAGCTGGCGGAGAGCTGGGACATCACCGAGACCTCGGTCACCTTCAAGCTAAAGCGCAACGCTAAATTCCACGACGGCACGCCGGTCACCGCCAGGGATGTGAAATGGTCGTTTGACCGCGCCGTGACGGTCGGCGGCTTCCCGACGTTTCAGATGAAGGCCGGCTCGCTTGAGAAGCCGGAACAGTTCGTCGTTGTCGACGACAACACGTTCCGCATCGATTTTCTGCGCAAGGACAGGCTGACCCTGCCCGATCTGGGCGTCCCGGTGCCGATCGTCATCAATTCGGAGCTGGCCAAAAAGCATGCCACGGACAAGGACCCGTGGGCGATGGACTGGCTGAAAAACAACGAGGCCGGCGGCGGCGCCTTCAAGATCGATAAATGGACGTCGGGTCAGGAGCTTATCTACCTTCGCTATGATGACTGGAAGTCCGGCCCGCTGCCAAAATTGGAGCGGGTGATCTGGCGCATGGTGCCATCAGCAGGCAACCGCCGCGCGCTGATGGAACGCGGCGATGCCGATATCTCGTTCGACCTGCCTCCGAAAGACGTGTCGGAGATGGCGCAGGAGAAGAAACTGAAGGTGGTCGGCACGCCGATCGAAAACGCGCTGATCTATATCGGCATGAACACCAAGATGGCGCCGTTCGACAATACCAAGGTGCGCCAAGCCATCGCTTACGCGATCCCCTACCAGAAGATCATGGAAGCGGTGATGTTCGGCCGTGGCATCCCGATGTTCGGCGGGCCGGCCGAGGTGACAAAACCGCTCTGGCCGCAACCAAGCCCCTATAACACCGACATCGCCAAGGCAAAGACGTTATTGGCGGAAGCCGGCCACGCCGACGGGTTCGAGACGACGCTGTCGTTCGATCTGGGCTCGGCGGTGATCAACGAGCCGCTCGGCGTGCTGGTGCAGGAAAGTCTCGGCCGGATTGGCATCAAAGTGACACTGAACAAGATTCCCGGTGCCAATTGGCGCGCGGAGTTTTCGAAAAAGACGCTGCCGTTCCTGATCAACGCGTTTGGCGGCTGGCTGAACTTCCCGGAC
Source organism: Alphaproteobacteria bacterium (assembly GCA_019240125.1). Lineage (GTDB taxonomy): Bacteria > Pseudomonadota > Alphaproteobacteria > ATCC43930 > CGMCC-115725 > DATARH01. Next base: position 6,431 of record JAFAYW010000349.1, read on the forward strand.
TATTTCTTCTACTGGGCCTACCACGGACAGAACGCGATCTTCAACACCGTGTCCTATCAGGACCCCGCAATGGACAAGCTGATCGACGATGCGCGGTTCCAGCCCGATCGAGAGAAATACGACACCGACGTCGTCGGCTTTATCAAGATCGCGTTCGAGCAAATCCCCCGCATCCCGGTATTCCAGCCGTCGCTCGACGTGGCGATGCAGAAGAACCTGACCGGCTATCGCTATTGGTTCCACCGCCAGCTCGATTACCGGCAGTTGAGCAAGGCATGAGGAGACGCACAGACATTCCTCTTCGCCGGAACGCAGGAGCGGATGAATGATCGTCCTGCGCCGACTCGTCAGCGCCCTGCCGAGCGTGATCGGGGTGATCATTGTCACGTTTCTGCTGACCCGCGCCCTGCCCGGCGACCCGGCGGCGTATTTCGCGGGGCCGGCGGCGACGCAGCAGGCGATCGACGAGGTCCGTCACCAACTCGGCTTCGACCGCAGCCTGCCGGTGCAATTCGTCGATTATGTGAAGCATCTGGCGCAGGGTGATCTCGGCACCTCGCTGAGCACCGGGCAGCCGGTCATCGATGAGCTGATAACTCGCCTGCCCGCCTCCGCCGAATTGACCTTGCTGGGGCTGCTTCTCGCTGTGGCGGTCGCGTTACCGCTTGGCATCACGGCGGCCATGCGGCCGGGTTCATGGGTCGATCACAGCTGCCGCATTGTCGCGACCGCTGGTGTGTCGTTACCGACCTTCTTCACCGGTCTGCTGCTGGTCTACATCTTCTATTACCTGATGGGCTGGGCGCCCGCACCACTCGGCCGGCTCGACGTGTTCTACACCGCACCACCGAACTGGACCGGCTTTTACCTGATCGACAGCCTGATCGCGCGCGACTGGGAAACCTTTACCGCCGCGCTCAGTCAACTGGCCTTGCCTGCCTTTACCATGGCGCTGTTTTCGCTGGCGCCGTTGGCGCGGGTGACGCGCGCCTCGATGCTGGCGGCGCTCGGCAGCGAGTTCATCCGGACGGCACGGGCCAGCGGCCTCAGCCGCATGCGCATCGTTTACGTCTACGCCTTCCGCAACGCGATGCTGCCGGTCATCACGACGCTCGGCATGGTGTTCTCGTTCCTGCTCGGCGCGAATGTCCTGGTCGAGAAGGTGTTTGCCTGGCCGGGTATCGGTTCCTACGCGATCGAGGCGCTGATCGCCTCCGATTATGCGCCGGTGCAGGGCTTTGTCCTGACGATGGCGCTGCTCTACGTGCTGCTCAACCTGGCGATCGATCTGGTCTATGGCCTGGTCGACCCGCGGGTGCGCCTCGAAGCATGAACCAGATACTGCGCCACGCCCGCTATGTGCTGGGCGAGAACCCGGTGACCGCCGCCTCGTTCGGCATGTTCGCGCTGTTCATCATCGCGGCGATCCTCGGCCCGACGATCGCGCCCTATGACCCCCTCGCCAGCAACACCGCGCAGGCGCTGGCCGGCCCCTCGCCGGCGCACTGGTTCGGCACCGACCAGCTCGGCCGTGACATTTTCAGCCGCATCATCGCGGCCACCCGGCTCGATATGGGCATCGCCCTGTCATCGGTGGCGCTGGCCTTTGGAGTTGGCACCATCGCCGGTCTGGCGGCCGGCTACCGCGGCGGCTGGCTTGACCGCGTCGTCGGCCGCATCGTCGATACGATCATGGCCTTTCCCCTGTTCGTGCTGGCGATGGGGATTGTCGCGGCGCTCGGCAACAACATCGAGAACATCATCTACGCCACCGCGATCATCAACCTGCCGATTTACGCCAGGCTGGCGCGCGCCGAGGCCAATGTGCGCCGCGAGGCCGGGTTTGTCGAAGCCGCCCGGCTATGCGGCAACAGCGAAACCCGCATCGTGCTGACGCAGCTGTTTCCCAACGTGATGCCGCTGATGATGGTGCAGATCTCGCTGACGCTCGGCTATGCGATCCTCAATGCGGCAGGGCTGTCCTTTATCGGTCTGGGTGTCCGGCCGCCAACCCCGGAATGGGGCATCATGGTCGCCGAGGGTGCCAGCAACATCATCTCCGGCGAGTGGTGGGTGGCGCTATTTCCCGGCCTGGTGCTGATGGCGGCGGTGTTCTGCTTCAATCTGATGGGCGACGGGCTGCGTGACATCGTCGACCCGCGGCGGCGCACGTGAACGACGCCGGCACCATCGTCGAGCTGCGGCGCGGCGTCAGAATCGATCGCGGCCGCACGCCGCTCCTGGCGGTCGATCAACTGAGCCTGGAATTCCGCACCCGCAGTGGCATTGTACGTGCGCTCGAAAACATCAGCTTCGATCTGAAGCGCGGCGAGACCATGGCCCTGGTCGGCGAAAGCGGCTC